>NZ_JBIVTZ010000006.1:0-461517 GCF_044756945.1 Streptomyces sp. NPDC091387 | reverse complement strand
CGATCCACGGATGCATGCCCGGTCAACGAACCAGCACCCCGGCAGTCACCGTGCCCGGGAGAGGAACTACTTGCACCCCTCAAGCAACGGCATTGCCCGTTGTCGACCAGATAGCGGATCGCATCCAGTATCGCCCGGTGGCAGTACGCCTCCGGCTGCCCGCCCCGACCTCGCAGCCAGCCCGGCACCGGCAGCAGCGGCCGGACCACCGACCACTCCGCGCCCGTCATGTCCGAGGGATACCGCCGAACACGCTCCGGATGGTCGGCCGCATTCCCGAACCGGTGAGCGACACAATCACACCACAGAGCAGCCGAGTTGAACTCCACCGGCGCGAGCACGTACAACTGCGGCAACAGGGTCTCCTGGATCTCGGTTGGCTTCGCAACCCCGAGCTACCAAGAGGCCCTGCCTTCACGCCCGCAGCCGGCCACGGTCACCCGATCGAGACTCCCGTTCGACGCCCACCCCGCACGATCGGAACGACAACAGCTACTTACCGGCCGCGATGACCAGGCTCTTCACCCGCTGGGCCGGCTCGGGGTAGGCCGGAACCGGATGTGGGCCGCGGCCGGAGTAGGCCGGGGTGCACGGCTGTGCGTTCTCGGGTTGCGCGGTGGTCGTGGTCGAGATGCCCACCACGTAGTCGAGACCTCGTGTCTCCAGGCCGAGCCTGAAGGCGGCGGTGTCCCCGTAGCCGCCGTCAGCGATGACCTGGGGCACCTCGATGCCCCAGGACCGCGTCTCGTCGATCATGTCGAGGGCCAGCTGCCACTTCTCGACATGCCCGACCTGGGCAGGGATGGTGCACTTGTCGCGACGGGCCACCTTGACCGGATCGGCCTTGAGGCGGGATCCCAGCTCCCGGGCAGAAACAAACGCCAGTTCACCGCCACCGAGGCACCGTTGGAAGCCAGGTGAAGCGAGACCCCGGCCTGGCAGTTGGTGACCTTGCCCGCGGTGCCGGTGTACTGCCGGGTCACGCACGCCGACGCCTCCCCGTCCTTGAGGAACCCGGTGTCATCGGTGACCAGCGCGGTGGGTTTGATGACCGGCTGCATGCGCCAGGCCAGCCGGGCCCGCACATGCGCCGCATCCCACGGGCTGGAGGTCACGAAGTGGGCCAGGGCCTGCCGGTTCCCGTCCTCGCCCAGGCGGGCGGCCATCGGCTCCACCGACTTGCGCGCGCCGTCCAGCAGCAGGCCCCGCAGATAGACCCCGCCCCACCGCCGCTGATCCGCCCGCGCGCACGGCTCGAACATCTCCGCCGCGAAGTCCTCCAGATCACACCGGACCGCAGCCAACTCCTCACTCAGCACACCCGGTCAACGACACGACCGATCAAGAAGACACGCCACCACAGACCGCACGTGACCAAGCACTACTAGTACCCCGGCTCCAAGCTGGCCCCCGACCTCTCCCTGCCGAAGATCCGCATACGCCTGACCGACGGGTCCGCAGAGCCGAGCGCGCCCTCCGTCATCACTGACCGGACCAACTGGTCACCGCCCGCCCGTCAACGACGCAACGCCACGAGCACGTACAGCCCGGCTCACGGCGCCGCCCGCCCCCGGGTGCGTGCAGCCCGGCCGACGGGCCGCGCGCACAGCGACACCTACGGGCTGCTGATCAGCCGCTCCGGGATCAGGGACGGAATCAGGGCGGGAATCACTCAGGGCAGGATTCAGGGCCAGCGTGCTCGGAGAGCCACGCGTGGACAGCGAGGGCGGTCGTACGGGCATGCTCCTCCAGGACGCTGAAGTGGTCGCCCGGCACGGTGACTTCCGAGTGCGGCAGACTCCACGGCTCCGCCGCTTCGATGCCCGGCAGATCGTCCCCGGCGCGGACGAAGAGCGTGGGCGCCGAGAGCTCCGCCGGTTCCCAGCCGGAGAACCGGTCCAGATAGCCGGCCATCGCCGTGAGCCGGTCGGTCTCCGCCAAGGCGAACTGGGCAGCCTTGCCGAGCATTGCGACAGTCATGGCAGAGAGCGCGGGCCCGTCCTGCGCGCCGCTGACACTGTCCCCGGGGAAGGTGTCGACCAGGACAACGGCAAACGGGCGCACGCCCGCACGTTCCAGGTGTTCGGCAACGGCCTGCGCCACCCAGCCGCCGGCCGAGCGCCCCAGCAGGACGAACGGCTCGTCGCCCGAGCACGCGAGAACCGCGGCGGCCTGCGCCGACACGAAGGCCTCCAGCGTCGCGGGCAGGGCCTCGCGCGGCAGGAATCCCGGATTCGGCAGCACCGAGACGTCCCGCAGCCCTTGGAGGGACGACCCGAAGCGGGCGTACTCATGAGGACCCGAGAGCGCGCTGAGCGCCGGGAAACAGATCAGCCGGGGGCGGGCGGGGCCGGACGCGACGTTGACAGCCTCGGGCAGGGTACCGAGGGTTTCCGCGCTGTCGAAGACCTCACGAAAGCGGGAGGCGATCGTCAGAAGTGCCATGCCGTCCCATGCCCTGCCGAGGGCGCACGCCGTACGGAAGAGAGCGGACAGGGAATCGGCGTCCCCTGCGGACAGGGAATCGGCACCACCCGGTTTCGCAGTCCCTTCCGGGGCTCCGCCCGTCGCACCGGCCGTGCGGGCCGCGATCGGGGCGGGGAGAGTTTCCGCGGCAGTCCCGGAAAAGCGTTCCTCCAGGTGGGCGGCGACCGCGCGCGGTGTGGGGTGGTCGAAGAGGAGCGTGGCGGGCAGGGCGAGGCCCGTCATCGTCGCGAGCCGGTTGCGCAGTTCGACCGCGGCCAGTGAGTCGAGGCCCAGCTCCGCCAGTGGGCGGTCCGCCTCGACCGCGGACTGTCCCGCTGTGTATCCGAGCGCCGCGGCGGCTTCCGTCCGTACCTCCGACAGGAGCAGTGCGCCATGTTCGGCGGACGGCGTGCCGGCCAGCCGTCGTCGCAGGGAAACGCGGGCCTCGGGCTCCGCGGGTGTCCGGCGGACGCGCCCGCGGCCTGGCAGACGGGAGAGGGGCGCATCGGCGGTCCCGTGCATCTCCGGGTTCAGGCGTGCCGCGACCAGGACGGCGTCCCCGCTCCCGACGGCGGTGTCGAAGAGCGCGAGGCCCTCATCGGTCCGCAGCGGGACGAGGCCGGAGCGGGCCATCCGGCGCAGATCCGCACCTGCGAGCTCGGCGGTCATTCCGCCGGTCTGCTGCCAAGGGCCCCAGGCCAGAGAGGTGCCGGGCAGACCGAGGCTCCTGCGGTGCTGTGCCAGCGCGTCCAGGAACGAGTTCGCCGCCGCGTAGTTGCCCTGGCCACCGGATCCGAACACACCGGCCACCGAGGAGAACAGGGCGAAGACCGCCAGGTCGCTGTCCCGGGTCAACTCGTGCAGGGCAACCGCCGCGTCCACCTTCGGCCGCAGCACACGGTCCATGCGCTCCGGTGTGAGCGCCGCGATCACACCGTCGTCCAGCACACCCGCGGTGTGCACCACGCCGGTCAGCGGATGCTCCTGCGGCACAGTGGCGAGGAGCGCGGCGAGCGCGGCGCGGTCGGCGACGTCGCACGCGGCCACCGTCACCTCGGCACCCAGCCCGGCAAGCTCCGCACGCAGCTCGACAGCCCCCGGCGCGGCGGCTCCGCGCCGCCCGACGAGCAACAGGTGGCGTACACCCTGCTCGACCACGAGGTGGCGGGCGAAGGAGGCGCCCAGGGAGCCCGATCCCCCGGTGATCAGGACGGTCCCCCCGGGGGCCATGCGGCGCGACGGACCCTCCTGCGCCGTTGCGCCGGAGGCGTGTACCAGCCTCGGTACGTGGACGGCTCCTTCCCGCACGGCCGTCTGCGGCTCCCGGCTCGCCAGGACCTGGGCCATGGCCGTCTCGGATGCGGCGGCGCCGTCGACATCGACCAGGACGAACCGGCCGGGATTCTCCGTCTGCGCCGAGCGGAGCAGCCCCCATACCGGCGCGCAGACGAGAGCGGCATCGCCATTCACGGCGCCGGCGGCTCTCTCCAGTCCTGTGACGACGGCGCCCGAAGTGAGGACGACCAGGCGGGAGTTACTGAGGCGCTCCTCGGCCAGCCAGTCCTGCACGAGCCGCAGCGCCCATCCGGCCATGCGGTGTGCGGCCGACGCACGGTCCACTCCCTCCACCCCGGTGAGCGGCGGACAGGCGATGACGACATCCGGCGCGTCGGCGCCAGCAGAGGCCACATCCGCATACGCCTTCGGCCCGTCGCCCGACGGAAGAAGGGCGCCGCGCAGCCACGGTCCCGGCTCGCCCAGGAGACCCCACACCCGAGGCGCCGGAGCCGGGACGGGGGAATCGGGCAGGCGCATCCAGTCCAGGCGGAACAGGCAGTCGCCGTGCGCCCGGACGTCCTTCAACTGCTCGCGGGGAAGCGGCCGCAGGACCAGGGACCCTACCGTGGCCACGGGCGCGCCGGACCCGTCGGTCAGCTCCAGCCGTGCTCCGCTCTGCGCCGTCGGCGAGACACGCACCCGGAGCCGGCGGGCACCGGACGCGTGACATCGCACCTCGCTCCAGGCGAACGGCAGGGACACCCCGCTGCCGCTGCTGCCGCTGTCGTCCGGCGCCGGCGTGACTCCCCCGAGCATCATGGTGTGCAGCGCCGAGTCCAGGAGGGCCGGATGCAGGGTGAACCGGCCCGCGTTGCCGTGTTCTTCCTCCGGCAGCGCGACCTCCGCCAGGAGGTCATCGCCCAGCCGCCAGGCGGCCCGCAGACCCTGGAACGCCGGACCGTAGCGGAGCCCGCCATGAGCGAGCCGGTCGTAGAAGCCTTCACCGGGCCCTGCCCCGAGCGGCAGGGCGACCGCGCCCGCGGGCGGCCACGGACCGGGCACGGCCGCGGCCGCGGGCTCCGGCAGCTCCCGGGACGCGAGGATTGCCGACGCGTGGCGGTTCCAGGGCCCTTCGTACCCGGGAGTGCGCGGCCGTGCGTGGAACACCACTGTTCGCCGCCCGTCCTCATCCGGTCGCGCCACCTTCACCTGCAGCTCGACCGCTTCGTCGGACGACAGCGCCAGAGGCGCCGTCAGGGTGAGTTCCTCCAGTACGGGGGCGCCCACCCGGTCTCCGGCGTGCACTGCCATGTCGACGAACGCCGTCGCGGGCAGCAGCACGGCGCCCAGCACCCCATGGTCGGCCAGCCAGGGGTGGTCACGCGGTGACAGCACGCCGCTCAGCAGCAGGCCGCCGTCATCCGCTGTCGACGTGGCGGAACGCAGAAACGGGTGGAGCTCGGCGTCCAGCTCCGTCCGGGCTTCCGGCCGGTCGGCCTCCAGCCAGTACCGCCCGCGCTGGAACGCGTACCTGGGCAGTCCCGTACGGAGTGCGCCGCGTCCGGCGAAGACGGCGTGCCAGTCGACGCTCACACCGTGGGCGTGCAGTGCGGCGACGGCGGTGAGCAGCGCCTCGGCTTCCGGCCGGGGCCCTCGCAGTACCGGGACGACCAGGGGTGCGGGCGCGGCTTCGTCCGTCACCGGCACGGTTGCCTGCATGTCGGACAGGCAGTCCCGTGTGATGCCCGAGAGCACACCGTCCGGGCCGAGCTCCACATAGTGGGTAGCGCCCCGCTCCCGCATATCCCGCACCGTGTCGGTGAAGCGGACCGGGCGGCGTACGTGGTCCACCCAGTAGCCGGGCGAGCACAGTTCCGCGTCCGTCGCGGACCGGTCCGTCACCGCCGACACCAGGGGAAGCACGGGCCGGGAGTAGGTAATCCCCTGTGCCACCACGGCGAACGCGTCGAGCATGGGCTCCATGCGCGCGGAGTGGAACGCGTGACTCACCCGCAGCCGCCTGGTCTCGCACCCCTGCCCGCGCCAGTACGCCATGACCTCCAGCACCGCCGGCTCGTCACCGGAGACGACCACCCAGCGGCCGTTCACGGCCGCGATGTCCACCTCCCGCTCCCTGCCGGCGAGATACGCGGCGATCTCGTTCCCGTCGGCCCGTACCGCTCCCATCGCCCCGCCCGCGGGCAGTTCGTCCATCAGACGACCCCGCGCCGCCACCAGCGCACACGCATCGGCAAGGGACAGCACCCCCGCGGCATGTGCCGCCGCCACCTCACCGACGGAGTGCCCCGCCACCATGTCCGGGCATACCCCCCAGGACTCCAGCAGCCGGAACAGGGCCACTTCCAGGGCGAAGAGCGCGGGCTGCGCGAACCGTGTCGTGTGCAGGAGCCCGCTCCCCTCCGGTCCTTCGGCTCCGTCGTCCGCGAACACCACCTCGCGCAACGGCTTCGGCAGGAACGGATCCAGCAACGCGCAGGTCTCGTCGAAGGAACGGGCGTAAACGGGATGGGCCTCATACAGATCCCGGCCCATCCCGGCCCTCTGGCCGCCCTGACCGGCAAACAGGAACACGACCGGGCCCGCCGGGCGCGGGCCACTCGTACTCGCCCCCGGCCGCTGCCTTCCTTCGGCCACCGCGCCGAGGGAAGCGAGCAGTTCGTCCCGGTCACCGGCAACCACCACCGCACGGTGCTCAAAGGCGGCGCGGGTCGTGGCCAGCGAGAACCCGACGTCCAGCAGCCGTGCTCCGGGACGCGCGGCCACGTCGTCGTGCAGCCTTCGGGCCTGCGCCCGGAGCCCTGCGGCACTCCTCGCCGACACCGGGAACGGCACGGCCGCCGCAGAGATCTCCGGCCCGGTCACGAAGCCGCCGTCCGGGGCGCACCGGTCCGCCGCGGGCGCCTGTTCAAGTACCACGTGCGCATTGGTCCCACTGATCCCGAAGGACGACACACCCGCCCGCCGGGGCCGGCCGGTCGGCGGCCACGGCACCGCCCTGGTCAGCAGCGACACCGCGCCCGAGGACCAGTCCACCCTCGATGTGGGCTCGTCCGCGTGCAGCGTACGGGGCAGCACACCATGCTCCATCGCCTGAACCATCTTCATCACACCAGCCACGCCCGCCGCGGCCTGCGTGTGCCCGAAGTTCGACTTCACCGAGCCCAGCCACAACGGGTTCTCCCGCACCCCGGCCCGACCGTAGACCGCCAGGAACGCCTCCGCCTCAATGACATCACCGAGCCGGGTCCCCGTACCGTGCGCCTCCACCGCGTCCACCTCCGCGGGCTCCAGCCCCGCATCGGACAGGGCCTGACGGATCACCCGTTGCTGAGCCGGCCCGTGCGGCGCCGTCAGACCGTTACTCGCACCGTCCTGATTCACCGCGGACCCACGTACCACAGCCAGCACCCGATACCCCGCCCGCAGGGCGTGGGAAAGCCGTGTCACCAGCAGCATTCCCGCGCCCTCCGCCCACCCGGTACCGTCCGCCGACGCGCCGAACGCCTTGCAACGGCCGTCCGGGGCCAGCGCACGCTGCCTGCTGAACTCCACGAAGGAACTGGGCCCCGACATCACCGTGACCCCGCCGGCCAGCGCGAGCGAACACTCACCCCTGCGCAGCGCCTGGACAGCCAGATGCAGAGCCACCAACGACGACGAACACGCCGTATCCACCGTGATCGCCGGCCCCTCCAGACCCAGCGTGTAAGCAATCCGGCCCGAGGCGACACTGCCCGCGTTCCCGATACCCAGATGCCCCTCCACGTGCTCGGGGGTATCGGCGAACCGCCCGGCGTAGTCGCTGTACATGAGCCCCGCGTACACACCAGTAGCCGTCCCACGCACCGTACCGGGATCGATTCCGGCATGTTCGAAGGCCTCCCAGGCGACTTCTAGCAGCAGCCGGTGCTGCGGATCCATCGCCAGTGCCTCGCGGGGCGAGATACCGAAGAAGGCCGGGTCGAAGCGGTCCACACCGGACAGGAAGCCGCCCTCGCGTACGTACGTCCGGCCCGCCCGCCCGGGATCCGGGTCGAACAGCCCGTCGATGTCCCATCCCCGGTCGGTGGGGAACGGGGTGATGGCATCGACACCGTCATCAACGAGCCGCCACAGATCCTCCGGGGACTCCACCCCGCCCGGGAAACGGCACGCCATCCCGACGATCACCACGGGGTCGTCGTCCGTTCCGTCTCCGTCCGGGCGGGTGGGCGCGGCGCCGCCCGGTTCACCGGTGAGCCGAGCCGCGAGGTGGGCGGCCATCTCCGTCGCCGTGGGGAAGTCGAAGGCGGCGGCCTCGGACAGGGAGAGACCGGTCGCCGCCGACAGACGGCTGGACAGTTCGGTCGACGTCAACGAGTCAAGACCCAGATCGCGAAACGCGGTGCCCGGCTCCACCTCGTCGGCGGCGCAGTCCAGTACGCCGGCGACCACGCCCCGTACCAGAGCCTGCAGATCCACCGCGTCCATTCCCGCGGGCGAGGGTGCTTCGGCCTCCAGGAGCCTCGCCGGGCGGTCGGCGAGCGCGTACCGCTTGGCCTTCCCCGAGGCGGTGCGCGGGATCCCCTCCACCTCATAGAAAGCAGCGGGGATCTTGAACGGTGACAGCTGCTCCCGGCAGGCGGCGAGGACGGCTCTCCTGTCGAGTGCCCCGGCCTTCTCCGGGACCAGATAGGCGACCGGCACCTCACCGAGTACGTCATCGGTCCGGCCGGTCACAGCAGCGTCCTTGATGTCCGGCAGCGCCAGCAGAACCGCCTCCACCTCGGAGGGGTGGATGTTCTCGCCCGCGCGGATGATCAGCTCACTGACCCGGCCCGTGATGGTGACTTCGCCGCGGGCGTCGATCCGGGCGAGGTCACCGGTGCGGTACCACCCGTCGCGCAGCACCTGGGCGGTGTCGTCGGGCCTGCCGTGGTACCCGGCCATGACGCCGGGCCCGGAGACCCACAACTCGTCCTCGCCCGACGCTTCACCGCCGTCGGCGCTGCTCGCGCTGCCGTCGCCGATACGCACCCGGGTGCCCGGCAGCACCCGGCCGCACGAGCCGGCCGCACGGGCGGCGCCCGGTGCCGGCATGGTGACGGGCCCCGCCTCGGTGCTCCCGTAGTGCTCGAGGAACGGGACCCCGCAGATCTCCTCGAAGGCCCGCTCGAAGACGGGACCGGCGGCCGCACCGCCACTGACGCAGCCACGGAGCGCGGGGGCCGTCAGCCCCTCGGCGCGTACGGCGTCGAGGAGCTTGGCGTACGTCGCCGGCACTCCGGCCAGCAGGGTGAACGGGTTCTCCGTCCGGCGCAGTTGACCCAGCACGTCCGCTGCGGAGAACCGCGGCAGGATGACGGCGGACGCTCCGGTCGCGGTCACCCCGATGACGCAGAGGATCTGGCCCATGGCGTGGTGGAGAGGCAGCGGCCAGAGCAGCCGGTCATCGGCCGACATACCGAGGACGGCGACGAAACCGGCGGCCACCGGCGACAGGCGGTTGCGCTGTGTGGACAGCACGCCCTTGGGGGTGCCGGTCGACCCGGAGGTGTAGAGCAGCCATGCCACCTCGTCGAGCCCGAGGTCGTCCGGGGCGGGAACGGACGGTTCGGTGGCGGCCATGTCCTCGTAGGAGAACGTGCCGGGCTCCGTACCCACCGCGGCGTCGCCACCCGCCGACCGGAGGAGCACCACGCTCAGGTGCGGGTGCTCCGGCAGGAGCGGCCCCAGCAGGCCCAGATGGGACCGGTCGGTGAAGATGACCCGGGCTCCGCTGTCGTCCAGCATGTGAGCCAGCTCGGCTCGCGTGCTCCGCGAGTCCATCGGCACGCCGACCGCGCCCGCCCTGGTGACAGCGAGCATGCTCTCCACGGCTTCGACGCGATTGCCGAGGAGGACCGCCGCCCGCTCGCCGTGCCGCAGCCCGAGTCCGGCCAGATGGCCGGCCAGCCGTCCCGTGCGTAGTTCCAAATCCGCATACGTCACACAGGACATGGGGTCCTGGAACGCGACCTTCGAGCCGAAGCTGCGCGCATGTTCCCGGAGCAGCTCGGGCAGTGGCCGGATCGGGGCTACGCGTGATGTCACCGGGACGAACACATCCTCATCGGACAGCAGTTGATGTTGAAACAGTATGGATCCACGGACGATTGCGTCCATCATCGTTTCGAACCGGGCGTGTTGGCGGTCGGCACGTCCGGGCAGCCGGAAACGTCGGGGCCGTCCGGGCCGGGGCTGAAGCCTGATCGCCCTTTCACTGGCCGGTGGTTGGCCGGTTCCTTTCTGTGCCTGTTCCGTTCCTTCTCCTTCGGACCGATGCTGACCGGGACGACGGCGGGCGGGGCAGGCCGAC
Organism: Streptomyces sp. NPDC091387; assembly: GCF_044756945.1. NCBI lineage: Bacteria > Bacillati > Actinomycetota > Actinomycetes > Kitasatosporales > Streptomycetaceae > Streptomyces > Streptomyces sp. NPDC091387. The sequence goes on along the minus strand of NZ_JBIVTZ010000006.1, from coordinate 451,415 downwards.
AGAGGAGTGCGTGTGACAGTTCAGGCATCGGGCGAAACGGGCAATGATCACGAGAAGCGGGCGGGCGACGATGCGATGCCCGGGGCTCAGGAGTCGATGACGCCCTTCGACGAAATCTACGACCGGCCCGACCCCCGGGCCTTCTTCCGCGCATTCCAGCCGCTGGGCTACCGGACCCCGCACCACGCCCAGGGAATCCACCGCAGGCTGATCGCGACCGGCGTGTGCGCAACCGGAGGCGGAGCGGTACTGGACATCTGTTGCTCCTACGGCATCAACGCGGCCCTGCTGAACCACGATCTGACGCTGGACGACCTGTACGGCCACTACACCTCGTCCAGGGCGTCAGCGATGACCACCAGTGAACTGATCACCTGGGACCGCGAGTTCTACCGGTCCCGGCGCCGCCCGGACGCGGTCCCCGTGTTCGGCCTCGACGCGGCGCCCAATGCCGTCGCCTACGCTCGCGAGGTGGGCCTGCTGGACGAGGGCTTCCGCGAGAATCTGGAGGTCGCGGCGCCGTCCGCCGCCCTCCTGCGCGCGGCGCGGCGCGTTCGTCTGATCACGGTCACCGGCGGGGCCAGCTTCCTGTCGTCGCGCACCTTCCGGCCACTTCTCGAATCGGCCGACGCCCCGGTGTGGGTGGCGGCGTTGGTGCTGCGTACCGGCTCCTACCGGCCCATCGCGCAGTGCCTGGACTCCTTCGGACTGGTCACGGAGAAGGCGGCTTCCCCTACGTTCGTCCAGCGTCGGTTCACCAGTGACGAGGAGCGGCAGTTCGCCGTCGAAGCGGTGACCGCGGCCGGCGAGGACCCCCGGGGGAAGGAGACGGACGGCCATTTCCACACCGCCGTCCATCTGTCCCGTCCCGCCCAGGACACCGTCTCGTATCCGGTCAGCGGCCTCGTGCAGCCGGTCTGACCCGCTCACGCGCCCGGAGCCGCAGGGTGTGGAAGCCGCCGGGCCGGCTCCGTCCGCGTCCAGGTCACCAGGAGGTGTTCCGGGCTGCGTGAGGTGGTCCCCACGCGCCAGCGGACGGATTGTGGCGGTTGTGCGAGCCGGAGTCCCGGGAACCTGGCCGCCAGCCGGTGCAGGGCCAGTTGGAGTTCGATCCGGGCCAGCCAGGCGCCCAGGCAGTAGTGCGGTCCGGCGCCGAAGGACAGGGTGGGGGCTTCCAGCGGTGCGAACAGGTCGTCCGCCGTGCTTGCCGGGAAGACGTCGGGGTCACGGTTGGCCATTCCGCAGTCCGCCAGGACCACCGCTCCGGCCGGGATGAGAACGCCCCCGACCTCGACGCCCTCGGTCGCGCGACGTGTGCTCCCGCGGTCGTCGCCCAGGGGAATCAGGTGGAGCAGGCGGTCGGCCACCGCGCCGGCCGACTCCCCTGCGGCCGCCAGGAGCGGCCAGGCCTCCTGTCGCTCGGTGAGCAGGTACAGGAGTGAGTTCCCGAGCATGGTCATCGTGCTGTCGTGGCCCCCGACCACCAGCCCGCAGACGAGGCTGACCAGCTGCGCCTCGGGAATGCCGCCCTCCTCGTCGGCGGCCCGGACCAGGCCGCTCACCAGGTCGTCCCCGGGATCGCGTCGCCGTGCGGCCAGCAGTTCTGCGCCGAACGCGGAGAACTCGGCCATGGCCGCGCCCACCTCGTCACCGCAGCGGGAACCGTCCGTGAACGCGTGATCGCTCCAGTGGCGCATCCGCTCACGCGCGGCCGCGTCGAGCCCCATCAGGCGGCTGATCACGGCCACCGGCAACGGCAGCGTGAACTCCGCGACGATGTCCACCGGCCCGTCTCCGCGGGCCAGGCCGTCCAGCAGTTGTTCCACGATCGCCGCGATCCAGGGCTGCCACCGGGCGACGGTTCTCGGAGTGAACGCGCGGCGCATGGTGCGGCGCAGTCGCAGGTGGTCGGGGCCGTCCTGGTTGAACATCAGGTCCGGGTCGTTGACCAGCCCCGGCAGCTGGGCCAAGGGCGGCCCGTCCGACGCGTACAGCTCGGAGCGGCCGAACCGGCTGTCGCTGAGCACTTGCCTGACATCGGGATACCGGCTGACGAGCCAGGCCGGCGACCCGTCCGTCAGCTCGGTGAGCCGCGGCGGGCCAGGGATGTCGAACTCCATGCGGTGGAGCGGGGCCAACAATGGTTCGGGACCAGCACTCTTGCTGGTGCTTACTGCGGCGGACAAAGTACCTCCTGGCAATGCGTGTTCGACGGGAACAGAACGGGCTGTTGGACGGATCGGGGTGGAGGAAAGGAGGAACGGCGGCGGGGGCTCACGGGTACTGAGGTCGCCCGCTACCGTTCCGTGCGCCGGCGCGCTCCCGCCCTCGCCCTGCGGTCACAGCTCGACAAGCACCTTCCCCAGGTTGGCCCCCCGGTCGTGGTACAGGCTCCCGTAGGCCGCGGGAATGCTGTCGAAGCCGTGGTGGAGGGTGTGGTCACAGACGACCTCCCCCCGCCGTACCCTGCCGCCCAGCTCGGTGTGGAGCGACTGCCAGTTCTCGTCGGTGAACCACTCCAGGGAGAAGATCCCGCGCACGGTGGCGCGCGGGAACATGATGTACGGCAGGAGCCTGGGTCCCACCGCGTCCTGGCCGACCTGGGTCGCCCACTGCCAGCACACCGCCACCTGGCTGCCCACGTTGAGCAGGGAGAAGACCACGTCGGTCACGGCGCCGCCGAGGTTGTCGAAGTAGCGGTCGACGCCGTCGGGAGCCGCTCGGGCGAGCGCGTCGCGCACGCTCTCGGCGCTGTCGCCCTGCCGGTAGACGACGACCGCGTCGAACCCCAGCTGCGACAGGTACTCCGCCTTCTGCGGACTCGACGTCGTGCCGACCACACGGGCGCCCGCGATCCGGGCCAGCTGGCCGACGAGTGTCCCCACCGCGCCTGAGGCACCGCTGATCACCAGGGTGTCTCCCGGCCCGGCGTCGAGGAACGTGGAGAGCGTGCCCCAAGCGGTCATGCCCGGACCGCCCATCGCGCTCAGCGCCGTCGCCAGGGGCAGCGCGTCGTCGTACCAGCACGGGTCGAGGCGGCGGAAGGCGGGGAACACCATCGGGAAGGTTCCCGTCTGCCACAGCGATTCCTCGCCCGCGCTGACCAGATGGGACCGCCAGCCGCCGAATCCCTGCACCAGGTCACCCGGTTGGTGCGCGGCCCGCGGGCCCGCCTCCAGCACTTCCATGATCGAGTCGGCGCCCATGTGCCGGCCGAGCGGGGTGTCCAGCGCGATGCCCTGAAGATAGGGATCGACCGAGACGTACCGCGTCTTCAGCAGCATCTCGTCGGGTGCCAGGTCCACGTCGATGTCGCGGACGATCTTCTCGTAGATCCGGTCGACGTCGGGAGCGCCCTCGACGTGTTCGCGGACGACCCACTCCTTGATCTTCACTTCTGCTCCTGTTCCATACCGGTGAGGTCGAAAGGGGCCGCGGCGGAGCCCTCGGGGCGCCCTCCGACCGGAATGACGAGATGGGTCGGCGGCGGCCGGGTCTCGTCGAGGGAAGCGGTGAACGGCCTGCCGTCGTCACGGCAGACGAACTGCACGACGTGCCGGCCCGCCGCGGCGGCCCGGATCAGTCCGCCCGTCGTCGCCCAGACGCCGGAGAGGTAGAAGTTCTCCAGGCCGGGAAGCCCGGGGCCGTGTTTCTTGACGAGTTCCTCCAGGGTCTCGCCGCTCTCCACGAACGGCTGCCACCCCAGGACCGTCCCGTCGTGGTTGCCCGTGTAACGGACCTGGGTGAGCGGGCTCGACACATCGCGCACCGCGATGGCGTCCTCAAGGCCCGGGTAACGCTCCTCCAGGAACTTCACGAGCGCCGTGCGTGCCCGCCGTTTGGCCGCGTAGTAGCCGCGGCCGTGCCGCACGGGGAGCGTGTGGAGCTCCTGGCCGCCCCGGCTCCGGGTGATCTGTTCCGGGCCTTCGTCCAGGGCGCGCCAGGGGGCGATGTCGCAGAAGTAGGTAGCGTAGACGATGGTCGTCCCGCTCGGCGAGAGCTCCGGATAGTGGCAGCTGCGGAACTGAACGTTGATGCTCCGGTGGCGGATGCCGGTCAGTTCGGCCGCCTGTTCCTCGTTCAGCAGGTAGGTGGTGCACGGGTCGCCCTCGGGGAAGGGCCGTTTGAGCCCCAGGAAGAGGGTGAAGTAGCCCGGAAACACCATGCCCGGTTCGTTGATGGTCTCGGTGTAGAGCCGCCGGTAGGCGTCGTTCAGATAGCGGCCCCCCAGGAGTTTCATCATCGTGGTGGGGCCGTCGCAGGCGGACACGATGATGTCCGCGCGCAGTTCACGGCCGTCGCTGAGGCGGACGCCGACGGCTCGGTCGTCCTCGACGACGACCTCCTCGACCTTGGTGTTGTACGTGACCCGGCCGCCGAGCCTCCGGTAGCGCTGCTCGATCGACTCGGCGAGGCCGAGCGATCCGCCTTCGGGCACGCCCGCCGAGAGGTTGGCGTGCGAGGCGAGCTGGAAGTGGGTCGGCAGTACGGGGAACGCCGGGTGCTTCTCGTAGAGGACGAAGTTGAACGCCTCTCGCAGCAGCGGGTCCTTGAACCGGGCCGAGTAGTCCGACATCAGCACCGAGATCGACTTGCGCACCGCGTTGAAGTACGGGACGAACGAGGCCAGCATGCGCCAGCGCTCCACACGCCCCATCAGCCCCACCGGTTTGAGGAAGGGGTAGACGGCCAGCGCCTTGCGGAAGGAGCGCAGCTGGCGGCAGAACTCCCGGATCTGTTTGGCATCGGCGGGCGAGAGCTCGGTGAGGTGGTCCTGCAGCCGGTCCGGGTCGGAGTAGAAGTAGACCGCTCTGCCGTCCTGTCCGCGCACGATGTTGAACACGTCGAAGTGGCGTACCTCCTTGCCCTGCAACGCGCCGAGCTCCAGCCAGATCTGGTGCATCTCGTTGCCGGGGCCGCTGCCGAGCATCCAGCTGACGCAGGCGTCCAGGGTGAAGTCGCCGCGTTCCCAGGCGGTGCAGCAGCCTCCCGGGATCTCGTGCATCTCCAGCACCTGGGTCCGGTAGCCGTTCATCTGGGCGTAGCAGCCGGTGGAGAGACCACCGAGTCCGGCCCCGATGATGATCATGGTTTGCCTGTCGCGCGGCGCCCGTGTCACGGGGCCGTTCTTCTCTGTCGTCACGCGCCGGTTCCCTCCTTGGAGGACCACCGGTCGAGCTGGGGCAGCTGCCCCAGCCTGTCCGGGTGCCAGGGAGCGGTGCCGCAGCTCTCCCACGCCCTGAACGGGAGGCCCAGTTCTTCGCACAGGTACTGGGTGGCGAAGCGGCCGGTGGACGCGGCACGGATCAGGCCGCCCATGCCGACCCATTGGCCGGCCATGGAGAACCCGCTGAGTCCGGGCAGCCGCATCCGGTCCTTGCCGACCAGCTCGGCTGATACGTCGTCGGCGTCGGAGAACGCCTTCCAGGCCAGGATCGAACCGTTGTGGTTCCCGGTGTACCGCCGGGTCGTCGCCGGCGAGGCCACGTCCACCAGGTCGATCCGCTCGGCCGTGCCCGGCCAGAGCCTCTCCAGGAACCGCCGTACGAAGTCGGCCACCTGGCGCTTCTGCGCCCAGTAGGCCTTGCGGTCGCTGTGGCGCAGCGCCTTCCAGTAGGTGTAGTCGCTGAAGTAGGTGCAGTGGACCACCGACTTCCCGGGCGGGGCGAAGCCGTCCGAGTAGCGCGACCGCAGCTGGACCACCAGGCTGCTCTGGAGCGCGCCCGGCAGTTCGGCGGCCTCCTCGGGCGGGAGCAGGTAGGTGGTGCTGTGGGCGTCCTCGGCGGGAAGCGCGCCGCGGATGCCGACGAAGGCGGAGACCACGGCGGGAAACAGCGTTCCGGGGCGTTCCAGCAGTTCGGTGTAGAGCTTGTCGATCCTCGGGCCGGTGTATCTGCCCTCCAGCAGTCCGTAGATCGTGGTGTGTCCGTCGCAGGCCGACACGATGTGGTCGGCGTAGTACTTCCTGCCGTTGCGGAGCTCGATCCCGATGGCACGGTCGTTGTCCACCAGTACCTTCTCGGTGCGGGCGCGGTAGGTCACCGTCCCGCCGAGTCCGGTGTACCGCTCCTCGACCGACCGGGCGAGGCCGAGCGAACCACCTTGCGGGAAGCCCGCGTTGCCGTGGTAGGCGCTGGCCATGTTGAACAGGTACGGGAGCAGGGGGAAGCCCTCGGGATCCTGGAAGAAGATGTTCCGGAAGGCTCTGCGCAGCAGCGGGTCCTCGAACCGGTCAGCGAATCGGTGCATCGGCGTGGCCGCGGTGCGCCAGAAGAGGCGGAAGGCCGGCAGTACGGTGCGCAGTGTCGCCGCTCTCTCCCGTACGGTCCGCAGGGCGGGCGCGGTCAGGAACGGATAGAGCTCGATCTCCGTGAACCGCCTCAGGTCACGGCAGAAGGAGCGGATCAGCCGGGCGTCGGCGGGCGAGACGCGCAGCAGGTGTTCCTCCAGACGTGCCGGATCGTTCCAGAAGGTCACCGATCTGCCGCCCTCGTCGACGACCTTGTTGAACAGGTCGAAGTTCCTGACCGTCTTGCCGTCGAGCGCGCCCAGTTCACGCCAGACCTGGTTGGCGTCGTTGCCCGCGGCGGTGCCGATCAGCCACTCGATGCAGTAGTCGAAGAGGTAGCCGTCACGGGACCAGGCGGTGCAGCATCCGCCGGGCAGCACGTGTTTCTCGAAGATGCGGGTCCGCATCCCGCTCATCTGTGCGTAGCAGCCGGTGGACAGGCCTGCCATGCCCGCGCCGATGACGATGACGCGGGGAGCGCTGCCGGGCGTGCGGTGCGGGGTGTCCCAGTCGTCCTCATCCGGCATGGTCCGCGTCCCCCGTGAGAAGGGCGCGTACCAGGGCGGCGTTGCGCGGGAGGTGTTTGGGGTCGAGCATGTCGGCGTGGGTCCCGGAGCCCCGCAGAACGTGGGTCCCGCCGGTGGAGCTGCCGTGCCAGGCGCCCGGGGCGCCGACGGCGTAGAGGCCTGCCTTCTCCTCGTCGGTCACGACGCCGACCGAGGCCGCCACCGTCCCGGTGTTGGGGGTTCTGCCACAGAACTCCAGATACTCGGCCGCGTGTTCGAGCACTGTCTTGGCGACGATCTCGGAGCCGGTGTGCTGGTACAGGTGGCGGCCCAGCTCCGCCTCGAAGGTCCGGACGCCCTCCTCGCCAGGCTCGTACCTCTCCAGGATGCGGCGGGAGTCCAGCACCACGACGTGCGAGACCTCGCGCCCGCGTGACTCGAGTTCCTTGGCCACCTCGAACGCGAGGTTGCCGCCCAGCGAGTACCCGAGCAGCCGGCAGGGGCCCTCGGACCCGACGGACTCCACCAGGTCCGCGTAGCGGGCCACCTTGTCGTCGCCGGGCACATAGTTGAACGCGACGATCCGGTACTGGGGGAGCTGCTCCGCGAAGCTGCGGTAGACGAGCGCGTGGCCACCCGCCGGGGGGAAGCAGAAAACGGGCTGCCCCTGCCCGGGGTTGAAGGTCAGGTAGGGAAGTTCCTCGGACGTCGTGCTGTTGACCAGGTCCTCCACGGCCGCGGCCATGCCGTGAAGGGTCGTGGCCTGGTACAGGCGGCTGACGGGGACGCCGATGCCGAACTCGGTCCGCAGGTGGTGGAGGAGCTCGATCAGCTTGATCGAACTGCCGCCGGATTCGAAGAAGTCGTCCCCCAGTCCCGCCCGGTCCATCCCGAGCAGGGCTTCCCAGTGCCGGGCCATGCTCCGTTCGTAGAGGGTCACCGGCGCTTCGTACGACTGCTGCCGGTCCGCAACGGCCGGCACCGGGAGCGCGGCGACGTCGATCTTTCCGTGCAGGGTGAGCGGCAGTCCGGGCAGCTCGACGACATGGGAGGGGACCATGAAGGCCGGTACGGCTCCCGCGAGATGGCGGCGCAAGGCGCGCCGGTCCAGCGCCTCCCCCGGCTCCGCCACGCAGTAGGCGCAGAGGGTCGCGTCCCCCGCGGCGTCGGGGCGGACGGCCACCACCGCGCGGGCGAGGCCCGGCCAGCCCGTCAGATGCGACTCGATCTCCGCGATCTCGATCCGGTGACCGCGCAGCTTGACCTGGTGGTCGCTGCGTCCGAGGAGGTGCATCCGGCCGTGTGTGTCCCAGCGTGCCACGTCGCCGGTCCGGTACAGCCGTACCGGTGCGGCGCCGGGCTCGCGGCTCAGGTTCCACGTCACGAAGCGTTGCGCCGTCTGGTCCGGGTCCCCGGCGTACCCGATCGCGACGCCTTCGCCGCCGATCCACAGGTCGCCCGGCACACCGGGCGGGACCGGTTCGCCGTGCTCGTCGAGGACATGGAGTGTGCTGTTCGCCAGCGGCCGGCCGATCGGCACCATCAGGCCGGGCTCGAGGCCGTCCGCGGGCCCCTCGAAGAAGGCGCTGTCGATGGTGGCCTCGGTGACGCCGTAGGAGTTGATCACCCGGGTGGCCGCACCGCACAGACCGCGCAGCCGCTCGTACTCGGCCACCTTCCACGCATCGGAACCGACTACCAGCAGGCTCATGAAGTCGAGCCGTTCCCCCTCGCGCTCGCAGTGGTCCATCAGACCCCGTACGACGGCGGGGACGAACTCCGCGCAGTCGACCCGTTCCGTCCGCATCGTGCGGTACAGCCGGGCTGTGTCGAAGATCAGGTCCCGGTCGGCCAGTACCAGGCGGCCGCCCGAGCACAGGGCGCGCACCAGGTCACCGGTGAACACGTCGAACGAGGGCTCCGCCATCTGGAGATGGACACGTGCCTCGTCCGCCAGCCGGTACTCCTCGAACCAGGCCCCGTACGCGGAGGCGAGGCTGCGATGGCTGACCCGCACGGCCTTGGGGCGGCCGGTGGATCCCGAGGTGTTGATGACGTAGGCGGGCGAGTCGAGGTCGGCCGTCCCCTGCGGGGCCGGCCCCTCCGTCTCCGTCGGGCGCAGCCCGGCCGGGGTCACCACGGTGGCCGGCAGGCCCTCGGCCCATGCGGCACGCGTGTCGTCGACGACGATGAGGTCGGCCTCCGCGATGCCCAGTACGTGGGCGACGCGGTCGGCCGGCTGATCGGGATGGACCGGCAGGTAGGCGCCTCCCGCCCTGAGCACCGCGAGAAGGGTGACGACCAGCTCAGGCGACTTGTCGAGGCACAGCCCCACGACGGAACCGGGCAACACGCCCAGCTCGCGCAGCCGCCGGGCCCTGGCGTTCGCCCTGCGGTCGAGCTCCCCGTACGTCAGGTCTGCCGTGCCTCCCCGCAGGGTCGGTACCGAGACGGCGACGGCCTCGGGCTGTGCGGCGGCGATATCCCCGATCAGGTGATGGACCGGCCTGTCCCGGTCCGGCTGCCGCTCGGCGACGGCCGGCAGCCGGGAGGCGCCGCTCCACTCGGTGACCAGTTGCTCGCGCTCCTGTGTGCCGAGCATCTCCAGCCTCGGGGTGGGCAGTTCGGCGGGCGCTCGCGTCATGCTGTCGAGCAGTTGGACGTAGTGCGAGGCCATGCGGCGCACGGTCTGAGACAGGAAGAGGTCGGTGTTGTACTTGAGCACGCAATGGAAGCGTCCCTCCGCCTCGTCCTCGTAGACGGACAGGGTGATGTCGAACTGTCCTTCCTCTTCGGGGAGTTCGATGTACTCCAGCCGGTATCCGTACTGCTCGGTGGCCACCTTGTGGGTGAGCAGGATGAACATCGCCTGGAACACGGCCGAGCGGCTGGGGTCGTGCTGGAGCCCCAGTTCCTCGACCAGCAGGACGAACGGGTACTCCTGGTTGTCCAGGCCGTTCAGGACCGTCCTGCGGACCTGCTCCAGCAACTCCGCGACCGTGGGGCCCGCGGACAGGTCCGCGTGCAGCGGCAACGGGTTGACGAAGTAGCCGTAGACCGAGGCGAACTCCTGGTGGGTACGGCCGGTCACCGGGCTGCCGACGACGACGTGGTCCTGGCCGGAGTAGCGGTGCAGCAGTACGTAGTAGGCGCTGAGCAGCACCATGAACGGCGTCACGCCGTGTTCCTGTGCCAGCGCGTGGACCCGGGCACTGAGCTCGTCATCGAGGACGAAGAACTCCGAGGCGCCGTTGTGTGTCTGCACCGCTGGACGGGGCCGGTCGGTCGGCAGGTCCAGGAGCGGGACCTCGGCGGGCAGGTGGGAGCGCCAGTACTCAAGCATTCCGCCGGCCTCGCGGCCTGCCAGGAACCGGTTCTGCTGGTTGAGGAAGTCCAGGTACCTGGCGCCCACCGGCGGCAGCGAGGGTTCCCGGCCCTGCTTCAGTGCCTCGTACACGGCGAGCAGTTCCTCGATGAAGGTGAAGGTCGAGATCGCGTCCGAGACGATGTGGTGGACGGCCTTCATGATGATCCAGCGGCTCGGCCCCCGTTTGAACAGCCGGAACCGCACCAGCCGGTCGCGTTCGAGGTCGTACGGCTTGCGGTACTCGCGGATGATCGTTCGCTGGATGTCCTCCCAGCTTTGGCCCTGGACGTCGAACAGTCCGAGGTCGGGCTCCGTCCCGGAGGTCGTGCGCTGCACCGGCACGCCGTCCTCCAGATGGAAGTTGGCGCGCAGTGACGGATGGCGCGCGATGAGCGTGCGCACCGCCTCGAACATCAGCTCGGGTTCGAGTTCGGCGCGCACCTCCACGGCGCCGCCGATGTTGTACGCGTAGCCGTCGGGATTGAGCTGCTTGAGGAACCAGAGCGCCTTCTGGTTCTGGGTCAGGGGGTGGTTCAGCTCGTCGGTGAACACCTCGACGGCCGTCGCGTCGCTCTCCCCCGCGCTACCCGCCGCCACCCGTTCTGCCAGGCCGTCGTACAGCCGGCCGGCCAGTTCGCCGACGGAGGTACCGCTCAGCAGGGCGACCACGGGCAGGGCGATGCCGAGATCGGCCTGTGTCCTGGCGCGCAGCTCCATCGCGAGCAGTGAGTCGAGCCCGAGCCCGGTGAGCCCGGCCGCGGGGTCGATCTCGTGCGCCGCGGCCCGGAGGACCGTGGCGGTGAGCGCCGTGAACCGGTCGGTCACCAGGCGACGGCGTTCCGTCTCCCCTGCGTCGCGGAACGCGTCGAGGAATCCGCCGCCCTCCTCCACCGCGTGTTCCTGAGCGGCCGCGGCCAATTCGGTGACCAGCGGTGGCGGGGAGTCGTACCAGGCCAGGAAGGTCGGCCAGTCGACGACCGTGGCGACGAGCAGCTGTGCCCGGTCCTGTCCGATGACGCGTTCCAGTACGGTCATCCCCGCTCCCGGGGACAGCGAGCTCATTCCCCGGCTGCGGAGGTAGTGGTCGACCAGGCCCAGTTCCTCGATCATTCCCGTCGCCCAGGGGCCCCAGTCAAGGCTCAGGGCCGGCAAACCCTGCGCACGCCGCCGATGGGCCAGCGCGTCCAGGAAGGCGTTGCCAGCGGCGTAGTTGGTCTGGCCCGCGGTCGTCAGCAGCGAGGCGATCGAGGCGAAGAGCACGAAGTGTTCGAGTGGTTCGTCCCGCAGGTGTTTGTCCAGCAGGTACGCCCCCACGGCCTTCGGGTCGAGCACCGCGTCGAACGTGGGGCGGTCCATGTCGGCGACAAGCCTGTCCCGTACCTGGCCGGCCAGGTGGAACACGCCACGCACGGGCGGTGCTCCGCCCCGCCGGTGCTCGTCGAGCCAGGCGGTCAGCGCGTGCTCGTCCGTCACGTCGACCGGTGCCAGGACCGTCTGTGCGCCGGCGGCCTCCAGCTCCCTGAGGAGAGCGACGGCCCTGCCCTGAGCCGTGGCAGGGTCGGTCGCCCGCCAGGCGTCGCGCCCCGGTACGGGGGTCCTGCTCATCAGGATGAGCCGACGGGCCCCGCGCTTCACCAGCGTCCGGCACAGCAGCCGGCCCAGCGCCCCGAACGCGCCGGTGACGAGATAGCTCCCGTCCGCCCGCAGGCGCAGCGGCAGCGGGCGTGTCAGCCCCTCGGCGGGCCGGATGCGGCTGGTCGCCCGGCGGTCGCCGCGCAGCCCGATCTCCTCCTCGTCATCGCTGAGGAACTCGCGCAGCAATGCCTCGGCGTCCGCGCGGACGCCGGGTGCGCCGGGCTCCTGTGCGGGGTCGAGGTCGACGAGTTTGCCACGGTGACCGGCCAGTTCCTGGTGCCGGAGCACGCGCGTCACGCCCCAGGCGGGCGCCCCGAGCGGTTCGGCCCCTTCCCCCGGTGAGACGGGCTGGGCGCCGCGGGTGACCACGTGCAGCCGTCCGCCGGCCTGCCGGGCGAGGAGGATCCTGGCGAGCGCGACGAGGGAGTACGCGCCGCTGTCCGCGGCCCGCGCCAGGTCCTTGCGCTCACAGTCCGCGAGGTCGGGCAGGTCGAGGTTCCACAGGTGCACGACCGTTCCGCGGAAGGGCGCGCCGTCCCGGTCCAGCTCGGCGAAGAGCTGCTCCAGCAGGGCTGCGCAGTCCGGTGCACCGGATAACTTCCCGTTCTCCGCCGACCGGCCGTCGTGGTCGCCCACGCGTACCGTGCGGCAGCGATCACCGCGCGCGGTAACCATCTCCGCGAAGGCGTCCCCGACTCCCCCGTCGTCCGCCAGGACGAGCCAGTCCTGCGGCTCCTCGGTGCCGGGACCCTGCGCCGCTTCCGCGGAGGCCGCCGCCCACGGGCGGTCGGTCCAGACGGGTTCCGCGAGCCAGGAGTCCACAGTGCTCCGGGAGACGGCCCCCGAGGCCTTCTCCACGTCGGCCGCACGGAAACCCCGCATACGGCCCAGCGCCGTCCCGTCCTCGGCGTACAGCGCGAGGTCGCCGACCAGTTCGTCCCCGTCGTGGCGGCGCACCGTGCCGTGCACCCACAGGGGCTGGTCCCCGACGGGCGAGACGCTCATCTCCTCGAGCGACAGCGGCAGCCGGATACCGGTACCCGCCGACGCTGTCTCCCCGGCCAGGATCTGCGGCGTCAGCAGAGCCTGGAAGCAGGCGTCGAGCAGCACCGGGTGAATGTGGTGGCCCGCCGCGCCGTCCCCGATCACCGCGGGCGGACTGATCCGCGCCAGGACCTCGTCGGTGCCGATCCAGACCTCCTCGATGGCCTGGAAGGCGGGACCGTACTGGTAGCCCAGCGCGGCCAGCGCGGCGTAGCACTCCTGATTGTCCAGCCGACGCAGGCTCCGTTCCCTGATCGGGCCCGCGTGCAGCGCCGGCCCGGCCGAGCGGCGCTGCGCGGTACGCACCACTCCGCTCGCGTGCACGGTGCGCTCCGCCTCGGGACCGGCCGCGGCGGAGGCGACGACGAAGCCGCCGTCCTCCAACGACACGGAGAGGTGAACCGTGCGGACGTCGTCCTCGGCGAGGAAGAGCGCCTTGCGCAGATCGATGTCGGCCAGCACGACGTCCGTACCGCCGGTCAGCTCCCGCACGGCTTGTGTGGCCATCTCCAGGTAGCCGGCCGCGGGAAACACGACGGATTCCTGAATGCGGTGATCGGCGAGGTACGGCAGCCGCTCGGTGTCGAGCCGGGCTTGCCAGGTCGGTTCGGTGTGGTCCGTGCGGCGGCCCAGCAGGGGGTGGTCGAGCAGCCCGAGCCGGACCTGTGCGACGGCGCCCGGCTCCGTCCAGTGACGGTCGCGGCGCCATGGGTAGCGGGGCAGCGGGACGGTCTCCCCGACGGGCTGGAGTACGTCCCACGCGATGCCGAGCCCGAAGTTGTGCAGTGTCGCCAGGGACACCGCGAAGCGCTCGGGTTCGTCCTCCTCGCGGCGCACCGAGGGCACCGAGACACCGGTGCGCCCCTTGGCCTCCAGGCATTCGCGGATGGAGTGTCCGAGGACCGGGTGGGGGCCGATCTCGAGGAACAGCCGGTATCCGTCGTCGGCGAGCCGGTCCACGGCCGCGCGGAAGCGCACGCGGTCACGGACGTTCTTCCACCAGTAGGCGGCGTCCAGCTCGACGTGCTCGGCTACGCCCTCCTGGCCCGTGAGATGGACCGGAACCGTCGCCGGACGGGGCTCGATGTCTGCCAGCGCGGTAAGCAGTTCGTCCTTGATCTGATCCATCGCGGCGCTGTGGTAAGGAACCTCCACCGCAAGGAACTTGGTGAAGACCTGTTCGGATCGCAACGCGTCGGCCAGCGCGGTCAGCGCTGTTCCGTCCCCGGCCAGGGTGACCGAGGCGGGGCTGTTGACGGCGGCCACGGAGATCCGGTCCCCGTAGGGGCGTACCCAGCGGTCGGCCTCGGCCTCGGGCAGGCCGACGGCGAGCATGGTGCCCGTTCCGGACAGGGTGTGCTGGAGACGGCTGCGGTGGACGGCGATCCTGACCGCGTCCTCCAGCGAGTAGACGCCCGCCTCGTAGAAGGCGGCGATCTCTCCGGTGCTGTGCCCCACCACCGCGTCCGGGCGGACGCCGTACGAACGCCACAGGGCCGCCAGACCGATCTGTACAGCGAAGTTGGCCGGCTGTGCGAGCCAGGTCTCCGCCATCCGCGACCGGCTCTCGTCGGCCGCCATCTCGTCCATGAGGGACCATCCCGCGATCTTCCGGATCTCCCGGTCGCACGCGGTGACCGCGTCCCGGAACACGGGTTCGCTCGCCAGCAGCCCACGTCCCATGGCCCACCACTGCGGGCCCATGCCGGTGAACACCCAGACCAGTCGCCGGTCCTGGGCGTCCAGTTGCCGCCCCTGCACCACCCGGGGATGCGGATCGCCCCGCAGATAGGTGTCCAGCGCCTCGTCCAGGGACTCCTTGGAGGAGTAGACGACGGAGAGACGCGATTCGAGGTGCTGGCGCCGGTGGGCGAGTGTGTGACCGAGGTCGTCAAGGGCGACCGTGGGTCCGTGGCCGCCCGCGAGCTCGCGGCTGATGCCTTGCGCCATCTGCGGGAGGGCGTCCGGGTGACGCGTGGTCAGGGGGAGAATGCTCCAGCTCCGCTCCTGCGACCGGAAGGGCCGGGAGGCGTGGGAGGACCGGGTGGGTGCCGGGTGCGCCGTGTGCGCGGGTGCCTCCTCCAGGACCGCGTGGGCGTTGGTGCCGCCGAAGCCGAAGGCGTTCACCCCGGCCCGCGCCGGCCCCTCGTGCTCGGGCCAGTCCGTCACCCGGGTGGGGATGTCGTACGGCGAGGAGGCCCGGTCGATGGCGGGGTTGATCCTTTCGAGGTTGATGTGGGGCGGGATCCGGCGGTGCCTGAGGGCCAGGGCGGTCTTGATCAGCCCGGCGATCCCGGCGGCCGATTCCGTGTGCCCGATGTTCGCCTTCACCGAGCCGACGTAGCAGGCGGCGCCCGGGGCCCGTCCGATGGCGAGTGCGCGGGACAGTGCGTTGGCCTCGATCGGGTCGCCCACGGGCGTCGAGGTGCCGTGCGCCTCCATGTACTGCAGATCACCGGGGGTGATGCCGGCCTCGGCACAGACCCGTCGCACGAGTGAGACCTGGGCCTCACCGTTGGGGACGGTTATGCCGTTGGTCCGGCCGTCCTGGTTGACGCCGCTGCCGACGATCACCGCATGGATCGGGTCCCCGTCCCGCAGGGCGTCCTCCAGACGCTTGAGCGCGACCAGGCCGACGCCCTCGGCACGCACGTAGCCGTCGGCCGAGGCGTCGAACGTGCGGGAACGCCCTTCGGGCGACAGGAATCCGCCCTTCGTCTCCGCGATGGTGTACTGCGGTGCCATGTGCAGCAGTACACCGCCCGCGAGTGCGAGACCGCTCTCTCCTCTGTTCAGGCTCTGGCACGCAAGGTGGACTGCGACCAGGGAGGAGCTGCACGCGGTGTCGACCGAGAGGCTGGGGCCGCGGAAGTCGAAGGAGTGCGAGATCCGGTTCGACACCATCGTCATCATCGTGCCGGTCGCGGTGTGAGCGGCGAGCGTGCCGAAGCTCAGATCGGCGAACTGAAGGATCTTGTAGTCCAGCGTGAACGCACCGACGTAGACGGCCGTGTCGCTGCCTGCCAGATCGGCGGGCCGTTGGCCGCCGTCCTCCAGCGCCTCCCAGGCCACTTCCAGGAGCTTGCGCTGCTGGGGGTCCATGTGGTCGGCCTCGCGGGGGCTGATACCGAAGAAGGCTGGTTCGAACTCGTCGAAACCCTCGATGTATCCACCCCTGCCACCCGCCAGGCGACCGGGCTTGTCCCGGTGGCGGCTCTTCAGGGTGTTGACGTCGTAACGGTCCGCGGGCGTGGGGATGACGCAGTCCTTGCCGTCCAACAGGTTCTGCCAGAAGGCCCGGTGGTCCGATGCTTCGCCGGGAAAGCGGCAGCCGATACCGATGATCGCAACTTTGCCCGTAGAAGCGTCATTGATCGCGTCAGCCAAGTTCGCACACTCCTCATCAGGTGGACGCGCTGCCGGGAGGCAGCGCCGAAGTCAGTGGTGCAGGGCCGGGGGCCCGGGTTCCGGGGTCAGACGCTTTCGCCCCCGGTCCTCTTCACACGGCGCCACGGATGGAGAAGGCTCCCGAGAATCTCGCCGGTTCCTGGGAAGGACGTGGGATCGCAGAGACCGACCGCGGCCGGCTCACGCCCCGACCGCCAGGTGAAACTTCCGAAGAGGTGGTCCCAGCACGACAGGTCGGATCCGTAGTGGCCTGCCTCGGACAGCTCCGTGCTGTGATGCAGTCGGTGCTGTTCGGGGCTTGCCAGGACGTGGTTGAGCCGGCCGATGCGTACGTCGATGTTGGCGTGGACGAAGTAGCCCTGCGCGGCCACGAACAGCCCCGTGGCGAGTACGGACTCACGAGAGAATCCGGCCAGCGACAGGGTGAGTTGGACGGCGCCCTGGGCGAGGGCGATGTCCAGGACGTGGTTGACGCCGTTGTTCGCGACGTTGACCTTCTGCGGTACGTGGTGCACACCGTGCAGCCGCCACAGCAGTGGGTTGGTGTGTCCCAGCCGGTGTACCAGGTAGCTGGCCAGCGAACCGCTCAGGAGGGCTGCCGGGATCTCGGCCCACAGAGGGAGCGCGGGATCGGCCGGCGAAATCCTCCCGACCGCGGTCGTCACCCCGAACTGTGCCAGGGCACTGCCTGCCATGGTGAGAAGGAAGTAGACGCCGTACCAGCGCCATTCGGTCCTGCTGGGATGCCAGTCGCGCCGGTGCGGGATCAGCCGTTCGAGCACGGTCAGGTAGAGGAGCGTACCCACCAGGAAGAGCGGGCTGACCCGACCGGGATCCAAGTGCAGAATCAGCGAACCGGCAGCCACCACGCAGGTGGCCGCCAGGAGCAGAGGATAAGCGAGGACACGCAGAATCCTCTGGTGGTGGTACCTCGCCGATAATCGCCGCGCGGAGCGAATGCAGCCGTCGGCGCGTCGTTCGTATTCGTACACCCGAAACACCTCCGTGGACATGCTGACCGGCCGCGCCGCCTGCGTCGCTGCAAGGGGAACCAGGGCTGCCGGCTTCATACGGAAGCCGAAAGCCCAGGGGCGTAACGGAATTTGATACCAAGAACCCACGCACCCTTGAGGGTGAATGCGGTTGGGTGAGAATGAGATCCGACCCGATGCGGTGAGCTCGCATGAGGTGTCCTGCACGAGCCCGCTACATTCTTTTCCGCTTCCAGCGGCTTCAATCCTCGACCGATGACTTGATGAGATTCCCCCCGAGCGCCGTGACTGGCCTCGCAGTCATTGAACCGGACGTTCGGTCCGGAAGAAATAGAGAGAGGCCCCACTGTCGCCAATGTGGGTTACTTAGTATTCTTTTCGTTTCATTCCCGCCCGCCGGGCCGGCACCGCGCAGCAGGTCATGTCGCACCTGCGGGTGTTCCGGTGGATCGCGGATCGCACCGGAAACGACCACGTCCGCGGCGCCGGGCATTCCGGGGAGCCGCCGGCCTGCACGACGGGGAACGCCGGGCATATCGAATTCGGACACCTGGCCCGATCTCGCAGCGGCCGTCTCACGGTCCGCGCGGGAAAAGGGCTGTGGGCGTCAACGGCTCCCGTGCTTACATGAGTTCCATGGTGTCCACCGACCGACTGCTGGCATTCGCAGCCATGTCATTCCTGCTGATCGTGATCCCTGGCCCCAGCGTGCTGTTCGTGATCGGGCGGGCGCTGGCGCACGGGCGCCGTGCCGCGCTGACCACCGTCGTGGGGAACACACTCGGAGCCTATGCACTGGTCGTGGCCGTGGCCCTGGGAGTCGGGGCCGTGGTGGAGCGTTCGGTCCTCGTCTTCACGGTACTGAAGCTGGCGGGCGCCGCATACCTCGTGCACCTCGGCGTCAAGGCGGTGCGGCAGCGTGGTTCGCTGCACACCGCCTTCACCCGTGACGGCCCCGCCCAGGGCGGTCTGCGCACCCTGTGGGAGGGGTTCGCGGTCGGCGTGGCCAATCCCAAGACCATCGTGTTCTTCGCCGCGGTACTGCCCCAGTTCGTCGACCGGGCACAGGGGCACGTCATGGTGCAGATGCTGCTGCTCGGTCTGGTCTTCAATGTCATCGCGGTGGCTTCCGACAGTGTGTGGGGGCTGGTCGCCGCCACTACGCGAAGCTGGTTCGCCCGCTCCCCGCAGCGCCTCGCCCTGGTCGGCGGCGCCGGCGGACTCGCGATGATCGGCCTCGGCGTCACCGTCGCCGCGACAGGACGCAAGGACTGATGGCCCCTCTCCCGGTTGCCATTCCTAGGATCCCTAGTTTATATCTAGAGATCCTAGGTTTACGGGAGGACGCATGGTACGGGCTGGTCTGACAGTCGAACGGGTGACGGGCGCGGGCGCCGAACTGGCCGACGAGGTCGGGCTCGACCGGGTGACGATGTCTCAGGTGGCACGGCGGCTCGGGGTGAAGGACGCGAGCCTCTACACGCACGTCCGCGGTCTGGACGACCTGCGTGGGCGGATCGCGCTGCTCGCGGCGGACGAGAAGACCATGCGCATCGCGGAGGCCACCGCCGGGCGCGCGGGCAGGGACGCGCTGGTCGCGTTCGCGGATGCCTGGCGGGAGTACGCCCACGAGCATCCGGGCCGCTACACGGCGACGCAGACCCCCATGGAGATCGATCCCGAGCTGGCCACGAAGGCGCCCGGACCGCGGCGCGCGGTCGAGTTGACCTACGGCATGCTGCGGGGCTACGGACTGGCCGAGCCCGACCTCACCGACGCGGTCCGGCTGCTGCGCAGCACGTTCCACGGATTCGTCGCCCTGGAGGCCGCGGGCGGGTTCGCGCACGCACGTTCCCCGCAGCAGTCCTGGGTCAGGGCCCTCGACGCCCTGCACACCCTGCTGGAGCACTGGCCGCCGTCCCGGGAAGGGGACTCCGCATGACGGAACCGACCGTCGGACGCTTTCGCGTGGACGGTGCGACCCTGCACTACGAGGTGCGCGGTCACGGCCCGCTTCTCCTGCTGATCCCCGGAGGGGCGGGCGGTGCCGCGTCCTTCGACGCGGTCGCCGACGATCTGGCCGCCGAATACACCGTCGCGACCTATGACCCACGCGGTATGTCCCGCAGCACGCTTGACGACCCCGGGGCCGAGCAGCGGGTGACCGAGCATGCCGATGACGCGTTCCGCGTGCTGGAACTGCTCTCGCCCGGTGAGCCTGCCCGCGTCTTCGGCACAAGTTCGGGCGCGATCGTCGCCGTGCACCTGCTCACCGCCCGTCCCGGACACGTCGAACGCGTCGTGGCGCACGAGCCGCCGATGGTGGAGGTCCTTCCGGACGCCCCCGGGCATCGCGCGCTCATCGCACGGGTGGCAGAGACGTTCCGTACGGAGGGGCTCATGCCGGCGATGACGGTCTTCGCCGCGGGGCTGAAGAAGGACGGTGACACGGCTGAGCCGGCGGCCGCGGTCGAGCTTCCGCCGCAGGCAGCGGCGCGGGCGGAGCAGACGATGACCAACCTGCCGTACTTCGTCGGGCGCATCGTGCCCGCCTTCATGTCCTACGCCCCGGACATCCACGGGCTCGAAGCACTGTCGGACCGGCTCGTACTCGGCTGCGGTGATGACTCACGCGGTGAGCTGCCCTACCGTCCGGCCGCCTTCCTGGCCGAGCGTTTCGGCACCGAACTCCAGCACTTCCCCGGCGGGCACACCGGCGTGACCACGCATCCCGCCGAGTTCGGTCAGCTCCTTCGCACGGTCCTCCGCGGCTGAGACGATGGCAGCGGGCCGTGTCAGGCCCGACACCGCTCCCCCGGTCGGCGCGCCGTGGTGGCGTGCCGACCGGGGGACGGGTCGTGTCCGGTCCGAGGACCGGAGCTACTTCTTGGCGGACGCCTTGCCGGTGCTGCCGTTGATGACGAACTGTGATCCGGGTTCGACCACGACATCGCCGTCGGCCGAACCGGTGATGGTCACATCGGTCAGGGTCGCACTGCCCCGTGCACCTCCATGGGCCAGAATCCCCGATCCGTTGACCGAGTTCTCGATGCGGACGTTCGAGATCTGGGCTCCGGGCACGGATCCACCGCCCGACTTGAACTGGATCCCGTCGTAGGTCGAGTCATGGATATCGGTGTCCCGGATCGTGACATCCGGGATGTCCTGACTGGCCGCGAACAGTGTGATGGCGCCGAACTCCTGGGCCTCGCCCCAGAACGCCCCGCCCGTGCGGAAGAGCTCGTTGTTGGCGATCAGAGTCTGCCCGGAGAACGGGAGCGGATCGTGGTCCGTCGCCAGCATGATGCCGGGGTAGTTCATGGTGTCGGAGATGATGTTGTTCTCGATCGTGTTGCCGTAACCGCCGTAGATCGCGATGCCGTTGGCCCGCCAGGGCATCTGAATCGTGTTGTTGCGGAAGTGGTTGTCATGACCGATGTCCACCGACGGGTTCTTCACGTACTTGCTCGACCACACGGCCAGCGAGTCGTCGCCGGTGTTCCTGAAGGAGGAGTTGAACACCGTTGAGTTACGGGTGCCGTTGGCGAAGTTTATGCCGTCCGCGTAGGTGTTGCGAATCCTCATACCCGTGAACTCGACGCCGTCACCGGGTCCCCAGAGGTCCGGAATGTTGTCGTAGTCGCGGCCGACCCACACGCCGACGTTCGCGTGCTCCAGCCACACATTGGTGATCTTGGTGTTCTTGCCGAAGCGTCCGTTCAGGCCCACGCCGCCCTCGGCGTTGCCGTCGCCGCCCCGGATGGTGCCGGAGCCGAAGATCGCGATGTCCGAGATCTTGGTGTTGTCGTCGATGTCGAAGCCGAAGTTGCCCTCGTGCGGGTGGTTGATGCCACCCGCGTCCTGCGGCGGGGTCAGGGTGTACAGCTGCGAGTGCCACATGCCGGCACCGCGGATCGTGACGTCGCGGATACCGACCTGGTTGTACTGGCCCCGGTTCAGCGGGTCGTCGGTGAGGATCTTCTGCTCCTGCCGCCACTGCCCCGGCGGAATCCACACACAGCCGATGGCACCGTTCTGATTTGCCGTCACGGCCCGCTGGATGGCGTCCGTGTCGTCGATCCCGTCGTTCGGGACGGCTCCGTAGGCGGTGATCGAGGTGCAGCCGGCCGGCTGGACGGCCGCCGGTGCCACCTGCTCCAGGTCGACGAGGTCGATGATGTAGAAGGAGGCCGAGTCTCCCGCGTCGCGCTGGAGACGGAACTTCGTACCGGCGGGGTAGGTCTGGCCCAGCAGCGCGTTGGACTCGTCGAACAGCCTGCGGGCGTCGCCCCCCGGCCTGTTGGTCAGACCCTCGGGGCTGTCCGTGTCACCGTACAGCCAGCTGTGCTTGGAGGAGAGGGTCAGCTTGCGGGCGAAGGTGCCGTTGACGTAGAGGCTGATCGTGGCCTCCGTTCCGCCGCCGCCGGGGGCGTCGGGGATGGAGTTGCGGACCACGATCGAGTTGGACGGAACGGTCGAGGTGATCTCGGCGTACTCGCCAGTGGAGTTGAGCCGCACGGACTGGCGGCCCGAGGACTCGGTGGCGAAGTTGGTGTGCCCGAAGGTGCGCTTCTTGTCGGACGTCAGCAACGTGCCCTGGTAGTCACCCTTTTCCGCCTCGTACTCGGTGTACGGAACCGCGGCCCCGCGGCCGACGACGATGGTGCGCGAGAAGACGTTGTTGTTCTCGTTCGTCTCGGCGACGACATCGGTCGCGTCCGCGGTGGCGGTCAGGTTCGCACCACCGCTCTTCGCGGTCCAGCTCCCGCTGATGGGCACGCTGACCGTGCCGCCGGCGGGAATCGTGCCGGTGTTGCCGTTCAGCGTGGTGCTCTCCACCACGAGTCGGGTCACCGTCGGTGTACTCACCGCGGTGGTGCCGCGGTTGTGCACGGAAACGGTGAAGCTGACGGCGGAGCCCACCGCGGGATTCGCCGGGCTGGAGGTGCTGCCGAGCACCTCCAGGTCCGGGCCGGGGCTCTGGGCGACCACGAGCTTCGAGGAGGCGGTGCGGCTGTTGTTGCTGTTGTCCTGCTCGATGACCGTGTCGGTCGGGTCGACCACCGCAGAGACGCTGTACGTGCCCATCGGCCGCTTGCCGACGTCGACCCGAACGGTGGCCGAGGCGCCGGCGGCGAGACCGCTCACCGGCGCGCTGCCGGCGACCACGCCCTCCAGGCTGACATCGACCGTTGTCGCAGCGGCCGGCGCCGTACCCACGTTGCGTACGGTGGCGCTCACGGTGACGTCGTCCTTCTCGGACGGCGAGGCGGGCGACCACGTCAGTTCGGAGATGATCAGGTCCGGGTTGGGGGCGGCGGTCCCGACGACCTGGATCTCGGCGACCTGCGCACCGGGAGCACCGGTGTTGGAGAAGAACTTGAGCTGGACGTCCGCGTACCGCCCGGTCACCGGGATCGTCACCGTGTTCTGGTTGCCGGTGGGGCTGAACGCGTAGTCGGCCCGGTCCTTGAGCGAGGTGAAGCCGGTGGCGGACTGGGAGCGGCCGAGGACCTGGAGCCCCTGGGTGCGGGCCGCCCAGGCCTGGTCCGGGGAGAGCTTGACGACGACGGCCTCGATGTCGGCGTCGGCGCCGAGCTTCACCGTCAGCGTCGCCGGGTAGCCGTTCGACTCCCAGTACGTGCCGGGCTTGTCGTCATTGGCGTTGGCCGCCACGAAGTTCTGCGTGTACGAGGACGCCTCGATCGGCTTGTTCAGTGCCAGGTTGGATCCGACGGTCGTCGGCGGGCCCGGATCGTCCCCGCCGTCCTCTCCGTAGACCTCCACCTGGGAGAGCTGTGCCGCGTTCCAGCCGGTGTTGGCCGTCACCTGCAACCGGATGTACCGGGCCTGCTTGGCCGTGAAGCCGACGGTGACGGTGTTGCCCGCCGACGGTGTGAACACCCGTGCGACCGAAGCGGACAGGGCGCTGAAGCTGCTTCCGTCCGCGCTGCCCTGCACGCCGAGTGTCTGGGTCCGTGCTTCCCAGGTGTTCGGCAGCTTCAGCACCACCTGGTCGACGTCGAACCGGGCCCCGAGGTCGATCTGCACCCACTGCGGGAGCGCGCCGGAGCTCTCCCAGTACGTCTGCTGGCTGCCATCGGTGACATTCGACGCCGGGTAGGCGCCATTCGATCCACTGGCCGTCGCGTGCTTACCGAGGGCGAGGTCGGGACCCTGTACGGCCGCCGAGGCGGTGACCGGCAGGAGCCCGACCGTCATCAGCGCGGCTGTCACCGCACCAATGAGGAACCGCCATCTGAACTGCTTCCATCTCATGCTGTCCTCTGTTCCGTGGAGGTGCGGGACCGGGAGGGCACGACGACGCGTCACCGGCCGCACGACGCGTACCGCGTCACGCGACCGGCAGGGGCCGGGGTGAGGGCTGCCGGTGCACCGATGGGGGAACGATCAGGTACGCCGGCAGGAGGGAGAGTGAGCCGCCTGCCGGGAAACTCACGCTCATTGCCTAGCATTTTGAGTGATCTGGTCAATATTTTGCGGTGCCGAGGTGACAGGTTTCTAGCAGGTCACACTTTTGTCAACGGTCCTCACACCGGCTCCGGGCGCCGCACACCACTGGATGCATCCCTCACCGAGTCACCGGAGCATCCATACATCGGATCTCAACGAGACCGCCAAGCACCCCAGTTGGAACCATGCGTGCGACTGGTGGCTGAAGTTGATTGCCGCATCGATCTTTCGAGCATCCATTGACATACCCCGGCGCACGTACTGCACTGACAACTCCTACCTTTGTCATGCTCAAGCTGAGTGGCAGGAGTACCGGCGTCATCATGAAGAGAACCCAACGGTCCCGCGGGTGGAAGACGGCCCTCACAGCCGTGGCCGCCACCGTCGCGCTGACAGGAACGCTGACAGGAACGGTGACCGCACCGACGGCTGCGGCATCCCCCACGGCCACCAGCCCGAACGGCAACGCCCTGGCCCTCACGCCGCCCATGGGCTTCAACAACTGGGCGCGTTACGGCTGTGGC
This sequence comes from Streptomyces sp. NPDC091387, assembly GCF_044756945.1. Lineage (NCBI taxonomy): Bacteria > Bacillati > Actinomycetota > Actinomycetes > Kitasatosporales > Streptomycetaceae > Streptomyces > Streptomyces sp. NPDC091387. The sequence continues at coordinate 427,176 of NZ_JBIVTZ010000006.1, read as the reverse complement.
ACCAACGTGCCGAACAACGGGGACCAGGGGCCGACGCAGCAGCTCATCCTCGAGCAGGCCAAGGCACTCGTGGACACCGGTCTGGCCGCGAAGGGCTACGACACCGTCACCGTCGACGACTGCTGGAGCACCATGACCCGAGGCGCCGACGGCACTCTCGCCGCCGACAGCGCCAAGTTTCCCGGCGGAATGGGGTACGTCGGCTCCCAACTGCACAAGATGGGACTCAAGTTCGGCATCTACGGAGACATCGGAACGACAACCTGCGGCGGCTTCCCGGGCAGCTGGGGCCACTTCCGACAGGACGCGGACCTCTTCGCCTCCTGGGGCGTCGACTTCATCAAACTAGACGGCTGCAACATGCCGTCCACCGCGAGCAGCGCCACGGGTTACATCTCCGCGTACAACGACTTCGCCGCCGCGATGAAGGCCAATGCCTCAGGGCGCGACATGGTGTTCTCCGAATCGTCCCCCGCATACTTCTCCATCGGCGCATCCGATCTGTCCGACTGGTACGACGTGATCGACGGAGCCTCCGAGAGCGGGCAGCTCTGGCGGGGCGGGTACGACGTCAAGATGCGCAACATGGGCGGATCCGCGTGGGACAAGGGCACCAACGGTGCCGGAGTCATGGCGCAATACGCATACAACTCGCTGCTCTCACGCTATGCGGCACCCGGAAGCTGGAACGACCCCGACTTCCTCATCACCGGTGACGCACTCACCGACGAGGAGTCCAGGACCCAGTTCGCACTCTGGTCGATGATGGCCTCGCCGCTGATCCTCAGCACGGACGTCGCCGCGCTCAGCCCCTCCTCCCTTGCCACCGTGGGCAATACGGACATCATCGCCATCGATCAGGATCCGCTCGGCCGACAGGCCGGGGTCGTCTCACGCAACGGCACCGTAGATGTGCTGGCCCGGCCCCTGGCCGACGGCGACCTCGCCGTGTCCCTCCTGAACCGTGGCTCCACGGCCGTCCGGGCGAGCACGACGCCGGCCGATGTCGGGTTCCTGGGCGGCGGCTCCTGTTCGGTTTCGGTCAAGGACCTCTGGACCGGAGCCACGACAACCACGGCCACCATCGGCGCCACCGTGCCCCCGCACGGCACGGCCATCTTCCGGGTCACCCCCGGCGCGGGCTGCACCGGCCGGCAGCCGACCGGTCAGATCACCGGCATCGGCGGCAAGTGCGTCGACGACAGCGGCGCGGGCACGGCGGCGGGCAACCCGGTCGTCCTGTACACCTGCAACGCCGGCCCCAACCAGCGCTGGTCCCTGGCGCCCGACGGCACCGTCCGCACCCTGGGCAGGTGCCTGGACGCGGTGCAGCGGAGCGACAGCACGTACAACGGCTACTGGGCCGTGCTCAGCCCCTGCGACGGCAACGCTACCCAGAAGTGGACATACAGGCGCAACGGCTTCCTGGAGAACACCGGAGCCCCCGGGCACTGCCTCGACTCGTATGCCTCGCGGACCACCGACACCAATCCCCTGCTCGTCGACACCTGCGCCAACTCCCGTCCCAATCAGCAGAACCAGGTCTGGGCCCTGGCCGAGTAGGGGCGAGTCCTGACACATGTGCGGCCGCTCGGACCTCCGGGTGGCACTCTCCCTGGGGAGCGGGAGACCGGTGGGGACGGTGGTTTCCCGCTCCCCAAGGGAGCGTGATCGCCAACGTTGCGGCGCTCCGGGCGGTACACCAGAATGCCCTTATGACGGGTGAACTCAGGCCAGCCGACGGCTCTTCCGGGCCTCTCGCAAAGGCCGACATGCGGGCGTCCGACCGGGACCGGGACCAGGTCGTGGAGATCCTTCAGGTTGCCGCGGGCGACGGCCGGATCACCGCTGCCGAGCTGGACGAGCGGTTGGACGCGGCGTTGTCCGCCCGCACCGCCGGCGATCTGGCCCGGCTGACCGCCGACCTGCCCTCCGAAGGGATGCCCTCGCAGGCCAAGGATCTGGTCCGGATCGACCAGCGCTTCGGTGATGTCTCCCGCACCGGCCGCTGGTTGGTTCCGCGCCGCATGGAGATCCGCCTGATGTTCTGCGAGGCGAAGCTCGACTTCACCGACGCGTTGATCACCCACAGCACCCTGCACATCGATGTAGACCTGCGCATCGGGGGAAATCTGATTCTGGTGACCAGGCCGGGCATCGTGGTCGACACCGACGGCCTGGAGCGCAGCAGCGGCGAGATCAAGATCCGGCCGGCCTCCGACGCCGGCACTTCCCCTGTCCTGCGTGTACTCCTGGCCGGGCAGCCCCGCGGCGGTGACATCACCGCCCGGCCCCCGCGACGGAAGCTGTCGGAGCGGTTGCGTCGCACACCTGGTCAACTCGGCCACTGAACAACGCCCTTGGGCAGCCGGGTTCGGCCAGGGACGAACCGGCCACCCTTGGCCGCCGCTGAACAGCGTGCGGGACGTCACCCCGGTGAGACCGTGGAGATCCTCTTCTCGAACCAGTGGTCGGCGTACCGCTCCTCGTTGAAGGCGGGGACCTCCTCGAAGCCGGTGGCGCGGTACAGGCGGATGGCGGCAGTGAGCGCCCGGTTGGTGTCCAGGCGCAACACCTCGCGGCCGTGTTCGCGGGCCCGCGCCTCCAGCTCCGTCAGGAACCGGCGTCCGAGGCCGAGGCCCCGGGCGCGGGGCGCGACCCACATGCGCTTGATCTCGGCCGTGCCGTCCTGAGGCAGCTTCAGACCGGCGCAGCCGACGGGCTCGCCGTGCAGCCGGGCGACCAGGAACAGACCGTGCGGCGCACGGAGCCCGGCCGGGTCGGGCAGCAGGCTCAGCACGGGGTCGAAGCCGGTCTCGAAGCGTTCCGCCAACTCGTCGGAGTAGGACCGGAGGCAGTGCTGGGCATCGGGGTGTTCCGGGGCGAGGGCGTCCAGGGTCACCGTCGAGGCGGTCAGCAGACGTTCGACCTCGGCCATCGCGGCGACGAGCCGGGCACGCCGGCCGGTGTCGAGCGGGGCCAGCAGGGAGCCCGCCAGTTCGTCGCTGCGGCCGTCGAGCACGGCACGCTCCTCGTGCCCCGCCCGGGTGAGCCGGACCTGACGCACCCGCCTGTCCCCGGGGTGCGGCTCCACCGTGACCAGACCGTCGGCCTGCAGGGCGCGGAGCAGCCGGCTGACGTATCCGGAGTCGAGCCCGAGACGCTCGCGCAGCCGCCGTACGTCCTGGCCCTGCTCGCCGATCTCCCACAGCAGCCGGGCCTCGCCGATGGGCCGGTCGCAGGCAAGGTAGTTGTCCTGGAGCACGCCCACGCGCTCGGTGACGGTCCGGTTGAACCGTCGCACCTGGTCGATCTGTTCCGCGTCCATTCTCTGACTCTAGTCAGAGATGCTCGTGCGGGGCCAGCGACGCGGACGTCGCCGGGTCGGCCGGATACGCCCGGTGGCGACACTCGCGTCACCCCTCTGATCGATTGAAACCGTTCAAATTGTCAACTCACTTACACGGCAACCAATATGAAGGACGTGCAGCTGGATAGCACACCACCAAGAAACTCCCTGCACACTCATTGACCCACACCTCGTCCACCTTTACGTTCAGCTACGTCCACTCTGTGAATCGATTCATCACTTCTCTGTGAGGGGCCGCATTGATCAGCAGGAGGAACATCCTGACGAGCGCAGCCGCCACGGTGGGCGCTGTGGCAGCCGGAGCCGCACCGGCCGTCGCCGCACCGGCATCGGCACCCTCCCCGGTGCAGACGCGGCGCGGTGCACCACGCGTCACCACACCGACCGTCGAGTACGTCCAGCATCCCCTGGGCCTCGACACACAGCGCCCTCGGCTGAGCTGGCCGGTAGCCTCGGACGAGGCCGATGTTCAGCAGAGTGCCTATCAAATCAGGGTCGCCTCCAGCGTGTCCGGCCTGTCGCACCCGGACATCTGGGACAGCGGGAAGGTGATGTCCGGCGAATCCGTTCTCGTCCCCTACACAGGGCCCCCGCTCACACCGCGGACACGGTACTTCTGGTCCGTACGGGTGTGGGACACGGCCGGTGGCGAGTCCGGCTGGAGTGCGCCCTCGTGGTGGGAGACCGGCCTCATGGACCCCGCGCAGTGGTCCGCCACCTGGGTGTCCGCTCCCCCGTCCCTCACGGACGCGCCGTCGCTGGAGAACAGCTCCTGGATCTGGTTCCCCGAGGGCGAACCCGCCAACAGCGCACCGGAGGGCACCCGTTGGTTCCGGCGCACCATCGATGTCGCGGACGGGATCACCGCGGCAACCCTCGCCATCAGCGCGGACAACGTGTACGCGGTCTCCGTGAACGGCGCCGAGGTCGCGCACACCGACCTCGCGACCGACAACGAGGGCTGGCGCCACCCGGCGGTCGTCGACGTCCTCGCACCATTGCGTCCAGGAAAGAACGTCCTCGCGGTATCGGCGGCCAACGCGAGCGAAGGGGCCGCCGGCCTGATCGCCGCCCTCACCCTGCGCACGGCATCCGGCGAACAGCACGTCGTCACCGACGCCTCCTGGAAGTCGACGGACAAGGAGCCCGCCGGCGACTGGCGCGGACCCGACTTCGACGACAGCGGCTGGCCGGCGGCGAAGGAGGCGGCCGCGTGGGGAGCCGCCCCGTGGGGCAAGGTCGTTCCGGCGGTGTTCGCGGCCAACCAGCTGCGGCGCGAGTTCGAACTGCCGCGCAAGAACGTCGCACGGGCGCGCCTGTACGCCACTGCTCTCGGCCTGTACGAGGCCCATCTCAACGGCCGCCGCGTGGGCCGCGATCAGCTCGCCCCCGGCTGGACCGACTACCGCGAGCGCGTCCAGTACCAGACGTACGACGTCACCGCGCTGCTGCGGCCCGGCGCGAATGCCATCGGTGCATATGTGGCGCCGGGGTGGTACGCGGGCAATGTCGGCATGTTCGGGCCCCACCAGTACGGGGAACGCCCCGCTCTGCTGGCCCAGTTGGAGATCGAGTACACGGACGGGACGAGCCGGCGCATCACGTCGGACACGCACTGGCGGGCCGCCTCCGGGCCGATCCTCTCCGCCGATATCCTCGGCGGAGAGACGTACGACGCGCGCAAGGAGACCGCAGGCTGGATCTCACCCGGCTTCGACGACCGGACCTGGTCCGAGGTCCGCGGCGCGGGTGGGACCGCACCCCGGCTGATCGTCGCGCAGGTGGACGGCCCGGTCCGGGTGACCAAGGAACTTCCCGCCAAGAAGGTGACCGAGCCCACGCCCGGGGTCTTCGTCTTCGACCTGGGCCAGAACATGGTCGGCTCGGTGCGGCTGCGCCTCTCGGGCGACGCGGGTACGACGGTGCGGCTGAGGCACGCCGAGGTCCTCAACCCCGACGGCACCGTCTACACCGCGAATCTTCGGAGCGCCGCGGCGACCGACACCTACGTCCTCAGGGGCGGCGGCGCCGAGACGTACGAACCGCGCTTCACCTTCCACGGATTTCGCTACGTCGAGGTGACCGGGCTCCCCCGCACTCCCCGGGCCGGCGCTCTGACCGGTCGCGTCATGCACACGTCCGCCCCGTTCACCTTCGAGTTCGAGACCGACGTCCCGATGCTCAACAAACTGCACGACAACATCACCTGGGGCCAGCGGGGCAACTTCCTCTCCATCCCGACGGACACCCCCGCACGCGACGAGCGTCTGGGGTGGACGGGTGACATCAACGTCTTCGCGCCGACGGCCGCGTACACGATGGAGTCGGCCCGCTTCCTCACCAAGTGGCTCGTGGACCTGCGGGACGCCCAGACCGCGGAGGGTGCCTTCACGGACGTGGCGCCCATCGTCGGCAATGTCGGCAACGGCGCGGCCGGCTGGGGCGACGCGGGGGTCACGGTCCCGTGGTCGCTGTACCAGGCGTACGGGGACCGGCAGGTCCTGGAGGACGCCTGGCCGTCCATCCGGGCCTGGCTGACGTACCTGGAGAAGAACAGCGACGGCCTGCTGCGGCCGGCCAGTGGGTACGGCGACTGGCTGAACGTCTCCGACGAGACCCCGAAAGATGTCATCGCCACCGCGTACTTCGCGCACAGCGCCGATCTCGCGGCCCGGACGGCCAAGGAACTCGGGGAGGACCCCGCGGCCTTCCTCGATCTCTTCGCGCGCGTACGGAAGGCGTTCCAGGCCGCCTACGTCACCGCCGAAGGACGGGTGAAGGGCGACACCCAGACGGCGTATGTCCTGTCCCTGTCGATGGACCTGCTGCCGGACGCACTGAGGGAGGCGGCGGCCGACCGGCTCGTCGCGCTGATCGAGGCCAAGGACTGGCATCTGTCGACGGGCTTCCTCGGTACGCCCAGGCTGCTGCCGGTCCTCACCGACACCGGGCACACCGATGTCGCCTACCGCCTGCTCCAGCAGCGCTCCTTCCCCAGCTGGGGCTACCAGATAGACAAGGGCTCCACCACCATGTGGGAGCGCTGGGACTCCATCCAGCCCGACGGCGGCTTCCAGACCCCCGACATGAACTCCTTCAACCACTACGCCTACGGGTCCGTCGGCGAGTGGATGTACACGAACATCGCCGGAATCTCGGCGGGCCGGCCCGGCTTCCGCGAGATCGTGATCCGTCCCCGGCCGGGCGGCGACGTCACCTCGGCCCGCGCCACGTTCGCCTCGGTCTACGGCCCCGTCTCCACCCGGTGGAAACTGCGCTCCGGCAGCATCGATCTGAGGTGCACCGTGCCTCCCAACACGAGCGCCGAGGTGTGGGTCCCCACGGACACCCCGGGCTCGGTCACCCACACCCGCGCGACGTTCCTGCGGGAGGAAGGGGGTTGCGCGGTGTACCGGGTCGGCTCCGGGAGCCACCGCTTCACCGGGTAGCACGTCCCGTCATCACTGCCTCGGCGTAAGGTAGTTGTCCCATACATCTCTTAGAGGGAGCCACACGTATGCCGATCCCCCTCGGTCTTGGCCTTCCGCAGATGAAGCAGTACGAGCTCGGCCGCGACGTGGCCGACGTGGCACGGGCCGCGGAAGCAGTCGGGTACGAGAGCCTGTGGGTGTTCGAGAGGGTCCTGTTCCCCGAGCCGGCCACCCAGGGCCTGTACGGAGTCCCGGGGCTGGCCTGGCCGGATCAGTACCGCAGCGTCGCCGACCCGTTGGTCACCCTGACGCTGGCCGCCGCGGCAACCGACCGCGCCCGGCTCGGGACGAGTGTTCTCGTCGCACCACTGCATGTCCCCTTCCAGCTGGCCCGCTCGCTCGCCTCGCTGGACGCCGCCAGCGGTGGCCGGGTGATCGCGGGGCTGGGCACGGGCTGGTCCCTGGACGAGTACGCGGCCGCGGCCGTCGCTCCCTTCGAGAAGCGCGGCGCGGTCCTGGACGAGCTGCTCGACGTGTGCGCGGCCGTCTGGGGGCCGGACCCCGTCTCGTACAAGGGGAATCTCACCACGATCGCCCCGTCCGAGGTGGGGCCCAAACCGGCCCGTCCCATCCCCGTCTTCCTCCCGGCGAACGGCCCCCGGGCCACTCGCCGGCTGGTCGACCGGGCCGACGGCTGGATGCCCGTGGCCATGGGCGCGTCGCAACTGGCCGAGCAGTGGCAGCGGGTGCGGGACGTCGCGGCCGAGCGGGGGCGTGAGCGGCCGGTCGGTGTCTGTGCCCGTGCCAACGCGCGGTACAGCGCCGAGCCGGTGGCGGGCAGGGACCGGCAGCCGTTCCACGGAAGCGTCGCGCAGATCGTCGAGGACCTGGTGGCACACGCCGCCACCGGCGTTCCGGAGTTCATGCTGGACCTCCAGAGCACCACCCGTGACGCCACGGAGCTCGTCGACGTGGCGACCGAGGTGTACGAGGCGGCGCGAGCGGCCGGGGTCTGAGCCGGTCCGGAGGGTGCGATGGCTGCCACGGGGCGGCGCTCTTCACCGGGGGCGCGCTGGTCGACGGTGCGGTCGCGCTCGCGAGGGCACCTCTGGGGCGGCTGCGGCTGGTTCTCGGTTTCACGATCGTCGACGGACTGATCACGGGGATCGTCGTGGTGGCGGATCCGGACCGGCTCCGCAGGCTGGAACTCGGTGTCCTCGACGGCTGCTACGTCGCCCGTGGCCTCTCCGACGCCCCATGGCGACGCTGCTCCGGGGCCTCGTTGTCGTACCCCTGTGGCAGGGTTTTTCCAGGACGCCGGACCGGTTGCCCTCATCACACTGTGGGACGCAGTCGCACGGCTGCCGAAGGAGCGACGCCATGTCCGGTACCGACGGAGCCCGTACCTCCCTGGCCGCTGTCGCGGCCCTGCTCGCTCCGGCCCATGAGGCTGTCGCCGAGCGGGTACTGCACGCTCACGACGACCCCGCGGGGTACGTGCGCGACCATGCCGCCGCGTTGGAGGACCGGGGTATCGATGAGCCCGTGCCCGACCTCGCCTGGATAGCGCTCGTCGACGCGCTGGCCGAGCACCGGCTGCTGGCGGAGCTGGACTGGAAGGAGGATCCCGAGGAGATACGGTCGCAGCTGCGGGGGCTGGCGTCCCGGCCGTCGGTTGATCCCTGGGTGCTGGTCGAAGCGGCGGACATGCTCCTGCCGACCCACGACTTCCTGGAGGCGTGCGGCCGGCACTACCGCGACGTCGGTGCGGCGCTTGCCGTCCTCGATATCGAGTCGGACTGCTACCCGGTGGTGTGCCTGCGGGCCGCGCAGGTGAAGGAGCTGACCGCGCTCGCGGCCCGCGCGGGCTTCACCGCACAGAGTCTCTGCGTCTGATTCCGGGTCCGGCCGATGGTGCGGAGAAAGGGTCGGAACAGTGGGCTCGGCGGCAGCGGGAACGGGTCCGTGGCGCCACCCGGCGGGCCCTCGCGGAGCCGTTCGCCGGCCGGTGCGCGGAGCCCGTCCACCGCTCTGCGCACAAGCCTCTCAGGGACCCGCGACAAGGCTCACGGCAACCCCGCTGACCTGGCCTTCCGTACTGTCCGGACCTATCGTTCCGCTATCGGGAAAGGGGATCCGGATGGACCGGAACATAAGAACCGTGGACGACGTACTGAGGCTGCTCGACGGCCTGTTCGCGCCGGAGGCAGACCGCTGGACGACGGGCGGGGCTCCCTGGTGGGACGACTTCTACGCCGACCGTTCGAAGCCCGTGCCGTTCTTCGTGTCGAAGCCCGACGAGAACCTGGAATCACTGCTCGACCGGGGTCTGCTCAAGCCCGGGCGGGCCCTCGATCTTGGCTGCGGTCCCGGCCGCAACGCCATCCATCTGGCGTCCAGGGGGTTCGAGGTGGACGCCGTCGACCTGTCGCCGACAGCGGTCGCCTGGGCCGGAAGCCGGGCCGCGGAGGCGGGTGTCAACGTCCGCTTCCGCTGCGGGGACGCCTTCGAGCTCCTCGCCGCCGCACCCGAGCGACCGTACGACCTGATCTACGATTCCGGCTGCTTCCACCATCTGCCGCCGCACCGGCGCATCAGCTACCGCGCCCTGCTCGACCGGGCCCTGGCACCGAGCGGCCACCTCGCCCTCACCTGCTTCGCGGCCGGAGCGATGGGCTCGGAGCTGAACGACGGGGATTTCTACGCCCAGTCACGTCTTCACGGCGGACTCGCCTACACACCCGAGGCGTTGCGCTGGATCTTCTCCGACCTCACGGAGATCGAACTGCGCCGTATGCGGGACGAGCCGTCCGAGTCACCGCTGTTCGGCGAGTCCTTCCTGTGGACCGCGCTCTTCCGGCGGGAAGACCCCGCAGCGCCGACGGCTTCCGCCGCACCGTGACCGGTTCAGCGGCGGCCGGGGCGCGCTCGCACCGGTTCGTGGACGCGGCGGGGCCGCGAGGTGCGTACTGCCGGGTGACAGCGTGCCGTTCACCGATCCCCGGGCCGGGGCTGACGCCCTGCGGGGACGTGGCGCTCTGCGGCGGGCGCAGAGCGCCGGCTGTCAGACCTGCAGGGCGGCGATCTCGCGCACTGTCGCCATGTCGCTGAACGGGATGAGCTGTTCGCCGACGATCTGGTACGGCTCGCTGCCCTTGCCCGCCACCAGCACGATGTCGTCGGGTCCGGCGGACTCCAGGGCGAAGGCGATCGCGGAGCGCCGGTCCGCGTAGCGTTCGAACCTGGTTCCGCTGCCCTCCAGACCCGGGGCGATCTGGTCCATGATCGCTTCGGGGTCCTCGTTCCTGGGGTTGTCCGACGTCAGGACGCAGAGGTCGGAGCGGGTCCCGGCGATCTCGCCCATCTGGGCCCGCTTGGTGACGTCCCGGTCTCCCCCGCAGCCGAAGACGGTGATGACCCGCCCCCGCGAGAAGTCCCGGACGGCGCTGAGGACCTTGTCCAGGGAGTCCGGGGAGTGGGCGTAGTCCACGATCACCGCGGTGCCGCGCGGGGTCTCGAAGCGTTCCAGCCGGCCGGGCACCGGAGGCATCCGGTCGAGTGCGGCCACCAGTCCGGCGAGGTCGTGGCCCAGGAGGTGGCAGGCCGCCACGGAGGCCAGCGCGTTGGACACGGAGAACCGTCCGGGGACCGGGATCGCCGCCGGGTACTTGCTGCCCTCGTGGTGGAGGGTGAAGCGGGTGCCGAAGGCGTTCATGCTCAGGTCCGTGGCCCGGTAGTCGGCCTCGGCTTCGATGCCGTACGTGGTGACCATGCCCGGCATCGACGGGGCGATGGCCGCGCCCACCGGGTCGTCCGCGTTGACCACGGCGCTCCGGCACAGCCCCTGGAAGAGGCGGAGCTTGGCGTCGCGGTAGTTCTCCATGGTGCCGTGGTCGTCCAGGTGGTCCTGCGTGAGGTTGGTGAAGATACCCACGTCGAGGAAGGCGCGGTCCACCCGGTGGTGCAGCAGGCCCATCGAGGTGGCCTCCAGGACGACCGTGCCGACCTCGTGGTCGCGCATGTGCGCCAGGAGGTACTGGAAGTCCGGTGACTCGGGGGTGGTCAGGACGGAACGCGGCATCGGGATGAGTTCGTCACCGATCCGGCTCCCTGCGGTGCCGATCACTCCGACTCGCGCGCCCTCGGCGATCCTGAGCACGGATTCGACCATGTACGAGACCGAGGTCTTTCCGTTGGTGCCGGTGACGGCCACCATGTCCATGGTCCGGCCGGGTTCCCCGTGGTAGCGGGAGGTGACGACCGCCGCTGCCGTCCGGGTGTCCGCCACTCGCACCACGCACGCGCCGTCGGGCGATGCCCGCACCGCCGCGAGGATCTCCGGTGCCTCGCTGTCCACCAGCACGGCCACGGCGCCCCGCGCCAGTGCCGGGCCGACGGCCTCGGGACCGCCCTCACGGTGGCCGGGTACGGCGATGTACAGCGAACCCGGTGTCACGCGGTGGGCGTCGAAGCATGCTCCGGCGGTGATCGGGGTCTCCGGATCACCGAGGAGGACCTCGTGATCGTGCCCGGCCAGCAACTCCCTCAGTTTCATGCAGGGTCCTCTCGAAAATGCGGCTCGCCACCCGACGGCCGCCGCCGCGGGGGTTGCCGACGGCGCGCCGCGGGAGCTGCGCATGGTGTGGGGTGCTGCCGTGTGTGCAGCGAAGGCGGTGAAAGAACTCCGGTGGCGGAAGAACTCCGGTGACGGAGGAGGCGGGCACGGCCGGAAGCGGAATGGCGTCGCGGCGCGGCCGGCAGTGGTGGGTCCTGGTCAGCCGTGCCCGTGCAGGGCGCGGCATCGCGCCTGGGGGGCGGCGGGGCACAGCAGGTGAGATGCCTGTCCCAGGCACTCCCTCACCGCGTCTGTATGACCCATGAGTGGAGTGTACGTCCCGGGGGCCGCGCCGGGTCCCCGTCGTCGTGCCGGCCGGGAGCAGGGGGTGCCCCGGTGGGGGCGCGAGTGGGGCGCGGACCGGTCGTGCGGAATCCTGCGCGGCGGCGTCCGCCGGGGGGACCGGTGGCGCGCGAAGGGCCTGCCGCGCGAAAGCGGTGTGCTCCGCGCGACAGGCCCCTGGGCCGGTGGTGGTCAGGCTGAGCGGTACGCCGGCCCGTGCCGGTTCAGGTTCTCGGCGGTCACGCCGTGTGGAGCGTCAGCCCGTAGCGGTTCAGGATCTCGTTGATCGGCTGGTGCCAGGTCTCGCCGCCCGAGGTGCAGTCGCCCCAGCCGCCCGAGGTGACTCCCTGTGCCTGGTCGCCGCTGATGAAGGAGCCGCCCGAGTCGCCCGGCTCCGCGCACACGCTGGTCTTGGTCATCTGGTAGACGGCGCCCTGGCTGTAGTTCACCGTCTCGTTGGTGGCCAGTACGTTGCCGCAGTGCCAGTGCGAGGTGGATCCGGAGCGGCATATCGAGGCACCGATGGGGGCCGCGGCGGAGCCGCGTACGAGCTGGTCCGAGACGGTGCCCCAGCCGAGGACCACGGGGACGGTCCACCAGCCGTTGCCCACGCTCACCCAGGCGTAGTCGTCGCCGGGGAAGGACGAGCCCTGGAAGTTGCCGATGGCGGAGCCGTCCCATCCGCTGACACCCGCGCCCGCCTGTCCGCAGTGTCCGGCGGTGACGAAGCCGCCGTACACGGAGAAGCCGATGGAGCACCGTACGTTGCCCGTGTAGTACGGGTCGCCGCCCACGGTCCCGGCGGCGAAGGTTCGCGGCGCCTGGGCGGTCTGCTCGACGACGACCGGTCCGGCCGCGCGGGCCCGCTCGACGAACTTACGGACATCGTTGTCACCCTGCGCAGAGGCGACGACGTTCACGACGACCTTGTTGGCCTCGGGGTCGACGTGCCAGCTGCTGACCCCGGCGGGCGCGTCGAGCTTGTCGATCCGCGCCTTGACGGTGTCGAGCCGGCGCGCGGTGTGGGTGACCAGGCGTACGGCCGCGCCGGTCGCCCGTACGGCCGCTTTCTGCCTGTCGCTGGTGACGGCCACGGTGAGGCCGCCCGTCGACTGGTCGATCCAGGAGCCGCCGTACGCGGCTCCGGCGGCGCGCTTCGCCTTTCCCTGTATCGCGGTCGCCGTCTTCTCCGCGGACAGCCTCGCCCTGGCCTGACTTTCCGTCAGCCCGAAGTCCTTCTGCATGGCGGCGAGCAGTCCGGCGGACGCCGGAGGCGCGTCGGAGACGGTGGCGGGGGTGTCTGCGGCGGAGGCGGAGGGGAAACCCGCGCCCGCCCAGGCTCCGACGAGGAGCACGGCGGACAGAGCGGTTCGCAGAGCTGTGATGCGTCTCAAGGCATTGGCCCTTCTGTTGTTCCGGCGAAGTGGGGGAGGAACAGCAGGCGTCCGGGAGACGTCTCCTGAGAGCGCTCTCAGAGTGTGCCGTTCCGGACTGTAGCCCAGAGTCGTTTACAGGTCCATGCCAATGCATGAGTGGCCTCTCGGGCTCACCCGTTGAGTAGACGTACTCATCCCGTGGCCCCGAACTCGCCCTACGGTCACGTCAGATGAACAACGGGGCGGTGCCGGAGGGTGCCGTTCGGGGCGGGCTGGACGAGGAGAGCGGATATGCACAGATCGTCGGGAGACGGGTCATGGGGACGCGGATCGTCGGGGCGCGGTTCATCGGGAACGCCGCGCAGGATCGGAGCCCGGCTGACCGGTGCCCTGATGTGCTCGGTCGCGCTCGTGCTCGGCGGCTGCGGGGTGCTGACCACGAAGGAGGACCGCCGGTTCGCCGAGACGCTGGCCGACGAGCACTACCCGGGAGTGCTCCGAGTGGTCGAGGTGCGCAAGCTGTTCCCGCAGGCGGGCGGCTCGGAGGTGGCCTTCTCCGTGACCGGCGACCCCGACGCGGTCGTCCGGATCCGCGTCGACGCCGCGGCCGGAACGTGCCATACGCATGACTGCCGGAAAGTCCTCGACGACGCGGTCGGACGGGGGCGGTCCGAAGCTGCCCGGCTGCGGCTCCTCACCCGTACGTTCAGGAGCTGCGGCCACGAGGTGATCGGGGTGGAGCCCTCGTCCGGAGCCCCGTGGATCGTGGCCTCGCCGACCGACGCCACCGTGTCACGCGTACTCGATGACATCGGATCCTGCGTCCGGCGCTGGGTGGAGGAGGACGGGCACAGCGGTGGGACCGCGCACGCGCGGGGTGCCTCGGTGAACATCGCCTCCCCCGCAGCCGCCCGGCGCCGCCCGGCCGGCAAGAAGTCGCAGCCGACCGCGATGCGGCTGAGCGAAACGCGTCTGCTGGCCTCCTTGCAGTCGCGTCCGTACTTCGTCGCGAGCTACTCCGCTTCGCAGGGGCGCATCGACACCACGGGCAGCGCCCGGATCGTCCAGCCCTTCGAGACACGGCAGAGGTTCGCCGCGACTGTCGGGGCCGCGGTGAGGGCGCGGCTCCGGGCGTCGTACCCGAATGTGCGGATGAGCGCGTACCAGGGGGTGTGGAGGCTGGAGCCGGGAACAGTCGACCGGCTCACCGGGTACGTGCTCTACTGCGAGCGGCCGGACGGCGAGAAGCGGTGCCTGGGCGACCGGGCCGTGGTGGTGACGACGGATGCGCGGGGCGAGCCGGTGGGCGAGGTGCGGGAGGCCGGCAAGGTACGGGAGGGCAGGGGGCCGTTGCGGCTGCCGCCCCTGTGAGGACCGCCGGCCTCCCGCCGGGCGCATCGTGTCACGGCCGCGGGGGCCGGTAGCCGAAGCTCCGCCACAGTGCGCGGACCGTCCCGCTGTCCGACCAGTGGCCGGGGGCCGGTGCCCTGGTGGTGTCCGTCGTCTCCCAGGTCCGGACCGGGCCGCCGGAGGTGCCGAGCGGCTCCCACCCCGGTTCGCCGGTGGCGGCGAATCCGGCCCAGGCGGCGGCCATCCGGTCCGAGAGGTGATGGTCCGCGGCCGTCGGCGCGCCACCGGTCAGGAACCAGACACTCTGCTCACCGAGGTTCCCGAAGGCGAACGGGACGTCCGCGCAGTGCCAGGCGTACGCGACCGGCTGCGATCCGCCCCGCTGCCGTGCGAAGCGGGACAGGAAGGTGCGCCCGCCGGCCCGTGCGTGGGCGTCGGCGAGCCGGCTGCTGTACTCGCCGAACATCAGGTCTCCGTGCAGGGCGAGGTGGACGTCGCCCACGGGGGCTTCGGGCATGAGCCCTCGGTAGCCCCGCGTCAAGGGCTCCGGGAGCCCGAAGTCCCCGGCGAAGCGGTCCAGCTGTTCCTCTGTGGTGACCTTCGCGCTGCTGCCGACGGCGTCCAGCAGCCAGTACTCCTGGGTGGTGTGGCAGACGAGCAGGTCGATACCGGAGGCGGCCCCGTCGGCGAGGGCGGCGAGCGGGTCGGAGCGCAGGTGCACCCCGTCGGCGACCGGGCCGTAGATGACCGGGTCCCAGTGATGGCGTCCGGAGTGCGGGTTCCGCCGGTATCCGTCCGTGACGGCGTCGGACGCCTTCACCAGCGTGTGCGGCGAGGCGGCTGTCAGTCCGGCGCGCGTCGCGGGGACCGCCGCCTCGGCGGCCACCATCTCCATGAGGTGTCCGGCGAGTTCCGGCGAGTAACAGGGGCCGACCGCGCTGTGCGCCATCGCGCGCCGGAACAGCCCCCGCGCGCCGTCCATGACCATCAGGCAGGCCACCGACGTCGCTCCGGAGGACTGCCCGGCGACGGTGACGTTTCCCGGGTCCCCGCCGAAGGCGGCGATGTTGCGGCGCACCCACGTCAGGGCGGCGATCTGGTCGAGCAGCCCGCGGTTGGGCGGGCAGGGTTCATCGCCGTCGGCCGGGACGTGGCCGAAGCCCTCGAAGCCGAGGCGGTAGTTGAGCGTGACGACGACCAGGCCGGCGCGGGCGAGCGCGGCGCCGTCGAAGTCCGGCTGCGCACCGGACCCGAAGGTGTAGGCGCCCCCGTGGATCCAGACGAGCACCGGCCGAGGGAGGCCGGGGGCGGCGCTGCCCGTGGCCGGAGTCCAGACGTTGAGGCTGAGGACGTCCTCGTCGCCGGGCGACCAGCCCGGGGCTCCCGGCAGCTGCGCCGACTGCGGTGGGACGGGCCCGAAGTCCACGCACTCGCGGATGCCCGCCCAGGGGCGGCGGGGGCGTGGCGCCAGGAACCGGTCCGCTCCGAACGGCGGCTCGGCGTACGGAATGCCGAGGACGGCGACGACGCCCCGGTCCGGGCCGCTGCCCCGTACCTGCCCGCATGTCGTGTCGAAGACACTCGTCAAGGTTGCTCTGCCGTCCTTCGCTCACCGCCCCTGCCGGGCGCAGTGAGCAGGATCGCAGAGCCCCTGGTCGCGGCGCCACCGAAATGATCGTCACCACGAGGAGGGCGCCGGGCCGCCGTCCGGGGAGGAGTGGTCACGAGCCGACCTTGCGTTTGTTGTAGACGTCGAAGCCGACGGCGGCGAGGAGCACGAGGCCTTTGATGACCTGCTGGTAGTCGGTACCGATACCCACGAGCGACATTCCGTTGTTCAGTACGCCGAGCACGAGGCCGCCGATGACGGCGCCGAAGACCGTGCCGACACCGCCGCTCATGGAGGCGCCGCCGATGAACGCGGCGGCGATGGCCTCCAGTTCGAAGTTGGTGCCGGCCTGCGGCACGCCGGCGCCGAGACGGGCCGCGTAGACGGCGCCCGCGAGTGCGGCGAGCACGCCCATGTTCACGAACACGAGGAACGTGACGCGCTGGTCCTTGACGCCGGACAGCTTCGCCGCGGCTCGGTTGCCGCCGAGTGCGTACACATGACGGCCGATCACCGCGTTGCGCATCACGTACCCGAACCCGATCAGCAGGACGGCGAGCAGGAGCAGCACCACCGGGACACCGCGGTAGCTGGCCAGGGTCAGGGTGAAAGCGAGTACGGCCGCGGCCATGGCCGCGCACTTGGCGAGGAAGAGGTTCCGGGGCAGGACGTCGAGTTCGTAGCGCTTCTGGCGGCGTCGGTCGCGGACCTCCTGGAGCAGGGCGAAGGCCAGCAGCACGAGCCCCAGGAGCAGGGTGAGGTTGTGGTAGTTGGTGTGCGGTCCGACCTCCGGGAGGTATCCGGTGGAGATCTTCTGGAAGCCGTCGGGGATCGGGCCGAGCGAGCGGCTGCCCAGGAGGATCTGCGTTCCGCCGCGGAACAGCAGCATCCCGGCCAGCGTCACGATGAACGAGGGGATGCCGACGTACGCGATCCAGAAGCCCTGCCAGGCACCCGCGACCGCCCCGAGGGCGAGGCCGAGAACGAGTGCGAGCACCCAGGGCACGTCGTGTTCGACCATCATCACGGCGCAGGCGGCGGAGACGAAGGCGGCCAGTGAGCCGACCGAGAGGTCGATGTGCCCGGCGATGATGACGATCATCATGCCGATGGCCAGGACCAGGATGTAGCTGTTCTGGAGGACGAGGTTGGTGACGTTGTTCGGCTTGAGCAGGACGCCGTCGGTCCATATCCCGAAGAGCACGACGATCAGTCCGAGGGCGATGAGCATCCCGTACTGGCGCGTGTTGCGGCGGACCGCGTCCAGCAGGACCGCGCCGGTCGTCACGGAGGGGGTGGGGGCCGCCCTGCCGGTGCGCTTTGGGGTGGCGGTGGGGGTCTGGGCCATTTCCTGCTACCTCTTGTCGCTGGTCATATGGCGCATGAGGACCTCCTGGGTGGCCTGTGCGCGCGGGACTTCGCCGGTGAGCCGGCCGGCCGACATGGTGTAGATGCGGTCGCACATGCCGAGGAGTTCGGGGAGTTCGGAGGAGATGAGCACGACGGCCTTGCCCTGGGCGGCGAGCCGGTCGATGACGGTGTAGATCTCGTACTTCGCGCCGACGTCGATCCCGCGAGTGGGTTCGTCGAGGATGAGGACGTCCGGACCGGCGAAGATCCATTTGCTGAGGACGACCTTCTGCTGGTTGCCTCCGGAGAGTCGGCCGGTCTGCTCGAAGACGGTGGGGGCCTTGATGTTCATGGAGGTGCGGTACGACTCGGCGACCCGGGTCTCCTCGTGCTCGTCGACGATCCCGCGCCTTGAGACCTTGCCCAGGGCGGCGAGGCTGATGTTGCGGCCGATGGTGTCGATGAGGTTGAGGCCGTACTGCTTGCGGTCCTCGGTGACGTAGGCGATCTTGTGGCGGACCGCTTCGGAGACGGTCCGGGTCCGGATCTCCCGGCCGTCCTTGAGGACCGTGCCGCTGATGTCGGTCCCGTAGCTGCGGCCGAAGACGCTCATGGTCAGTTCGGTGCGGCCGGCGCCCATCAGTCCGGCGAGGCCGACGATCTCCCCGCGCCGGGCCCGTACGGAGACGTGGTCGACGACCTTGCGGTGCCGGTCGATCGGGTGGTGCACGGTCCAGTCGCGGATCTCCAGGGCGGGGTGGGCCCCCGGTTCCCCTTCGTACGGGGTCCGTTCGGGGAAGCGGCTGTCCAGTTCACGGCCGACCATGCCCCGGATGATGCGCGCCTCGGTCGTCGATTCGGCGTGCACGTCGAGGGTTTCGACGGTCCGGCCGTCGCGCAGGACGGTGACGGAGTCGGCGACCGCGGCGATCTCCCCGAGCTTGTGCGAGATGATGATCGACGAGATGCCCTGGCTCTTCAGCTCTTTGATGAGGGTGATGAGCTGGGCACTGTCCTCGTCGTTCAGCGCGGCGGTCGGCTCGTCCAGGATCAGCAGCTCGACCTTCTTGGCCAGGGCCTTGGCTATTTCGACGAGTTGCTGCTTGCCGACACCGATGTCCGCGATCCTGGTCTGCGGATTCTCCCGCAGACCGACCCGGTCGAGGAGGTCCGCCGCGTGGCGCAGCGTCTCGTTCCAGCTGATGAAGCCGTGTGGGGCGTGTTCGTTGCCGAGGAAGATGTTCTCCGCGATGGAGAGGTACGGCACCAGGGCGAGTTCCTGGTGAATGATCACGATGCCGCGCGCCTCGCTCGCCCGGATGTCCTTGAATGCGCAGTCCTCGCCCCGAAGGCGGATCTCGCCCTCGTAGCTGCCGTGCGGATGAACTCCGCTGAGGACCTTCATCAGGGTCGACTTCCCGGCGCCGTTCTCCCCGCAGATGGCGTGCACCTCCCCCTCGGCGACGGTCAGGGAGACGTCGGAGAGGGCCTTGACGCCGGGGAACGTCTTGACGATGGACCGCATCTCCAGGACCGGGGCGGGCCCTGCCACCGGGCCCGCCGTAGGATCTGTCATCGGAGGTCGCTCGCCTTGATGTAGCCGGAATCGACCAGCTGGGCAAGGTAGTTGCTCTTGTCGACGCTCACCGGGTCGAGGAGGAAGGCGGGCACGACCTTCTTCTCGTTGTCGTACGTCTTGGTGTCGTTGACCTCGGGCTTCTTGTCGTTGAGTACGGCGTCGGCCATCTGGACCGCCTGTTTGGCCAGGGCGCGGGTGTCCTTGTAGACGGTCTGTGTCTGCTGTCCCGCGATGATCGACTTCACGGACGCGGCCTCGGCGTCCTGGCCGGTGACGACGGGGTACGGCTTGGCGCCGGTGCCGTACCCGTCCGACTTCAGGGACGAGATGACGCCGATCGAGATGCCGTCGTACGGGGAGAGCACGGCATCGACCTGGGCGGAGGAGTAGGCGCTCGTCAGCAGGTCGTCCATGCGCCTCTGGGCGGTGCCGCCGTCCCAGCGCAGGGTGGTGATCTGGTCGAGTTCGGTCTGCTTGCTGCGGACGACAAGCTGCTTCTTGTCGATGTAGGGCTTGAGGGTCTTCCAGGCGCCCTGGAAGAAGTAGCGCGTGTTGTTGTCGTCCGGGGATCCGGCGAACAGCTCGATGTTGAACGGGCCCTTCTCGCTGCCGGACCTCAGCCCCAACTTGTCGAGGATGTAGCCGGCCTGGAGCTCGCCGACCTTCTCGTTGTCGAAGGAGGCGTAGTAGTCGACGTCCGGAGTGCCGAGGATGAGCCGGTCGTACGAGATGACCTTGATGCCCTGCTCCCCCGCCTGGTGCAGCACGTCGCTGAGTGCGCGGCCGTCGATGGCGGCGACGACCAGGACGTCCACCCCCTTCGTGATCATGTTCTCGATCTGGGAGACCTGCTGATCGACGTCGTCCTCGCCATATTGCAGATTCGTCTTGTAGCCGAGCTTCTTGAACTCGGCGGCCATGTTCTTGCCGTCGGCTATCCAGCGTTCCGATGACTTGGTCGGCATGGCGATTCCGATGGTGGAGCCCTTTCCGCCCGCCTTCTTCTCCTTGCTGCCGCCTTCGCCGCTCTGTCCGCAGGCGGCGAGGGTGACGGACAGGGCAAGGGCGGTGAGGACCGTAGCGGTCCGTGCGGCACGCGGAACGGTCGCGGTGGGTGAGGTACGCATGTCGATCCTCCGGATGCGAGGGAAACGGCTGGGCGGGCCGGGGATACCCCTCATAGGTTGTTCGGTATTTCGGACGCGGTTCGGGCAATTGTGCAGCTGAAGAACGCTCGACTCAGCAGGCAGCCGCCTCCGGCCACCCCTGTCGAGCCGGATGGCGAAACAGCCGCATCACGGTGTTCGATATTTCGTCGTTCGTTCGAAATGCTGGCGTGACGGTAGTGAGAGGCCGGGAGGGGTGTCAATGGTTCGCGCAGGCACAGCCATCACGGCTCCGGCCGAGGAACGACTTTCAGCCGTCCGGTCCGAGCACCGGCAGGCGGCCCGCCCGGAGCGGCGCCGGGTTGTGGCCCGTGGGACGGACGCGGATGGTGGAGGTGCGGGCGGTTCGTCACACCGCCCGCCGGACGTATGGGCCCCCCGTACCGTCCGCCGGCCGAACGCCCCGGAGGGCCAGGTGAACGCCGTGACCAACGAACCCACTTCCGTGGCCGGGCTACGGGTCCCGGATACGGCACTGGCGCGCGAGGCGACCCAACTGGTCCGGGACATCACGAGCGAACTCGTCTTCCACCACTCGCGCCGCGTCTTCTGGTTCGGGGCACTCCAGGGCCGCAACCGCGATCTCGGCTACGACCCCGAACTCCTCTACATCGGCGCGATGTTCCACGACCTCGGTCTCGGCGAGCGCTTCCGCACGAGCGGGCGCCGCTTCGAGGTGGACAGCGCGGACGAGGCGCGGCGGTTCCTCCAGGGGCACCACGTCCCGGAGGACAGCGTCCGCAGGGTCTGGACGGCCATCGCGCTGCACACCACACCGGGTATCCCGCAGTACCTGGAGCCCGAGGTGGCGCTGGTGACCGCCGGGGTCGAGTACGACGTACTGGGCATCGGCTACCAGGACATCTCCGAGGAGGACCGGTCCCGGATCGTCGCGCTGCACCCACGTCCGGATTTCAAGCAGCGCATCCTCGGCGCGTTCACCGACGGCATCCGCCAGAAGCCGGAGACGACGTTCGGCAACGTCAAGGCGGATGTACTGGAGCACTACGTGCCGGGGTTCGAGCGGGGCGATTTCGTCCGTACGATCCTCGACTCACCCTGGCCGGAATGAGCCGGGCCGTCGCGCTGCCGTCGCGCCGGGTCAGCGGGCCTGGCTGATCGCGGTGCGGAGCATCGCCACGGTGGTCGCGGCCGCCGCGCGTTCCGCTTCGTCACTTGTCGCACGCACCCGCTCCTCCAGCAGCACCACCGCCGCCTGGAGCACACCGACACGGACCGGAACGCTCTGCATCGCGGTCAGAACCGCAGCGGCCTGCTCGGCCGGAGTCTCGGTCGCGGCCTGCGGGATGAGGGTGGAGATACCGCGCCCGAGCGCACGGTCACGAGGCGGCTGAGCCGCGGCTGTGGTCACCGCAGAAGTCTGCCGCACCAAGGGGCCCGAATCAGTCATCGACCTGGCCGCCGCGGCCCGGCATCGTCCTGGACGTGGTCGTGCACGCGCCTCAACAGGGCTGCCAGCTGCGTACGTTCCGCGACGGTCAGAGGCGCGAGCAGGCCGTCCTGGATGGTGAGCGCCTCCGCGTGGAGCCGGTCGAGCAGCGTACGGCCCTCCGGCGCCACGGTGACGGTGACGCGGCGCCGGTCGGTGACGTCGCGGGCCCGCTCCACGAGCCCGGCGACGGCCAGGTCGTCCACGATCTTCACGACGTCGCTGCGGTCGATCGAGAGCCGGGCCGCCAGTTCCCGTTGCACATGAGGGCCGAAGTCGACCAGTGCCGCCAGCACGGCCAGGTGCCAGAGCCGCAGCCCGCGCTCCGTCAGCCGGGCCGCCAGCCGGCCGCGCGCGACTTTGCCGGTCCTGGACATCAGATAGGTCGTGAGTCCCAGGAGGCTGGGCGGGGTCTCGTTCGTGTTCATCACGTATATCGTAGGGCCCACCCAATGATGGGTGAGCACCTACCGATCACGCTGTCATGAACGCACTGCACCCCCGATGTTCGTCTGCCCGGCCCACGGTGCCGTTCCGGTCGCGGAGGCGTGCGAGCGGCCGGGTGGGGTCCCGGGCTCCGCACCGCCCATGCGTGGGGCCCCGAGGGCAACCTCATCGAGCTGCAGTCCTACTGGCCGGGCCGGTGGCGGGAGCCCTGCGCCCCGGGTCCGGCGGTCATGCCGGCGGGCTGGCGAGGTCGAAGACGAGGCGTCCCGACACCTTCCCGTTGAGGACTTCGTCGATCGCGGAGTTGATGTCCGCCAGAGCGCGGCTCTCGCGGACCACACGGGTGCGGCCGAGCCGGTGCAGCCGGAAGACCTCTGCCAGGTCCTCACGTGTCCCGACGATCGAGCCGACGACCTTCGTGCCGTTCAGTACCGTGTCGAAGACCGGGAGTTCCAGTTTCCCCTCCGCCGGCAGTGCCACGAGGACGAGCGTGCCGCCCCGGCGCAGCGCACCGTAGGCCGCGCCGAACGACTCGTTGCTCACCGCGAGCGAGATGGCCGCGTCGGCGCCGCCGAGCCGGTGCGTCTCCTCCGCGACGTTCTGGACGCGGGCGTCGATGACATGATCGGCACCCAGCTCCCGAGCGAGCGCCAGCTTCTCGTCAGTGACGTCGACGGCGATGGTCTCGGCGCCGAAGATCCGCGCGTACTGCAGGGCGAGGTGGCCCAGTCCGCCGATCCCGGAGACGAGGGCGCGGGTCCCCGGGCGCGCCCCGGAGAGTTTCACCGCCTTGTACGTGGTGACGCCCGCGCAGGTCAGGGGCGCCGCGTCCAGCGGATCGATGCCGTCGGGCACGCGCACGACGTACGTGCCGTGGGCGAGGGCGTACTCGGCATGGCTGCCGTCGACCGAGTAGCCGCTGTTCTGCTGCGCCAGGCACAGTGTCTCCCAGCCGGAAACGCAGTGGTCGCAGTGTCCGCACGCCTCGCCGAGCCAGGGGATGGCCACCCGGTCCCCCACCGCGAGATGGGTGACCTGGTCGCCGGCCGCCTCGACGATGCCGATGCCCTCGTGGCCGGGGACGAAGGGCGGACTCGGTTTGACCGGCCAGTCCCCGTGGGCAGCGTGGATGTCGGTGTGGCACAGCCCCGAGGCCTCCATGCGTACCAGGACCTGGTGTCCGGCCGGGGTGGGGACCGGCCTGTCCTCGATGACGAGAGGCTCGGTGAAACTGCGGACGACGGCGGCTCTCATGAGTACTCCTCCGCTTCGGTGCGGTGTGCCCGGCCTCCTGCGCGAAACCGCGCCGGCCAGGCACACAAGCCTCGGAACAGAGTATTTCGGATGGCCGGTTCTCGCCCCTTCTCGCTACCGGCCCGGTCGTTACCCCCGCGCCCAGGTGTGCATCGCGGACCGCGAGGAGAACTTCGCGACATCCTTGTCGAGAGGATGGTCGGTGTACTGGTGGATGCGCCAGGTGGCCTTGATGCGGGGCTTGCCCGCGGTGACGTAGTCGGCGATCCAGAGACCGTCCCCGGCGTACGACGTGGTGTCGTGGTTCAGCCAGAAGTAGCGGTTGCAGTACAGCAGGACCCGGTGGTGCGGCCGCAGCCGTTTGACCTCGCGGATGAACCGGTCTTTCTCGGCGTTGCTCGCACGGGTGCCCTCACCGTTCTCCTCCCAGTCGACGGCCAGCAGCTCCCCCGCCTTCTCCGGCGCCTTGCTCAGGAAGTACTCCGCCTGCGCCGTGATGTTCCCGGGCCACAGAAAATGGTAGAAGCCGACGACGCAGTCCGCGTCCCGTGCGCGCTTCGTCTGCTCGGTCAGATGCGGGTTGACGTACGAACGCCCCTCGGTGGCCTTGATGAAGACAAAGTCCAGACCGGCCGTGTCGAAGGACGACTGGTGCGAGCTGACATCGACACCATGGAGCATGGGCACCGCCTTCAAGTGGTCCGCGTGATTCCGCTTTCATCCGTTAAGTGCCCGCGACTTGCGGGTCCCATCCGTCGGAGTGGTAGAGGAATCGTTTCTCCGTCACCCGGAATAGCTCCGGGCAGTGCCGGGTTGGTGAACCGGCAGGGACCATGTCACGCAGCGCAGGCACCGTCGGAAGGTCGGATCCATGAAGATCGGCATCATCGGAGCAGGGAACATCGGCGGCAATCTCACCCGGCGCCTCACCGGCCTGGGCCATGAGGTGTCCGTCGCGAACTCACGCGGCCCCGAGACGCTCGCCGCCCTGGCCGAGGAGACCGGCGCCACCGCGGTCACCGCGGCGGAGGCAGCCCGGGGCGCCCAGGTCGTGGTCGTCACCATTCCGCTCAAGGCCGTTCCGGTACTGCCCGCCGGCTTCCTCGACGCCGCCGCCGAGGGCGTCGCGGTCATCGACACCGGCAACTACTACCCGCAGCGGGACGGCCGCATCGCCGCCATCGAGGAGGGCCTGCCGGAGAGCCGCTGGACGGAGACGCAGATCGGCCACCCCGTCATCAAGGCCTTCAACGGGACGTACGCGCAGGACCTCATCACCCATGGCCGGCCCGCCGGCACCGCGGACCGGCAGGCCCTGCCGGTGGCCGGTGACGACACGGCCGCCAAGCAGACCGTCCGTGAGCTGATCGACGAGCTGGGCTTCGACACGGTGGACGCCGGCGGGCTCGACACGTCGTGGCGCCAGCAGCCGGGGACTCCGGTGTACGGCAACCGGGGTGATGCGGCGGCGATCGAGAAGGCCCTGGCCTCGGCGTCCCCCGAGCGCACCGCCGAGTGGCGGGCCTGAGACCGGTTGCGGGGGTCCGGGCGCGAGGTCCGGGCCTCGCCTGCGGGGCCTCGGGGTGCACGCTCGTGCGGGTGCCCGTTCCGCGCCCACGGCCCCGGGGCGCCGGCGCCTCAGCCCTCGAATGCGGTGCTGCGGCTGAGCGTCTCCCAGGTCAGGAGCTCGGTGCGAGAGACGTCGAGGCCGGCGAGGACCGCGTCCGTGGCGTCGTTGCCGAGGGGCAGCCGGAGCGGGGGGTGCTCTGCGGCCAGGGCGGTCAGGATGGCCGCGGCCGCCTTGTCCGGATCGCCCTCCTGCTTGCCGTCGGAGCCGGGCAGACCGGTGCGGACCGGGCCCACGGTCTCCTCGTAGGCGGGGAGCGGAGCGGTCTGGTGCAGAGCACCGCCCCCGGCGAACCCGGTCCGGAACGATCCGGGCTCGACGATCAGTACCTTGATCCCGTGCGGGGCCACCTCGGCGGCGAGCGCCTCTGACAGGCCCTCCAGGGCGAACTTCGTCGCCGAGTAGGCGCCGACACCGGGAAAGGTGAAGCGGCCGCCCATGCTGCTCATCTGGACCACGGCGCCGGAGCCGTTGCGGCGCATGTGCGGGAGCACGGCGCGCACCAGCGCGGCGGGCCCGAAGAAGTGCAGGTCCATCAGATCACGCAGCTCGCGGTCGCCGGTCTCCTCGACGGCGCCGATCATCCCCATCCCGGCGTTGTTGACCACCACGTCAATCCGCCCGTACCAGAGCAAGGTGTCCGCGACGACGTCCGCGATGCGCGCCGTGTCGGTGACGTCCAGTTGGAGTGCGACGGCGCGGTCGGGGTGTGCGGCGACGAGGCCGTCGAGCGCTTCCGGCCTGCGGGCCGTGGCAACGACGGTGTCCCCGGCGGCGAGAGCGGCCGCGGCGAGGGCACGACCGAATCCGGAGGAGGCCCCGGTGATCAGCCAGACGCGGCCCGGCGCCCGGTCCCGGATCGCCGCGTCGTGTCCGGCCTCCGTGCGGTGCTCGGCGTTCATACGTAACTCCATGTGATCTCGGGGTTGTTGTGGTGACTCCGTTATGTCATCCGGCTCTCCGGGCGGTCCAAGACAGAGACTCTCCGGACCGATAAAGACGGCTTATGATCCCTGGATGGAGCTGCGTCAGCTGCACTACCTCACGGTCATCGCCGAGGAGGAGAACCTGGGGCGGGCCGCCCGGCGGCTGTTCATCAGCCAGCCCGCCCTCTCGTACGCCCTCAAGAGCCTGGAGTCGGAGCTCGGAGTCCGGCTCTTCGACCGGCATGCCGGAGGCGTGTCGGCGACAGCGGCAGGGCGTGACGTGATCGCCGAGGCGCTGCTGACCGTTCGCCAGTCCGAGCGGGTGTCGGCGGCGGCCGAACGGCACACCCGCGGCGAGACCGGTGTGCTGCGGGTGGGTTTCGAAGCGAGCGGCGCCGGCGAACTCACCACGCGCGCCCGCGCGGAGTTCGCCCGGCGCCACCCTGGAGTACGGGTGGCGCCCAAGCGCTACGACTGGGGGCAGGAGGCCGACGCGCTGCGCGACGGCCTGGCCGATGTCGCCTTCGTCTGGCTGCCCAACGATCTGAGCGGGCTGCGCAGCGAGCTGGTGCACACCGAGCCGCGTGTCGTGGGGCTGCCCTGCGGGCACGCGCTGGCGGACCGTTCGGGCGTCTCGGTGCTCGAAGTGGGCGGCGAGCCGCTGATGTGGACGCGGCGCGCCCCGCGGGAGTGGGTGGACTGGTGGGCGGTCAACCCCCGGCCGGACGGTTCGAGTCCGAAGTGGAGCCCGACCAACGACAACGTCGAGGAGATGCTGGAGCAGGTGGCGGAGGGTTCCTCCGTCTGCTTCGCACCCCTGAGCATGGCCCGGTACTACGCGCGGCCGGACCTCTCCTGGGTCCCCCTGACCGATGTGGAACCGCTGCGGGTGGTGCTCGCCTGGGTGGACGGCATGGACACCGCGCTGGTACGGGGCTTCGCCCAGGTCGTACGGGAACTCGCCGCCGCGTCCGATCCGCCGCCGGCCGGCTGACCGGCGGTCAGGGCCTCTCGTCGTCGGGACGGGCCGGCAGGCTGTCCATGAAGGAGCTGACGGAGAACACCGCGCGTCCGGGGCCCGGCGGACCGTAGCCGGGGGGCGAGCTGAGCCCGTACTCCTCCATCGTCGAGCGGTAGGCGTCCAGCAGCCGGATGTGGTACTCCAGCGGCGCGCCGTCCGGGTTCGTCTTGCCCAGCGGAGTCGTGGGCTCGGGACACCAAGTGGTGAAGCGGGGCGTGATGCCGTGCGACATGAAGAACCGCAGGCCCTCGGTGGTGGACTCGATGGCCTCCTTCACCGTGGTGAAGCCGAAGGGCTCGGCCATCTCCACGCCTGCGACGAAGTTCGGGATGACGTTGCGGGCGCCGAAGACCTCGGCGGAGTCCAAGATGCGGCGGTGCCATTCGTCGCGGCCGACGTAACGCTCCTTGCCGGGGCAGTACAGCTCGAACAGCCGGGGGTCCCACACCTCGTAGTTGGGGTGGTAGATCTGCACGCCGTAGTCGTGGAACCGCTGCACGTCTGCCTTGGGAAGAGCCTGGGCGACGACCTTGCCGATCCAGCGGCCGGGGAAGCGCTCCTCGATGGCCTTCGCGTACTGGCCGTAGAAGTCGGCCTCGTCCCGGCCGCCGATGTGGGAGGTGATGGCACCGCCGGTCAGCGTGTAGGCCGTGGACGTCTTCGCGGTGTCGTACCGGTCGATGATGGCCAGTGCCTCAAGGACCTCCTCGACCGGCTTCACTCCGGTGTACGGGCGGCCCGCGGCCTTGTGCTGGCGCCAGTTGTGGTTGATGTCGCAGTACTGGCACTCCTCCTTCGCACCGAAGTACTGGCAGACGCGGAAGACCGTCAGATAGACGAGGTAGCCCCACTGGATGGTGGGCGCGACCTCCATCACGGACTTGCCGTTCTCCAGCGTGTGCCGGTAGTAGTCCGGCATCGGGGGGAGGCCGACGTCGGAGATCCGCCTGCCGTCGAGGTAGAGCCCGAGCACTCCGTCGTCGTCGGCCGCGACCCGGTAGGGAGAAGCCGGATTGACCCGCACGGAGACCACGGTGCGGCGCAGCTCGTACGGTCCGCCGGTGAGGACGATCTCCTCCGGCGGCCGGCGCAGGGCGGCAGCCCCCAGCTCGGGCAGGGTGCCGTGGTCGAAGGAGAAGATGAAGTACGACTTCGGCTTGACGTCACCGCCCTCGTTGTCGCTGAGCGCGGACTCGTCGAAGGCCAGGCCGCCACGCAGCAGGTCCTCCTTGATCACGGCCTCCCGCGGCACGTGCGGGAACTGCTCCATGAGCCGTTCGATCAAGCGGGTGCGGCCTGCTTCGGTGGTGCCGGGCTCGGTACGGCTGGGGTCTGTGCGGCTGGGCATGTGCGAGGCTCCTCGGTCCGGTTGTCGGTGGTGTTCCGGATACGCCACCC
Organism: Streptomyces sp. NPDC091387; assembly: GCF_044756945.1. Classification (NCBI taxonomy): domain Bacteria; kingdom Bacillati; phylum Actinomycetota; class Actinomycetes; order Kitasatosporales; family Streptomycetaceae; genus Streptomyces; species Streptomyces sp. NPDC091387. Next base: position 398,925 of record NZ_JBIVTZ010000006.1, on the reverse strand, counting down.
TGTGCAACGAACCACGGACCGGAACCGTTCTCGATCAGGGAGGCGTTCTCGGTACCGCGATGTTCTCAACCCGGGTGCGGGGCCACCGGGAGCGTTCTGTCAGCGCTGTGACCGAGATGGTTCGACGGGTTGGCGGATCCGCCGGTTCAAGAAATCGGCCTGTCGTGCCTCGACCCTCGGTGGGCGGAAGGCCCGTCTCCGCCTGCTGGGCGATGACGACAAGGACTTCGTCATCCATGCGGCTTCCACCCGCCCGCGCACCAAGGCCTGGAAGGAGTCCACCGCCCCCGAGCGCGACACCAAGGTCCACCGCATCGCATACGTCCTGGAGCACTTCCCCGACCGCGCTTTCGCCTTCGGCGAGTCGGCCCGCTGGGCATCCGCCCCACCGCCGGGTCCTGCTGGGCAAGGCAGAACCGGGCCGACCGCATCCCGGCGACCTACCCCCGCACCCACGGCGTCACCTACTTCCACGGCTGCTGCTCGATCGGCGACGACACCCTGTGGGGCGTCAACCACCGCGACGAAGGCGCCGCGAACTCCCTGGCCGCCCTGAAGCCGATCCGCGCCGCCCGCCCAGACGGCGCACCCATCCACATGCCTCCCTGCGCCGGCGCAACGCCAACGCCCGCCACCCCGACATCCTGGCCACGCAGCGCGAGCGTGCCCGAATCCGCAGCGGGAAAGGCCTCCTCCGGGGCGGAGCATCCGTCGCCCCGGCAGCGTGAGAGACGGGTTGCCGTCACCCCGGACCACCGGCACAGCCGGGAGCACCCGACGAAACTCGACGGTCATCGCGTCACCAGGATCGACGGCGATCACGTCAGCACCTCGCTCGCGCAGGAGCCTGGTCGAAATTCCCGTGCCCGCACCGATGTCCGCGACGCGGACATCCGCCAGCGAACGGCTCAGGAACTCCTCAACGGCGTCGAGAAGCGCGGGCGGACACGAAGGGCGGCTCGCCTCCTACTGGGCGGCCGCCGAGCTGAACGAGAGGGCACGTGAGCCGGCGGTCATCTCCTCATCATCGTTCCCTGACCCGGCGTTGGGCACCGAGCACTCATGCCGGTGATCGTTTCCGGTCAGAGCACGAGCGCCCGCCGCCACGGCCTATGTGACCGGTGAGTAGGGTGTGGGATCCGGGAGCCCGTCGGCCGTGCGGTCGGCCCGACGCCCGGTGGTTGCCGGAGTCGGCCGCGGATCGGAAGTGCTTCATGCCCCGCACCATGTCCGTGTCGGACGGCATCGTGGTTCTCGCCTCCCCTGCGGCCGTGTACGAGCAGCTCAGCGACCCGACCGCGATGGGGCGCTGGAGTCCGGAGAACCGGGGCGCGAGGGTGCTCGGGGAGCGGCGGGACGCGTACGTCGGCATGGTCTTCGAGGGCCGCAACAAGCGTGGGCGGATGCGCTGGACGACGCGGTGCACGGTGACCGCGGCCGATCCGGGCGAGCGGTTCGCCTTCCGGGTCCACGCGATCGGTGCGCGGCGGCCGCGGCTTCCCGGCGCGATCGCCACGTGGGAGTACCGGTTCGAGGCCGTGGACGGTGGCACACGGGTCACCGAGACCTGGACCGACGACCGCCGAAGCTGGCCGGACTTCCTGGCCAACGCCTTCGACAAGGTAGCCACCCGGGGACACACGTTCGCCGAGTTCCAGCGCGGCAACATCCGCACCACGCTTCAGCAGCTGAAGGCAGCACTGGAGGCCCCACTGAACGGGGACGCGCCCCGGGCCTGATTTTCGGCCGCCGCCCTCAACGCTCCCAGTGCGCGGGGCGGCTGAGTGCCCCAGGGAGCCGGGTGGCGCCGTTTCCCCGGGCGGCGTTCAGCTGTGACTGCGTCAGGAAGAGCGCTCCGGTCAGGTCGGTACCGGACAGGTCCGCGTCCCGGAAGTCCGCGCCGATGAGGTCGGCGAGCCGGAGATCGGCGCCTGTGAGGTCCGCCGCGATGAGGTAGGCACCGCGCAGGTCGGCGCCGCGCAGATCCGCTCCCCTGAGGCGGGCCCCGATCAGGTCGGCGCCGCGGTGGTTGCGCTTCTTCTTGCGGGGAGCGCCGGCCCGTACGAGTTCGCTGGTGCGCGAGAGCAGGGCGGCGACCTCGTCCCGGTGTGCCGCGACGTCCAGGTCGGCGAAGGCGTCGGCGTCGAGGTGGGTGAGGCGCTCGGTCGCGTCGAGGAGGCGGCCGATCTCGCCGTGGAGGGGACGGGCCGGCGCCAGTTCGGCCGCCTCCGTCAGGTACCAGAGCAGCTCGTGCAGCTGACGCATGACCGGGAAGACCTGGAACATCTGCTGGGCGCTCTCCGGGGCCGCGCGCCAGTCCTGTCCGCCGAAGGTCTCCCCGGAGACCTTCTGGCCGGCGCCGAAGCAGTCGTACACGGTGCAGCCCGGAAAGCCCTCGGTGCGCAGCCGGGTGTGGATGCCGCAGCGGAAGTCGTCCTGAAGGTTGCGGCAGGGTTTCCCGGCGTCCTTGTTGATGGCGAAGTCCGCGGACCGGGTCAGGGTGAGCGCGACACAGCACAGGCCGAAACAGTTCCCGCAGTCGGCGCGCAGGCCGACGCGGCCGGCGCTGTCCGCGTGGTCGGTGCCGGGGGCTCGGTCGTTATCGGGCACGGTGCCTGCATCCTCCGGTGGGCGGGGTTCATGAGCGACTGCGACTGAGCCTACCGAGCTTCACCGCGGGCCCGATCCACGTGGTGTCCTTCGCCAAGGGTCCTGCCGGGCCGGGCACCGCGACAGAGCCTCCGGAAGCCGAAACGGAGGCAGAACGGGGGGCCTGTCCCACGGACCGGCCGCTCCGCGCGACAATGGTGGGTAATACATCTTTATGGGAGGTGGCCACCATCGTGGCGAACGCACCAGTCGACAGCATCCCGGCCCGGCGGGTACTGACCGATCCGGCGGGCCTGGCCCGGTACCAGCACGACGAGGCCGAGTGGGCTCCGTACGGGATGCCGCTCGCAGTGGTCCGCCCGCAGGGCACCGACGAGGTGCGGGACGTGGTGCGCCACTGCGTCGCCCACCGCATTCCGCTGGTGCCGCGCGGCGCGGGGACCGGTCTGTCCGGCGGCGCGAACGCCATCGACGGGGCGGTCATCCTGTCGTTCGAGGACATGAACCGGATCGTCGACATCGACGCGGCCGAGCGGCTGGCAGTGGTCCAGCCCGGTGTGGTCAACGACGATCTCCGGGCGGCCTGTGCGGAGCACGGGCTCTGGTACCCGCCGGATCCTGCCAGTTCACCGTGGTCCACCATCGGCGGGAACGTCGCGACCAACGCCGGGGGCATGTGCTGCGTCAAGTACGGGGTGACGCGCGACTACGTGCTGGGCCTCGAGGTCGTCAACGGGCTCGGCGAAGTCGTCTCGCTGGGCCGCCGTACCGCCAAAGGCGTGGCGGGATACGACCTGGCCGGGCTGCTGGTGGGCTCCGAGGGCACGCTCGGAGTGATCACGGAGGTCACCGTGCGCCTGCGTCCGGCACGGCTCCAGGAACGCACGGTGGCGGGCTACTTCTCGTCGGTGGTCGCCGCGGGTGAGGCGGTGAGTGCCGTGACGGCGTCCGGCGTCATCCCGTCCGCGCTCGAACTGGTCGACCGGCACTGTCTCGCCGCCGTGGACGCCTGGAAGAAGATGGGGCTGTCCGCGGACGCGGACGTGGTGCTGCTCGGCCGGGTCGACACTCCCGGGGCCGAGGGTGACGCCGAGGCCGAACTGATCCGGGAGTGCTTCGACCGGGCCGGCGCGAGCTGGGCGGCGGTCTCCACCGACCAGCAGGAGGCCGATGCCCTGTTCCAGGCCCGGCGGCTGGCCTATCCGGCACTGGAGCGGCTCGGCCCGGTCCTGACCGAGGACGTGTGCGTACCGCGGACCGCGGTTCCGGAGATGCTGGCGCGGATCGAGCGGACGGCGGCCCGGCACGACATCCTGATCGCCAACATCGCCCATGCCGGCGACGGCAATCTGCACCCCCTGATCATCACGCCGCCGGGTGACGAAGCCGCACGCGCCCGCGCCCAGTCGGCCTTCGAGGACATCCTGGACGACGCGATCGCGCTCGGCGGCACGGTCACGGGCGAGCACGGGGTCGGGCTGCTGAAGATGCGCGGCATGGACAAGGAACTGGGACCCGCGGTGCTCGCCATGCATCACGCGGTGAAGGCGGCGCTCGATCCGCACGGCATCCTGAACCCGGGCAAGGTGCTCGGGAGCCGCGTCTGACCTCGCCGTCCGTGTGCGGGGCCCGTTGTCAGTGGGGCGGCGCACACTGGCAGCAAGTGCGTACGGGCGGAAGGGGAGGCGGATGAGCGCCGAGGAGGAGACCGGTTTCGAACCGGCCACCGGGGAGGGTCCGTCACCCCCGGGCCCGGCCGCGAGGCGCGCCGCCGCGGTGCGGACCGCGTTCGCCGGGATGGTGCAGATACGGCGGCTGACCAACACCGGTCACCCGGCCCCGGAGTCTGTGCCGGCCCCGTGGGAACTGCACCGGCCGGTACGGGCCGTCGCCCTCGCGCTTGAGGCATCGGGCCTGTCCGCGTCGGCCGTTGACGCGTCGGGGCGGCGCACGGCGACCGGGTACCGGGTGGAGGCCGGCACGGCGCCGGGCACCGTACGGGTCGAGTGGCTCGGGCCTCCCGGCAGCGGGGCGGCGCACGAGGAGGACGCCGAACTGACCCGGTGCGCGGCGGTGCTGCGGAAATCGGGCTGGACCGCACTGCTGTACCGGGGGCCGCGCCGCCGAAGATTCCTGGAGGTCGAACCACCGGCCGGTGCGCGCCGCCCGTAGCGCCCGCTACCGAGCTCGTGCCGGGTCGGCGGGGCGCCCCGACCCGCCATGCCCGGCACGCGCACGCGCCGCGTTGACACCAGTCGTCCACGTCCACGTGCGTTCCGTACGGGAATGATCCCCGCCTTGCGAGCGCACTCACCCGACGCCGTGGGCCCGGTCTCGCCATTTTTCTCGGGCTGCAGCGCCGAGCGCGCCAAGGAGGTCGTCGAGGGGATCCGCGCGCGGCGGGCGCGCCGAGTCCGTGCGGGCCGATCTGGACGGAAGCGCCGCTGCCTCGCAGGCACTGGCGCAGGAGGCGACCCGGGTCCTCGGCGGCCGGATCGACGTCCTGGTCAACAACGCCGGCGTCTATCCCCGCAGCACCACGGCGACCGTTGACGAGAAGACCTTCGACCGGGTCTACGCGGTCAACGTGAAGGCTCCGTTCTTCCTGACCGCGCCCGTCGCACCCGCCATGGTCGACAGTGGCGGCGGAGCGATCATCAACCTGGGCTCCTGGATCGCACGACTGGGCATTCCCGGCGCCCTCCACAGCTCCACCAAGGGAGCCATGGAGACCCTGATCCGGGCCTGGGCGGCGGAGTTCGGGCCGCAGGGTGTTCGGGTGAACGCGATCTCCCCGGGCGTGATGCAGACGTCCGCCCCCGGAGAGGTCCACCCCGCGCGTCCGGACCCACGACACCACCCGCCAAAGCATTGCCAGAGCCTCACCCCGCGCCGTCGCACCGCAGTCTTGTCAGACCCATGGGGGATGCTTGTGGATCCGACACCTCTGACATGGAGATGCTGAGATGCGCAATGACGAACTCGCCGCGGCGCAGGCGTACGTCCGTTTACTGGAGGCCACCCGGGCTGTCCTCTCCGACCCGGATGACGCCCCTCTGTACATGCCCTTGCTCGCCGCCCCGATCGAGGAGGCCGACGGCGCGCTGCGGCGGGCCGGGTTCTCGGGCAACGAGTCCCAGTTCTTCGAACTCGTCCGGTCGCTCCAGCCGAGCATGTCGGGCAGCGGACACTGAAGTGTGCGGGCGGGCGGGCCACGGGAGCGACTTCGGGCCCCGGAGCCGCTCTGCGGCCGACGGGTACCTGGTCGAGGACGCCCGCAGCGACGACCGCACCGCCTTCTAGTTTCCGGCGGAGACCACGTGGCGAAGGCCGCCTGACCTGACTTGGCCGCCCCACGCGGCGGAGGCCGCCTGACCCGATCGGGTCGGCCCGAGAAGTACCTCGGGCCCGCCCGGTCCGTCTTCGGCCGGGTCGCCCCGATCCGTGGTGAATTGATTCAAACCCAGAAGAAGACTGGCTAGCTGCTTGACTAGTCGCTGGCGCCAAACCTAGCGTACGTTCCAGATGAAACGATTCACATCCTGACGGCTCCGGTCGCCGGATGACTCTGCTTACGAGGTGTTCATGTCTGATGTGTCGGCCGTCAAGGCAGCCCTGAAGTCTCAGGTGATCGAGACTCCTTCGTGGGGTTACGGCAACTCCGGGACCCGTTTCAAGGTGTTCGCGCAGCCGGGCGTGCCGCGCGATCCGTTCGAGAAGATGGAGGACGCGGCGCAGGTGCACGCGTTCACCGGGGTCGCACCGAAGGTGTCGCTGCACATTCCCTGGGACAAGGTGGCGGACTACGCCGCACTGACCCGGCACGCCGAGAGCCTGGGGCTGCGGATCGGCGCGATCAACTCCAATGTCTTCCAGGACGACGCCTTCAAGCTGGGATCCGTCACCCACCCCGAGGCGGCGGTGCGGCGCAAGGCGACCGATCATCTGCTGGAGTGCGTCGACGTCATGGACGAGACCGGCTCGCCCGATCTCAAGCTCTGGTTCTCCGACGGCACCAACTACCCGGGCCAGGACGACATCGTTGCCCGCCAGGACAGGCTGTCGGAAGCCCTGGCGGAGGTGTACGAGCGGCTGGGCGACGACCAGCGGCTGCTGCTGGAGTACAAGCTCTTCGAGCCGGCGTTCTACACCACGGACGTGCCGGACTGGGGCACGGCCTACGCGCACTGTCTGAAGCTCGGCCCGAAGGCCCAGGTGGTCGTGGACACCGGGCACCACGCACCGGGCACGAACATCGAGTTCATCGTGGCGATCCTGCTGCGGGAGGGAAAGCTCGGCGCGTTCGACTTCAACTCCCGCTTCTACGCAGACGACGATCTGATGGCCGGTGCCGCCGACCCCTTCCAGCTCTTCCGGATCATGCACGAGGTGGTCAAGAACGGCGGTCTCAGGTCCGAGACCAACGTCAACTTCATGCTGGACCAGTGCCACAACATCGAGGCGAAGATCCCGGCGGTGATCCGGTCGGTCGCCAATGTGCAGGAGGCGACCGCCAAGGCGTTGCTGGTCGACGGGGACGCGCTCGGCGCCGCCCAGAAGTCGGGCGACGTACTCGCCTCGAACGCCGTCCTGATGGACGCATACAACACGGATGTGCGGCCGCTGCTCGCAGAGGTGCGTGAGGAACAGGGTCTGTCCCGTGACCCGTTCGCCGCCTACCTCGCCTCCGGCAACCAGGAACGCATCGCCGCCGCCCGGGTGGGCGGCACGCAGGCCGGCTGGGGCGCCTGAAGCCGTCCGTACGTCCCTCTTGCCGTCCCACGCACCTCTCACCCCGAAGGAAACCCTTATGACGTCCGCGACGCACCCCGAGGTCGCAGCGCTCCTGGAGCGCGCGCACCGGATCGGCTCCGACCCCCGCAACACCAACTACGCCGGTGGCAACACGTCGGTGAAGGCCGTCGGCGCCGACCCGGTCACCGGTGGCGGGACGGAGCTGCTCTGGGTCAAGGGTTCCGGGGGTGACCTCGGCACCCTGACGGAGCCGGGTCTCGCCGTGCTCCGCCTGGACCGGGTCCGTGCCCTCAAGGATGTGTACCCGGGCGTCGAACGCGAGGACGAGATGGTGGCGGCCTTCGACTTCTGCCTGCACGGCAAGGGCGGTGCCGCGCCGTCCATCGACACCGCCATGCACGCCCTGGTAGAGGCGGCGCACGTCGACCACTTGCATCCGGATTCGGGGATCGCGCTGGCGTGCGCGGCCGAAGGCGAGAAGCTGACCGCCGAGTGCTTCGGTGACAAGGTGGCCTGGGTGGGCTGGCGTCGGCCGGGGTTCCAGCTCGGTCTGGACATCGCGGCCGTCAAGGAGGCCAACCCGCAGGCGGTCGGCGTGATTCTGGGCGGTCACGGAATCACCGCCTGGGGCGAGACGTCCGACGCGTGCGAACAGAACGCACTGTGGATGATCCGCGCCGCCGAGACGTTCCTGAAGGATCACGGCAGGGCCGAGCCCTTCGGCCCCGTACTGCCCGACCGGGTGGCACCGGCCGCAGAGCTGCGCCGCGAGCGAGCAGCGGCTCTCGCCCCGTTGATCCGCGGTCTGGCGTCCACGGACCGCCCCCAGGTGGGTCATTTCACCGACGCCGAGCCGGTGCTCGATTTCCTTTCCCGCGCCGAGCATCCGCGCCTCGCCGCGCTGGGCACCTCGTGCCCGGACCACTTCCTCCGTACGAAGGTCAGCCCGCTGGTCCTCGACCTTCCCGCGGACGCGCCGGTGGCCGAGGCCGGGGCGCGGCTGAAGGAGCTGCACCAGGAGTACCGCGAGGCGTACCGCGCGTACTACGAGCGGCACGCCGTCCCCGGCTCCCCCGCCATGCGCGGTGCGGATCCGGCGATTGTGCTGGTGCCCGGGGTGGGCATGTTCTCCTTCGGGAAGGACAAGCAGACCGCCCGTGTCGCCGGGGAGTTCTACCTCAATGCCATCAACGTGATGCGTGGCGCGGAGGCCGTCTCCTCGTACGCGCCGATCGAGGAGTCCGAGAAGTTCCGGATCGAGTACTGGGACCTGGAGGAGGCCAAGCTGCGCCGGATGCCGAAGCCGAAGCCGCTGGCCACCCGGGTCGCGCTGGTGACCGGTGCGGGATCGGGCATCGGGAAGGCCATCGCGCACCGGCTGGCCGCCGAGGGCGCGTGTGTGGTCGTCGCGGACATGAACGCGGAGAACGCCGCCGCGGTCGCCCGGGATATCGGCGGGGCCGACCGGGCGGTCGCGGTGACGGTCGACGTCACCAGTGAGGAGCAGATCGCCGAGGCGTTCAGGGCCGCCGTGCTCGCCTTCGGCGGTGTGGACCTCGTCGTCAACAACGCGGGGATCTCCATTTCCAAGCCGCTGCTGGAGACGACGGCGCACGACTGGGATCTGCAGCACGACATCATGGCGCGCGGCTCCTTCCTCGTGTCACGGGAGGCCGCCCGGGTGATGCTGGCTCAGGATCTCGGCGGCGACATCATCTACATCGCTTCCAAGAACGCCGTGTTCGCGGGTCCGAACAACATCGCGTACTCGGCGACCAAGGCCGACCAGGCCCATCAGGTGCGGCTGCTGGCGGCGGAGCTGGGCGAGCACGGGATCCGGGTGAACGGCATCAACCCGGACGGTGTGGTGCGCGGCTCGGGGATCTTCGCCGCCGGCTGGGGCGCGCAGCGGGCTGCGACGTACGGCATCGAGGAGGAGAAGCTCGGCGAGTTCTACGCGCGGCGGACACTGCTCAAGCGCGAGGTGCTGCCCGAGCATGTCGCCAATGCCGTGTTCGCGCTGACCGGCGGCGACCTCACGCACACGACCGGTCTGCACATCCCTGTCGACGCCGGTGTGGCGGCGGCCTTCCTGCGATGACCCGGACACGATCGCCATGGCTGTGAACTCATTCGACCACCCGGCCGGCGACGCCGTCTTCGCCGCCGTGGACCTCGGTGCCACCAGCGGCCGGGTGATGACGGGCCGGGTCGGTCCCGGGACGCTGGTGCTGAGCGAGGCGCACCGGTTCACCAACATACCGGTGCGGCTGCCGGACGGGCTCCGCTGGGACGTACTGGCCCTGTACCAGGGGATGCTGGACGGGCTGCGGGCGGCCGGGCGCAGTGGTCCGGTCGCTTCCATCGGCATCGACACCTGGGCGGTGGACTACGGTCTGCTGGATGCCGACGGGGCGCTGCTCGGGGTGCCGTTCCACTACCGGGACGGGCGCAACAGCGGGATGTCGGAGGGGCTGCCGGACGGCTGCGGCGCGGCGGAGCTGTATGCGGTCAGCGGGCTGCAGTATCTGCCGTTCAACACGGTGTTCCAGCTGCTGGCCCACCGGTCCACCGCCCAGTGGGAGGCGGCGCGGACGCTGCTGCTGATGCCGGATCTGCTGGTGCACTGGCTGACGGGGTCGGTGGGTGCGGAGATCACGAACGCGTCGACGACCGGTCTGTTCGATGCCCGCCTCGGTGACTGGTCGGACGAGCTGATCGGGCGGCTGGGTCTGGCGCGCTCGCTCTTTCCGCCGCTGCGCGATCCGGGCGATCCGGCGGGGACACTGCTGGCGCACGTCGCCGAGGCCACCGGTCTGCCGATCGGGACCCCGGTGACCACCGTCGCCTCGCACGACACGGCGTCGGCGGTCGTGGCGGTGCCCGCGACGGAGCCGGATTTCGCCTACGTCTCGTGCGGCACCTGGTCGCTGGCCGGTCTGGAACTGGACGCTCCCGTGCTGTCCGAGGAGTCCCGGGCGTCGAACTTCACCAACGAGCGCGGGGTCGACGGCACCGTCCGATACCTCCGCAACATCATGGGCATGTGGCTGCTGGAGGAGTGCCGCCGGGCGTGGGACCGCGAGGGCCCGGTCCGCGGTCTGGCGGGGCTGCTGAGGGACGCGGCCGCGTCGGATCCGTTCGCCGCGGTGATCGACCCCGATGACGAGGCCTTCCTCGCGCCGGACGACATGCCGTCCCGGATCGACGCGTATCTGCTGCGGACGGGTCAGACGCCTCCGAGGAGCCCCGGGGCGTACGTGCGGTGTGTGCTGGAGAGCCTGGCACTGGCCCATCGCCGGACGTTGCGGCGGGCCGCGGAGCTGGCGGGGCGCGAGCCGACACGGATCCATCTGGTCGGCGGCGGCTCGCGCAACGAGCTGCTGTGCCAGTGGACGGCGGACGCGAGCGGGCTGCCGGTGACGGCGGGGCCCGCCGAGGCCACGGCGCTCGGCAACATCCTGCTGCAGGCCCGCGCCCACGGCCTGGTGGGCGACCTCGCCGAGGTGCGCCGGCTGGTCGCCCGTACGCAGGAGTTGCGGCACTACGAACCGCGGGGAAACGGGCAGCACTGGGACCGCGCTGAGGCCCGGCTCAGCCCGGGGCCGGTCCCGGCGGATGCCTGACCGGCCCCCACGGACCGGACCACTCCCGGTTCGGGCCTCCGCCGGGCCGGACCGCTGAGAGCCGGACCGGACCGAGGAACGCTTACGAGAAAGGGCAGTAACTGATGTCTGACGACCGCGCCGCCGACCCCGGCAGTCCCCTTGTACGGACGTCGCGCCGCCGAACCCGGGTGGGCCTGGTCTCGGGCGGGCTCGGTGCGTACTGGCCGCAGTTCCACGGCCTTCTCGATCAACTGCGGGAGTCGGCCCGGTTCGTGACCGCACGGTTCGAGGAGATGGGCTGCGAGGTGGTCGACGCGGGTTTCGTCTCCGATCCGCAGGAATCGGCCAGGGCCGCGGAGCAGTTGCGCCGGGCCGACTGCGATCTGGTGGTGACGTTCCTGACGACGTACCTCACCGCGTCGATGGTGCTGCCGATCGCCCAGCGCACCCATACACCGGTGCTGGTGATCGACCTCCAGCCGACCGAGGCCATGGACCATCCGAACACCGGCACGGGCGAGTGGCTGGCGTACTGCGGTCAGTGCCCGCTGCCGGAGGTCGCCAATGTGTTCCGGCGCAGCGGCATCCCGTTCCGCTCGGTCTCCGGCCATCTGCGTGACGAGAACGCCTGGGGCAGGATCCGGCGGTGGATCTCGGCCGCCGGCGTACGCGGGGCCCTGCGTCACGGCCGCCATGGGCTGATGGGGCACCTGTACCCGGGCATGCTCGACGTATCGACCGACATGACGCTGGTCTCCACGCAGTTCGGCGGTCATGTCGAGGTCCTGGAGTTCGACGACCTGCGGGTCAGGGTCACGGCCGTCACGGACGGGGAGACCGCGGAACGGGTGGCGCTGGCCCGCGAGGTCTTCACCCTGGACGGTTCCGTCGACGAGGGCGACCTCGCCTGGGCGGCCAGGGTCTCGGTGGGTCTCGACCGGCTGGTGGAGGATTTCGCACTCGACAGCCTCGCCTACTACCACCGGGGGCTGGAGGGCGAGACGCACGAACGGCTGGGCGCAGGCATGATCCTGGGCGCCTCGCTGCTGACCGCCCGCGGGGTGCCGATGGCCGGTGAGTACGAGCTGCGCACCAGCCTCGCCATGCTGGTCGCCGACACGATGGGGGCGGGCGGTTCGTTCACCGAGTTGCAGGCGCTCAACTTCCGCGACCGGGTCGTGGAGATGGGGCACGACGGCCCCGCCCACCTGGCCATCAGCGCGAAGGACCCGCTGCTGCGCGGTCTGGGTGTGTACCACGGCAAGCGGGGCTGGGGCGTCAGCGTCGAATTCGACGTCGTCCACGGGCCGGTCACCACCTTCGGGATCGGTCAGGAGGCCGACGGCTCGTTCGTTCTGATCGCGTCCGAGGGGGAGGTCGTGCCCGGTCCCCTGCTGGAGATCGGCAACACGACCTCCCGGGTCGATTTCGGCTTCGATCCCGGCGAGTGGACCGATGCCTGGTCCGCCACGGGCATCGGTCACCACTGGGCGCTGTGCACCGGCCACCGCGCCGGGGACTTCCGGGCCGTCGCGGACCTGCTGGGCATCGCGTTCCGTACCGTGACCGGGCCGAACGCCCTCTGACCCGAGCGGCGCCTCAGCGAGCCGCAGGGGCTCCGGGGCCGAGACCGAGTTCGCCGTCACCCAGCGGTGCGAAGAACCGCGCCACGTCCGCCTCGGTGACCTCGGCGAGTTCGGCGGGGTTCCACAGCGGATCACGGTCCTTGTCGACGATCTGGGCTCGTACGCCCTCCACCATGTCGGGCCGGGTGAAGGCGGTGGACGAGACGCGAAACTCCTGGTCGAGGACAGCTTCCAGACGGTCGAGGCGCCGGGCCCTGCGGACGGCCTCCAGCGTCACCTTGAGTGAGGTCGGTGACTTCGCCAGGATCGTCACCGAAGCCTCCTTCGCCGCAGGCACCCCGTGGTCGGCGAGGCGCTCGACGATCTCCTCGACGGTGCCGGCGCCGTAGCAGGCATCGATCCAGTCGCGCTGTGCGGCCAGCCGGCCGCCGGGAGCCGCGACGGCGTACCGCTCCACCGTGGCGGCGATGTCCGCGGGCGTGGCGCAGGCATCCAGAGCTGTGATCAGGCCGGGAAGCTCTCGCGAGGGAACGAAGTGGTCGGCGAGCCGGCAGAGCAGGGCGTCCGCCGCGCCGACGGCATCCCCGGTGAGCGCCAGGTGTGTACCGAGCTCGCCGGGCGCCCTGCCCAGCAGGTAGGTGCCGCCCACGTCCGGGACGAATCCGATGCCGGTCTCGGGCATCGCGATGCGCGAACGCTCCGTGACGATCCGGACCGAGCCGTGGGCCGAGACACCGACACCGCCGCCCATCACGATGCCGTCCATGATCGCGACGTACGGCTTGGGGAACCGCGCGATACGGGCGTTGAGCCGGTACTCGTCGCGCCAGAAGTCCCGTGCGGTCCCGCCGCCGGCCAGGGCGTCGTCGCGGATGGCGCGGATGTCACCGCCGGCGCAGAGTCCCCGCTCCCCCGCCCCCGTGAGCAGAACGGCGGCAACCGACTCGTCCCGTTCCGCCGCGTCGAGCGCTTCCGCCATGCGCAGCACCATGGTGTGGTTCAGCGCGTTCAGGGCTCGGGGCCGGTTGAGGGTGATGTGGCGGACACGCCCCTCGGTGTGCAGCAGGACGGGATCCTCGTGGTTCATACGTGCGCTCCGGTCAGCCCCAGTACGTGCCGGTCCGCCGGTCACGGACGGCCTTCCGCTGCCATTGTGCGGGGCGGCCCCGAGGCCCCGGTACGAGGGGGTGTCCCGGGCACGTGGCGGGGGCCCGGACGGCGTCCGGAGAAATCTCCGCTGTGGCAGCCGCACCCGACCGACCGGACAATTGGGTCACGCAGGACGGCAGCCCCGCCGGACGATCTTCGGAGCAGGAATGACCGATCACGACCGGCCACCGATCATCCCCGCCCGCCCCCGCACGCTGGTCGAGAAGGCGCACGTCGGCGACACCGGGACGGCGGAGCGGCTTGCCATGAACCGCACCGGGAGCTTCGAGTGGGATCTCGACGCCCGGACGCTGGACATCGACGAGGCCGGTCTGCTGGTGTTCGGCCTGGACCCGGCCGCATTCGACTCACGGCCGGAGTCCCTGGTGGAGCGGCTGGAGCCCTCGGAACGGATACGTCTCGACGAGGCGATCGAGGAGGCCGTCAAGAGCGGGCGCAGCTCGTACAGCGTCCACCTCCGGGTCCCGACCGACGAGAACAGCGAGCAGTGGACCCACATCCAGGCGCGCATTCTGCGCGGCCCCGACGGGCGGGCGCACCGGGTGATCGGGGTGGTGCGGGACGCGACGGCCGAAGTCACCCATTCGGCCTTCGTGCTGGAACTGGAAAAGCGCCGTCAGCGCCAGACCGACATTGTTGAACGCACGACGAGTGCGTTGTCGCGGGCGGTGACCGTGGACGATGTGACGGCCGCGCTGACAGGTCCGGGCGGGCTGGCCCGACTCGGCGCCGACGGGCTCGCGCTGGGTCTGCTGGACAACGCCGCGCTGAATGTCATCGCTCTGAGCGGCGAGTCCCTGGAGGTCATCGACGAGCTGGGGCAGGGCCGCCTCGACCGGAAGTTCCCGCTGGCCGACACCGTTCTCAGCGGCCGGCCACGCTTCGTGAGCTCGCTCGGCGCGCTCACCCGACGCTATCCGGTGCTGGAACCGTATACGGGGCAGCTGAAGTTCCAGGCCGCGGCCTACCTGCCGCTCGTCGCGCAGGCGCGCCCACTCGGGGTGCTGGCGCTCTTCTACCGCGAGCGCACGGCCTTCAACGCCGACGAGCGCAATCTGTGTCTGGGGCTGGCCGCCATCGTCGCCCAGTCCCTCCAGCGGGCCACGCTCTTCGACGAGGAGCGGGAATTCGCCACCGGTCTCCAGTCCACGATGCTCCCCCGGCGGATCCATGACATCGAGGGCGGAGAGATCGCCGTCCGGTACCACGCGGCGTGGAGCGGCCGTCAGGTCGGCGGTGACTGGTACGACGTGATCCCACTGCCGAGGGACCGGTTCGGCGTCGTGGTGGGCGACGTACAGGGCCATGACACGCATGCGGCCGCGATCATGGGCCAGTTGCGGATCGCGCTGCGTGCGTACGCCGGGGAGGGGCATCCGCCCTCGACGGTGCTGGCGCGGGCGTCGCGGTTCCTGGCCGAACTGGACACGGACCGGTTCGCCACCTGTACCTACGCCCAGGTCGATCTCGGCACCGGAACGGTGCGGGTGGTGCGGGCGGGTCACTTCGGTCCGCTGATCCGGCACATGGACGGCCGGGTCGGCAGCCCGCAGGTACGCGGAGGCCTGCCCCTGGGCATCTCGACCCATTTCGAGGACGAGGAGTTCCCCGAGACCCGGCTCGACCTGGTCCCCGGCGAAACGCTGGTCCTGTACACGGACGGGCTGGTCGAGGAGCCGGGCGCCGACATCGACGCGGGGGTGCGCACGCTCGTCCACGAGGTGAGCGCGGGTCCGGCGGGCGCGGAGGCGCTTGCCGATCACCTGTCGGACCGGCTCTGGGAACGCTGGGGATCGGGCGACGACGTCGCGTTGCTGGTGCTGCGCCGCAGCCCGGACCCGGGCTCGCCCCGGGCGCCCCGGCTGCATCAGTACATCCACCAGGCCGACCCGGAGGGGCTCTCCGACGCACGGACGATCGTGCGCCAGGCCCTCACCGACTGGGACATGGCCGAACTCGCGGACGATGCAGAGCTGGTGACGGGGGAACTGCTGGTGAATGTGCTGTTGCACACGGAGGGCGGAGCGGTGCTCACGCTGGAGGTGCTGCCCGAACCGGTGCGGCGGGTACGGCTGTCGGTACAAGACCGCTCCAGCGTATGGCCCAGACGCCGGACACCGGGTGAGACAGCCACCTCAGGACGGGGCCTGCTCCTCCTGGACGCCGTCGCCACGCGGTGGGGCATCGAGCCCCGCGGCGAGGGGAAGGCGGTCTGGTGCGAGATCGGCCCGGCTGCGCCGCCCACGTCCCCTCCGGTCCACCGGGACACCGGGACACCGGGACACAGCGGAACCGGTGAATCCGTCGGCCGGCAGAGGCGGCGGGCAGGTCCGGGCGGACAGCATTGAGGGGCGTGCCACCACGCCGAACGCGATGCGGCACGCCCCTCGTCCGGACCGCCGGGCACTCAACGCGCCCGGACCGCCGGACTACGTCAGTGCTGAGCGGTGCGACGCTTGCGCACGGACCACATGATGCCGCCACCGGCCAGCAGGACGGCGACAGCCGCACCACCGATGATGGGGGTGGCGGACGACGAACCGGTCTCGGCCAGGTCCGGCGAGCTCGGGCTCGGCGTGGCTGCGGCGGGCGCAGACGACGAAGCGGACTCGCTGGGGCTGTCGCTGGGGGTGTCGGTCGGGCTGGGAGTCGCCGTGGTGGGCGTCTCCGACGGCTTCGTCTCGGAAGGCGTCGGCGTCGGTGTGGGCGTCTTGCCCTCGCACACCGGCGCCTGCTTGGTGTCTTCCTTCGAGTACTGGTCGCCGTCACCGGCCTTGACGGACAGGTGCACCGTCAGAGCCTTGTCGTGCTCGGGCAGGTCGATCGTCTTGTCGAGCCCCTTACCGAAGCTCTCCGTCGGCAGCAGCTCCTTACCGTCAACGGTCACGGTCACCTGGTTGGTGACCTTGTCGTTGTAGGCGGTCAGGTGAAGGCTCACTTCGGTACAGGTCACGTCCCAGGTGGGGGTGTGAGCTGCGGCCGGGCCGGCGGTAAGTACCACGCCGGTCAGGCCGACAACCGCAGCGGCAGCGAGGGTTCCCGCGGCACGCAGCGATCTCCTGGGTATGGTCATGGATTGTTCCTCCGCAAATGTTTCATCGCCCGAATGGCGGTGGGGCGCACAGTACTGCCCCCGTCCCCCGTATGTGCACCCGCCCCACACACCATTCGACGTCACAACTGACGGCACATCGTCGCCGGTTGGGACATGCCGGACACCATCGACGGGCGTCGGCCGACCCGGCGGTGGCGCGAAGTAAGCGCATGGCACCGGACCGTATCGCTCGGGCCCCCTCCATCCCGCCGGTCGACCGAGTGAGTGAGGCAGCGAGCGATGGGGGCCAGAAGTCGGATCCGTACGCCGGATATCGGCGGTCAGAGCCGTCGGTGCATGATGTGCAGCCCCACGAACCCCTGCTTCGGGTGGTTGAAGCCCTCGGGCAGCGTGCCCAGGACCTCGAAGCCGAGCGAGCGGTAGAGCCCGACCGCAGCGGTATTCGTCTGCACCACGGCGTTGAACTGCATCGCGCGGTACCCGGCCGTGCGGGCCCAGTCGATCGTGTACTCGCACAGGGCCCGCCCCACGCCGCGTCCGGTGTGCCGGGGGTCGACCATGTAGCTGGCACTCGCGATGTGGGAGCCGTTGCCCATGTGGTTTCTGTTCATCTTCGCCGTACCCAGAATCGTCCCGTCGTCTGCGACCGCGACGACCGCACGGTTCGGCGACTTGACGAGCCACCAATCACGGGCGTCACTCTCCCCCAGGTCGAGGGGGTAGGTGAAGGTCTCGCCCGCGGAGACGATTTCGTGGAAGAACGGCCACACGGCCGGCCAGTCCCCGGTGGTTGCTTCCCTGATCAACATGGCGCAAAGACTGCCCGCTCCGACCTCCGTTCGCGAGCCCTTATTCCCTCCCCGCGGCACCCTCCCGCTGCGGGCCTCCCCGCGGCCCGGCGAGCGGACGGTGCCCGCCGGGCGTAACGCGCCCGGCGGAGCGGGTAGCTGCGCGGCCCGCACGCATCCGAGGGTGCCGACCTCCACTCCCCCGACGCAGCCGGAGCCTGGCCAGCAGGCCGACGGAGCCTCCCTGCGCGGCCGGTTCGACAGGCCCAGCCGGATCGCGGGCCGGCTCGGCCGTCACAGCTGACTCGCCCAGTTCGCCAAGTACGGTCGGTCCAGTCGGTTCGGTCGGTTCCGTCAGTTCGCCAGGTTCTACTGATCCGCTCGGTTCGGCCGGTTCTACTCGCTCAGCCGGCTCGAAAGGCTCGGCCGATACGGGCAGTCGGCCAAGCGCGTCCAGACCCGGCCGCGGCTCGTCTCCGGGGCGTGGCGCCTGGCGGAGCTCGCGGGCACTGTCCAGTTCCATGATGAGGTTGACCCGCCGCCAGAGGATCTCGTCCGGTTCATCGGCGAGCATCAGACGCGCCAACGCGTCCCGCGTGACCGACGATCCCCGTTGCCCGAAGACCGGTTCGGGCAGGACCCTGGCGAGGTAGGCGCGCTCGTACGGGTCGTCGACCACTTCCGCCAACTGGGCAGGGTCCAGCGCCTGGGCCACGACCGCCGCACGCGCCCAGGGATCGCCGGTGAGGGTCAGCAGCCGTTCGATCCGCCGTGAGCGCCAGTTGCGCGGGCGGCAGTCCGTACCGGAGTCCAGCCGGTCGCGCATCCAGGCCGGACTCCTGCCCACCAGCAGTTCGGGTGAGCGGGCCGCGAGGCCGCCCAGTTCCTGGGCGAGATAGAGCCACACCACCGCCCGGTAGCGGTTGAGATAGAGCGCGACCGGTGTGACACATCCCGCGCGGGCCAGCCGGGTGAAGCGGACCGGGCTGATTCCCAGCAGCCGGGCGCCCTCCGCCGTCCCCACCGTGCGCACCCGCTCCCGCAGAGTCCCCGGGAAGCCGTCCTCCGACCTGAGCCGGTCGATCTCTTCCTGGCGGACCCTGGGCCGCCCACCGCTGCGCCCCGCCTCCACCCGGAGAATTCCCAGGTGTACGGCCAGCTCGAACTCCCCTCGTTTCAAGACAAGTTCCGCAGCCGCCCGGCTTGCGGCGACCGTGTGGGTGCCGTTCGTGCGTACCGCATCCGATACCGGCATGACGATTCTCCCCCGCGAGATCCGAATACTCTCCGTGACCACGGTAGCTCGGGGTGAACGACTGCCGCCCGGCCTGTGGATAACTCCCGGGCCGGGCGGCAGCGCTGAGCGGTGGGTCTCGTCGGACCCGGTGAGTCTCGTCAGATCCGGTGGGTCTCTTCGGATCCGGTGGTCTGATCAGATCCGGTTGATTCCGGCGCTCCCGTCCTGCCGCGCCGCCACACCGAGGTGCTCCCCGACCTTGTTGACCAGCAGCGTCATCTCGTACGCCACCTGACCCACGTCGGCTTCGGCCTCACTCAGCACGCACAGACAACTGCCGTCCCCTGCTGCCGTCACAAAAAGCAGTGCCTCGTCGAACTCCACCATGGTCTGCCGGGCCTTTCCGGCACGGAAGTGCCGTCCCGAACCGCGGGCGAGGCTGTGCAGCCCTGACGACACCGCCGCCAGATGTTCCGCGTCCTCACGGGCCAGACCTGTACTCGCTCCGGTCACCAGGCCGTCGTTCGACAGCACCAGGGCGTGCCGTATCTGCTCCACCCGGCTGGTGAGATCGTCAAGGAGCCAGTCGAGTCCCCTGTCCAGTGCCATTCCGTTCCTCCCCGTTCATACGTTCCCCGTGCCCCACTTACGTGTAAGCCTTGCGCACCGGTCACGTAGGGGCAAGCGTCTCTCCGCGGAACGGACAGGACGGGATCGCGCCGAGCGTGCTCAGCGCACCGTCGGCCGATGACGGCTCGCCCCGGAAGCTCGCCGCGTCCGGCGCCTACACTGGTCCCCTCGGGTGCGAGGAGTCGGCCCACGCGGACGGGAGTACAAGAGTGTCGACAGGTGCCGGCGGCGGTTTCCAGGATCCACCCGCGGAGGTGCTGGCCCAGGCGGCTGCCGCCTTCGGTCTGCTGGCGACGCCCGCCCGACTGCACATCGTGTGGGCGCTGGCCCAGGGCGAGAGCGATGTGACGGGCCTCGCCGAGCGGGTGGGCGGCACGCTGCCGTCGGTGAGCCAGCATCTGACGAAGCTGAAGCTGGCCGGTCTCGTCCGCTCCAGGCGCGAGGGCCGCCGGCAGGTGTACCTGGTCGACGACCCCGATGTGGTGACGGTCGTGCGGCTCATGGTCGGCCAGCTCGCGGAGCGGGCCGGCTACCCGGCCTCGCAACCGGTACGGCTCCATGAGCTCGGTGCCTGAGAACGCTGCCGCGGCGGGGACGGGCGACCGGCCGGGTGTCGTCGTACCGATGCCCGGCGCCACCGCCGGCCCCCCGGCGACCGCACGACCGCCCGCCGCCCCGACCTCGCTCCAGGTCCTCCGTTCACTGGACAGCGGGCCACGGGGACTGGTGGAGGCGGAGGCCGAGGAACGGCTGGCCCGGTTCGGCGAGAACATCCTCCCCGCCTGGCGCCCGGTCCCCTGGCCGCTGCGCTTCGTGCGCACCCTGAGGGACCCCTTCACTTCCGTACTGTTCTGCCTCGGGCTGGTCTCTGCCGCGGTGGACGCGTGGGGTACGGCGTCCGTGACGCTGGTGCTCGTGGTGGTCAGCTGTCTGCTGCGGTCGGCGGAGGAGCACCGCGCCGACCGGGCGACGGCCGCACTGCGCGAGCTGGTCGCGACGACCGCGACGGTCCTGCGCCGCAACGACCCCGACGCGGCGCCGCAGGCCCGCGACATACCCATCGGCGAGCTCGTGCCGGGTGACGTGATCAGGCTCGGTCCCGGAGACCTCGTACCGGCCGATGTGCAGCTCCTGCGCGCGAGCGGCCTCACCGTGCACCAGTCCGCCCTCACCGGGGAGTCCGCGCCCGTCGGGAAACATCCCGCGGACGCCGGACAGCGGGAGGGGGCCGCGGCCGCGCTGCACAGCGTGCCCGACGAAGCGGCGGGCGTGTTCGCCCAGCGTCAGCTGTGTTTCCAGGGCAGCAGCGTGGCGTCCGGCAGCGGAACGGCGGTGGTGGTCGCGACCGGCGCGGACACCCGGTTCGCCGCGGCGTACGACCGGTCGGCACACCGCCGCGGGGCCAGCGCGTTCGACCGGTCGGTGCAGGGGATCTCCTGGACCCTGATCCGGTTCATGCTGCTCACCCCGCCGCTGGTTCTGATGGCCAATGCCGCACTGCGCGGGCGGGGGCTGGAGACGCTGCCGTTCGCCGTCGCGGTGGCGGTGGGACTGACGCCCGAGATGCTGCCGGTCATCGTCACCACTGCGCTGGCCCGGGGCGCTTCGCAGCTCGCACGGAACAGCGGGGTGATCGTCAAACGGCTGCCCGCGCTGCACGACCTGGGCGCCATCGACGTGCTCTGCCTGGACAAGACCGGCACCCTCACCCAGGACCGGCCCGTCGTCGACCGCTCGCTGGACCGGGCGGGGGAACCCGATGCGCAGGCGCTGCACTGGGCGGCGGTCAACGCGATGTGGACGCTTCAGCTCGCCGACCTTCCGGCGCCCGACGCCCTCGACGAGGCGGTGCTGGACGCCTCGGAGCAGCTGGAGGACCCGCTGTCCCGCACGGGCGGCGGAACCCCTCGTACCGCTGTCGGGTCGTACGACGCGGTGGCCGCGCTGCCCTTCGATCCGGTGCGGCGCCTCTCCACCGCGGTCGTCCGGCTCCCCGGCGGACTCGGCACCCATGTGCTGGTGACCAAGGGAGCGGTGGAGGCGGTCCTGGAGCGGTGCGACCTTGATCCGGAGGAACGCGAGCGGCTGGCCGGGGTGGCGGCGCGCGAGGCAGCCGGAGGGCTGCGGCTGCTCGCCGTCGCCCGTACCGAGCGGCCCGCACGGCTCGGTACGTACACACCGGCCGACGAACACGGGCTGGACTTCCTCGGCTTCGTGGCCCTGCGGGACGCGCTCACGCCGAGCGCTGCCGAGGCCCTGGAGGTACTGGCACGCCGTGGTGTCGCCGTGAAGGTGCTCACCGGGGACCACCCGGGCACGGCGGCCCGCGCCTGCCGGGATCTCGGGCTGGATCCGGGGCAGGTCGTCTCCGCCGAGGAGGTCGACGCACTGTCCGCGGCGGAGCTCGCCCGCGCGGCCGACCGCGCGACCGTCTTCGCCCGCTGCACCCCTGCGCACAAGGCCCGGATCGTCGCCGCCCTACGGACCTCGGGCCGCACCACGGGATTCCTCGGTGACGGTGTCAACGACCTGCCGGCCCTGCACGCCGCCGATGTCGGCATCTGCCCGCGCAATGCGGTCGACGTGGCGCGGGAGACCGCCGATGTCGTCCTCGCCGAGAAGGACCTCGGTGCCATAGACCACGCGATCACCGCGGGCCGGCGCAGCAGCGGCAACATCGCCACGTATCTGCGCATCACGCTCTCCTCGAATCTCGGAAACGTGATCGCGATGCTGGCCGCGGGTCTGCTGCTGCCCTTCCTTCCGATGCTTCCGGCACAGGTGCTGGTCCAGAACCTGTGTTTCGACGCGGCGCAGCTCGCTTTCGCCTTCGACCGTCCCGCGTCCTCCGTGCTCAGGCGGCCGACGGTGCTGCGTCCGCGGGATTTCCTGCGGTTCATCACCGGGTTCGGGCTGCTGAACGCCGCCGCCGACCTGGCGACCTTCGCCGTGCTCGCCGTTGCTCTGCACGATTCGCGGACGGACGGCCAGGCGGCGTTCCACTCCGGATGGTTCACCGAGAACCTCCTCACCCAGGCCCTGGTGATGCTGCTGCTGCGCACCGGCCGGCGGACCGCGGAGGGCCGCTCGGGCGGACCGCTCCGGGCGGCCGCGGCCGGTCTGGCGGTCGTCGGAGTACTGCTGCCGCTCACCCCGCTCGGCCCGCCACTGGGCATGAGCGCGCTGCCGCCGCTCTACTACCTGTTGCTCGCCAGCGTCCTCGCGTTGTACGCGTGCGGCCTCGCTGCGGCGCGAAACCGCTACGACCGGAAGCGGGGACTTTCGTAACCACGGCGAGCACCGACCGCTCGGGAACCGGCGACGGACCATGGCGGAGTCTGCAGGGGAAGCTCTCACGGCCTGTACGCGCCTGCCCCCGAACCCCTCCTCGCAGCCGCGGACGGCCTGGCCGTCGGCCGGAGGCCGTCCGTGGTCGGTTCAGCCGTACGAGAGGTCGCTGCACGGGTCGTCGTCGGCCGAGCGGGCATCGTCGGCGACGGCGGACGGCACGGTGTCGGGCGTCGGTGTCGCGGGGGCGGCCGAGGGGTTCGCGGCGTAGACGCTGCCGACGATCACCTGGATTCCGGCGTCGGCCGACTCCGTGGTCCGCGCTCCCGGGAAGAGCCGGGCCGTGGTCTCCGCCTTGTCCCGGAGGCCGGGGCCGTAGGTGACGAGAGTGCCGGTCCGGTCCTGGGCGTTCGCGGTGGCCGTACCGGTGACGGTGAAGCCGTGCGAGCGAAGGAGCTCGGCCGCCCGGGCCGCGAGTCCGGTCACGGTGGTTCCGTTGTAGACGGCTACGTCGATACCCGCGCCGGAGACGGGAGCGGTGGGAGAGGCGGACGCCCCGCCGGATGCGGCGGAGCCGCCGCCCGCCCTCTTGCCGGCGGCGTTCTGCCCGTCGAGGGTGCGGTCGGCCTTGAGGGAAGCCCACAGCGCGCCGGCGTCCGGTTCCACGATCGCGACGCGGGCGCCCTGGTAGCGCCAGGGGATGGTGACGAACTTGGTGTTGTGCAGGTCGACGTTCTTCATCGACATGGCGAACGACAGCAGCCGGTCGGCCGATCCGAGCCCCGGGTCCACGGTCATCGCGTCGGTCGCCGCGTTGGCGAGCGGCAGCAGGGTGGTCGGGTTCAGGCCGCGGGACTTGACCTTCTTCACGAGGGAGCCGACGAAGGCCTGCTGCCGCTTGATGCGCCCTATGTCGGACCCGTCGCCGATGCCGTGCCGGATCCGTACGTAGTCGAGTGCCCGCTGTCCGGAGACCGACTGCGGTCCCTTGCCGAAGATCAGGGACCCCCGGGTGGCGCGCTTGGGATTCAGGTCGCGCTGGTAGATGTCCTGCGGCAGGCAGACGGGCACCCCTCCGACGGCCGAGGTGAGCGCGGAGAAGCCGGCGAAGTCCACCACGATGGTGTGGTCGACCCGCAGACCGGTGAGGTGCTCGACCGTGTTCTGGGTGCAGGCGGGGTTGCCCTCGGCCGTCTCCCCCACCGAGAACGCCCCGTTGAAGATGGCGTTGTGCTGCGGAGCCGTCCAGCCGCCGTCGGGCTTCTTGCAGGCCGGGATGTCGACCAGGGTGTCGCGGGGTATGGACACGGCGACGGCGTGCTTGTGGTCGGCGTACACATGGAGCAGGAACGCGGTGTCGGAGCGTCCGACGTCGCCCGTACCGCCGCCGAGGCCGCTGTTGGCACCCGACCGTGAGTCCGATCCGATGACGAGGACGTTCTGGCCTTCGGAGGTGTCGGGCGGCCGGTCGCCGGAGACTCCGTCGGCGCTGAACGTATCGATGCTTCCGGTGAGTTTGAGGTAGCCCCAGCCGACTCCGGCGACCAGGAGCACGAGGAAGGAGAGTCCGAACAGGGCTGTCCTGCGCAGACGGCTCCGCCGCCCCCCTGTCGCCGCCCCTTTGTGACCGCCAGCCATTGTCCACCCCAGCTATCGTCCGGCTTCCACGGAGTCGGACTCGCACCGCATACGCATGGTTGTACAGTTGCGCAATGTAGCAATTGTCTCTGCCCGGATGGATCACCGGACCCGTCCATCGTCGGTCCGATCCACTGTCCGTAAACGCCTGCCCGGAAACATTGACCGGAAGACACCCGAAGAAAGGGCGTGAAGCGCATGCTGCGCAACGGCCTCGAACCCTGGCACCTGCTTGTCGTCGCGATCGTCGTGCTGGTGCTGTTCGGCTCGAAGAAATTGCCTGACACCGCCCGCGCCCTGGGCAAATCCATGCGGATCCTGAAGAGTGAGGCGAAGGCCATGAAGGAGGAGACACCTCGGTGAGCGGCACGGCCGCAGGCTCTGCGCCGCGCTCACACTTCACGGCTTGCGCAATCAGGGAACCACAGGGGAAGGGCCGTCGTTCAACTCGGTGACGGCCGAAGCAGTACTGATCAACGGATCACTGGATCATTGGAGGAAGTTCATGGGTGTGACCCTGGCCAAGGGCGGCAACGTCTCCTTGTCGAAGGAGGCGCCCGGCCTGACCGCGGTGACGGTCGGCCTGGGCTGGGACGTACGGACGACGACAGGCGCCGATCACGACCTCGACGCCAGCGCGCTGCTGTGCTCTGACACCGGCAAGGTCCTCTCCGACCTGCACTTCGTCTTCTACAACAACCTCAACAGCCCGGACGGTTCCGTCCAGCACACCGGTGACAACCTGACGGGTGAGGGCGAGGGCGACGACGAGTCCATCAATGTGGACCTGGCGGGCGTCCCGGCGGATGTCGCGAAGATCGTCTTCCCGGTGTCCATCCATGACGCACAGAGCCGGGGGCAGAGTTTCGGCCAGGTGCGCAACGCGTTCATCCGTGTGGTGAACCAGGCCAACGGGGTGGAGCTCGCCCGCTACGACCTCAGCGAGGACGCGTCGACGGAGACGGCGATGGTGTTCGGCGAGCTGTACCGGCACGGCGCGGAGTGGAAGTTCCGCGCGGTCGGCCAGGGGTACGCCTCCGGCCTGGCGGGCATCGCCTCCGACTACGGCGTCAACGTCTGACCTCTTCAGTACGGTGACCGGACAGCTACGGGTCCCGGTCCGCACCCCAGCACACGGGGGTGCGGACCGGGACCCGTACCGCGTCACCGGAGCCCGGCGGCTTCCCGCGCCTTCGCCCCGCGGCCGCTGATCGCGCTGGGCCACCAGGCCTTCGGGCCGATGTCCACGACCAGCGCGGGCGCGAGCAGTGAACGCACCACCAGGGTGTCCAGGAGCACCCCGAAGGCCACGATGAAGGCGATCTGAGCGAGGAACGCCAACGGAATGACGATCAGCGCGGCGAACGTGGCGGCCAGCACCACCCCCGCCGAGGTGATCACCCCGCCCGTACTGACCAGTCCACGCAGCACGCCCTGCCGGGCTCCGTGCACCAACGCCTCCTCCCGGACACGGGACATCAGGAAGATGTTGTAGTCCACGCCGAGAGCCACCAGGAAGACGAATCCGTACAGCGGGACGGAGGCATCCGTGCCGCTGAACCCGAAGGCATGTCGGAAGACCAGCGACGAGACGCCGAGGGTCGCGAGGAAGTTGAGTCCCACCGTGGCCACCAGCAGGACCGGGATCAGCACGGACCGCAGCAGCCCCATCAGGATCACCAGAATGATCACGAGCACCACCGGCACGATGATGCCGCGGTCGCGGCCGGCAGTCTGCTGGGTGTCGTACTGCTGCGCGGTGTATCCGCCGACGAGCGCGTCGGCTCCCGGAACCGCGTGCACGGCGGCGCGCAGGCGCTGGATCGTGGCCTTGGCCGCATCGCTGTCCGCGGCGTCCTTCAGCGTGGCGTCGACGCGCACGCGGCCGTCCACCACGACGGGCGGCCCTGCGCCCGGCTGTCCGGAGGCCGTCACGGGTGCCGCGGAGGCGACGCCTCGTGTCCCGGCGGCCGCCGCGGTCACCTCGGCGACGCGGGCGCTGTTCGCGACGACGACGGCGGGGTTGCCCGATCCGCCCGGGAAGTGCTTCCCGAGGGTGGCCTGCGCCGAGACGGACGGGGCGTCGTTCACGAAGATCTCGTCCAGCGGTACGCCCTGCGACTTCAGCGTGGGCGCGAAGGCCGCGCAGGCGACGAGCACCAGGGACGTGGAGATCCAGACCTTGCGCGGGGTGCGGTCGACGCGGGCCGCGACCCGTCGCCAGATGCCGTGCCCCCCGGCCGCCTCGTCCGCCGGACGCGGTTTCGCCGGCCAGTAGGCGGCCCGGCCGCACAGGACCAGTGCCGCCGGCAGGAAGGTCAGCGTGCTCAGCACCGCGCAGACGATACCGATGGCCCCCACCGGGCCGAGAGCCCGGTTGTTCGTCAGGTCGCTCAGCAGCAGGGCGAGCAGGCCGAGGGCCACGGTTGCGGCGCTCGCGGCGACAGCCCCGAAGGAGCGGCGCAGCGCGGCGACGGCCGCGGCCGTTCGGTCCCCGTGCCGGGTGAGCTCCTCGCGGAAGCGGGCAGTGAGCAGCAGCGCGTAGTCGGTGGCCGCGCCGATCACCAGGATCGACAGAATGCCCTGGACCTGGCCGTCCACGCGTACGACATCGTGGGCCGCGAGAGCGTAGACGATCGCGCAGGCGAGTCCGAGGGCGAGGACGGAGCTGATGATGATCAGGAACGGCAGCAGCAGGCTGCGGTAGACGAGCAGCAGGATCACCAGGACGGCGGCGAGCGCGACACCCAGCAGCAGCCCGTCGATCCCGGCGAAGGCGTCCTTGAGGTCGGCCTGACTCGCTGCGGGGCCTGCGATCCCGGCCTTGGTGCCCGGCACCGAGTCAGCCGCTTCGCGCACCCGGTCGAGCGTGCCGGGCAGCGCGTCACCCAGGTCGGAGTCGAGTTGTACGACGCCGGAGAGCGCCTCGCCGTCGTCGGCAGGCAGTGCGGGCGAAGGCGTTCCGACGACTCCCGGTACCCCGGCCAGGGACGCGAGAGCCCTGGTGGACGCGGCCCGCGCACCCGCCGGGAGCGGGCCCCGCTCGCTTGTCCAGACGACGATCGCGGGCACGGTCCCCGACCGCTGGAACTCCTTCTGGGCCTCGGACACCTTCGTCGACTCCGCGCTGCGCGGCAGGAACGCGGCCTGGTCGTTCGTGGACACCTCGCCGAGCTTCCCGGCGTACGGGCCCAGCGCCCCGCCGATGCCGAGCCAGACGACGAGCAGGGCCACCGGCACCAGCCAACGGACGATGCGGTGCCGCGGTACGCGCTTCATTGATTCCCCAGAAGTCGGTGCACGATCATTTTCTCTCGCTCATTCATTATCTCAATGATTGAGAGATATTACTCTGGAGACATGCGCACCGCAGACACAGGGCCGGACAGAGGCATGGACGACGGACCCACCGGGCTCCAGTCGTTCGCAGTGCTGCTGCGCCGAATGAACAGCGAGTTCAATCGCATCGCCCACGAGTTCGCCCAGTCCCAGGGCCTGCACCCCACGGATGTGCAGGCGCTCATCGCGATCCTCGACGCAGAGCGCAGGGGAACGGGGGCGGCGATGACTCCGGGAGGACTGCGTGAGCAGCTGGACCTCACCTCGGGGGCGGTGACGGCGTGTCTGGACCGGCTGGAGCGCGCCGGGCACATCCGGCGGGTCCGGGACAACAGCGACCGCCGGGTGGTGCATCTGCACTACGCAGCCGCGGCGAAGGCGGTGGCCCGCGACTTCTTCATGCCCCTGGCGGACAGCACGGACATGGCCCGGCGCAAGTTCGACGAGGCCGAACTCGCGGTCGTGGCGCGCTTCCTGGACGCCATGAACGACGAGCTGGCCCAGTTGCGCAAGGACGGGCGGCGGCACTGAGCGAGAGGCATTCCGGCGGGCGCGCGGCACCCCCAGGCCGACACGCTCCCGAACGAGAGCACCGCGCAGTCGGGCATGCACCCGGATCGATGCCGGTTCGTTCGAGCGGTCATTGCGCGATCATGTCCGCATGGCCGATGACCACACGCACGTCCAGGACTTCTTCACGGCCCGCGCCGCGGACTGGGACACCCGCTTTCCCGACGACGGTCCGGCCTACGCCGCGGCGGTCTCCGCTCTCGGCCTGCGCGCGGGCGACGCCGTGCTCGACGCGGGCTGCGGTACGGGACGGGCACTGCCCGCCCTGCGGGCCGCGGTCGGCCCCAGGGGCACGGTGCTGGGCGCCGACCTCACCGCGGCCATGCTGGAGGCCGCGGCACGCGCGGGCCGTGACCGCGGCGGGCTGCTGCTCCAGGCCGACGCCGCCCGGCTGCCGGTGCGTACGCATGCGCTCGACGCGGTGTTCGCGGCCGGACTGATCGCGCATCTGCCGCGGCCGGAACGGGACCTGGCGGAGCTTGCGCGCGTAGTGCGGCCGGGCGGGCTGCTGGCGCTGTTCCATCCCATCGGCAGGGCGGCACTGGCCGCGCGGCACGGCCGGACGCTCACCGACGACGATCTGCGGGCGGAACCCAACCTCGGCCCACTGCTGGCCCGTTCGGGCTGGCGGCTGAATACGTACATCGACGAAAGGGACCGCTTCCTCGTCCTGGCCGAGCGGACCGGATGAGTCTCCTCGGGGCTGCCGTCCGGATCGGGGCCAGGCCAGAGGGGCCTCGCGTGCCGTGCCGGCCGGTCCCCTCAGTCACTCCACCGGGACGTCCGGGCCACGGAGGTGCCGGACCGGGCAGCCGCCCATACCGGGCGTGGGGTAGGTGCCGAGCGCGGACACCTCGTGACCACTCGGGTAGCCCTTGATCTCCGGATTCTGGCGGGCGTAGTGCGGGGTCCTGCGGGGTGGCAGCAGACGGACCGCGCGGGCCCTCAGGCGCAGGGCGCCCCGGGTGAGGCCTCGCGCCACCGGGCCCGGACGCCCGTAACGGAAGGCCCGCAGCAGCGAGTCGTCGAGAAGGGCGAGGCTCGCTCCGCGCACGACCCGCGCCAGGGGGCGCGGGTACCAGGAGGCCATCAGCGCCAGCGTGGCGTCCGACACCTCTCGCGCTCCCTCGTCCCAGCCGAAGTGTTCGTTCTCGTAGGCGTCGAGGGTGCGCTCGAAGTCCTCGTACGTGTGCGGCAGGTCCTTGATGCCCATGTGGGCGCCCAGGGTGCGGTAGTAGGCGGCGCAGGCCCGCAGCTCGTGCCCGGACAGCCGGCGCCATCCATAGGTGTCGAGCCAGCGCTTCGGGGTGACGACGAAGGTGCACAGCACGTAGCGCATGTCGTCGTTGCTGATGTCGTAGCTGCGGTGCATCTGGTTGATCCGGCGGATGGCCGTACGCCCCGGGTCGCTGTCGAAACCGTGTTCGACCACGGCGTCCAGGAGCAGCGTGGTGTCGTCGTACCTCTTCTGCGAACGACCTGTCAGCTGCGCTGTCTCGGCGAGGAGACCGCCGATGCTCGGGACGGCATACGTCCGGTACAGGGCGAGTTCGAGGGCGCGAGTGATGTCCCAGGGGAATTCGTACGTGGCCGTGATCCGGTAGATCTCCAGGAAGTCCCTCTCGGGATCCAGGCGTTGGATGTCCTTGAGCCGGTCGTAACGCTTCACCGCACCGTTCCTCTCTTCGTCCAGGTCGAGTGTCCGACCCTATGTCTGCGGGCAGGACGTGAGTACGCACGGAGGACAGGGACGCCGCGCACGGCGTGGCATGTCCCCCCAGCGCGCGCACGCCCTGTCCGGCACATACATGTCCAGGAAAGGCGGTCTCCATGACCGACATGTTCGGCATACTCCGCAGAGCCGTGAGCCCCGGCCGCAAGGGCGGCCGGTCCGGCGTTGCCACCAGGGCGCCGGAGCGCCGGCAGCACAACCTGTTCGATGCGGCAGCCACGTTCGTCGCGGCATCGGTGGAGGACGACCAGGAGCGGATGGACGAGGCGAGCGGCTGGGTGTCGCCGGAAGCGCTCTCCTTCGGCGTCGGAGAACTGGCCTGCAGGGCGGTCATCGCGCTCGCCCGTGAGCGCGACGAGTCACCCGAAGCGGTGGCCCGTACGCTGCTCGGCCTGGCCGACGAGTAGGAGCCCGTCCACGGCGCACCAGTGCCAGATATTCTGCCTTGTCAGGGCCTCGACGAGTGGGTTACCCACTGGTTAAGGTGCGCCGACGGACAACCATGACGGACGAGGAGGGTGCAGTGACCGGGACGGACGACACAGTCGCCGACGACGACGCACTGTATGTGCTGACCGCGGTCCTGCTGACCCCCGCGCAGTTCCCGAGCGTTCTCGGCGACGACTACCCGGCCGCGTGCGCGGCGCTCGGCCTCCAGCCGTACGCCGGGGGATTCGGCCTGGTCATGGGCCAGGACGGCGACGGGGCCAGGTGGACCGTCGTCGTCGATGACGTGTCCCTGGTGGCCGTGGCGATAGCGTCCTGGGACTGCGGCATGGAGTACGACCTGTCGCCCGACGACCGCACGGTGGTCTGCGCTCTCCCCGGCTGGCCGCTCGCCGTGGCGATCGCCGCGCCGGGCGTGCCCGCCCCGCACGACCCGGCCCCGGATCCCGGGGCGGAGGACGGGGATCTGCCGCCGCTGGCTCCACCGGACACCGATGAGTGGGGCCCGGCCCAGCGTCGCCTCGGCGCGGACGCGATCGCCTTGCAGTGGGCGGTCTGGCGCGAACAGATCGACGACGGGACCGCGTTCGTGCCGGCGGGCGGCCGGGTTACGGAGGGCCAGGGCGCCGTCGAAGGCGACGATGCCGCGTCAGGCGCGCGCGGTGGGACCGGTACGGATACGGGTTCCCACGCCGCCGAGAACAACAGCACCGCAGACGGCGAGGACGCCGCGGAGAGCGAAGGTGCCGCCCAGCACAACGCTTCCTCCGGTAGGCATCCCGGCGTCCGGCGGGCTCTCGCCGAAGCCCACGCCTACGTCGACGCCCCGCCGCCGCCCGGACGGGTCCGTTCCGCGTTCGCCTCCGGGGATGCCCGGACGATCCGTGCCGACGGTCCCGGCTGGTCCATGGTGGCCAGGACCGACGACATCGCCTTCCTGCTGCTGGACGAGATACCGGGCGAGATACTTCCGGTCGGGCGCGGCGAGGAGCTGCCCGGTCTGCTCAAGGCCCTGGACGCACTGGCCGTACGGCCCTCCTGAGACGCCCGGACCCCAGTGCTGTCAACTGCACGGGAGCCGGGGCCCGGAGGCACCGATCCGGACGCGGGGCCCGGATCGGGGAGGACCGCATCGCTCAGCGTCCGATCTCCTTGCGAGTGATTCTGCGGAGCCTGCGCCGCTGGCTGGGATCCAGTACCAGATAGGCGATCGCGGGGACTCCGATGAGCACCAGCAGTGACAGCCAGAACCCGATGAGCGGCATCAGGACGACTGCGACGACAACTCCCCCGATGGCGATCTTTGCGCTGTTCGACATCGTCCACGCCTCCTTCGCGGCCAGTGGCCGCTCCTGCTGTGAGAACGCCTGTGCGTGCTCATCGGTTCCAGCCTGCCCGAACCCGTCGGGAACGGTCACCTGAGCGGCGCGCCGACCTCGTGCATGTGGTCGAGGGCCTGGCGGTAGGACTCGATGAGTCCGGTCTCCGCGTACGGCATGCCGAGCGCCTCGCAGTGGGCCTTGACCAGGGGCTGCGCCAGCCGCAGGTGCGGGCGGGGCATGCTCGGGAAGAGATGGTGCTCGATCTGGTAGTTGAGCCCGCCGAGGAACCAGTCGGTGAGGACGGCGCCCCGTACGTTGCGTGAGGTGAGGACCTGGCGCTGCAGGTGCCCCCAGCGGTCGCCGTCGGGGTCGGGCATCTCCATGCCCTTGTGGTTCGGGGCGAAGGCCATGCCCAGGTGGAGGCCGAAGAGCGCGTGGTGCACGAGCGCGAAGACGACGGCCTTTCCGGGCGACATGACGGTGAGCAGCAGCGTGGCGTAGAGGCCGAGGTGTGCGACCAGAAGCAGGGCGGAGAGGACACGCTCACGGGCGGGCTGCTGTCGCAGGTACTGGAAGCCGGAGATCTTCAGGGCGATGCCCTCCAGGAGCAGCATCGGGAAGAACAGCCGGGCCTGGTTGCGGGTGAGCCAGCGGGCGAAGCCCTCGCGCTGTGCGGCCTGCTTCTGGGTCCAGACGAGGGCGCCGACGCCGACGTCCGGGTCCTTGTCCACATGGTTGGGGTTGGCGTGGTGGCGTACGTGCTTGTCGTTCCACCACGCTTCGTTCATGCCGAGGAGCAGATTGGCGTGCACCAGGCCGATGGCCCGGCTCGCCCGGCGGTCACCGGATATCTGGGCGTGCCCGGCGTCGTGCCCAACGAACGCGGTGCGGGACCAGAAGACGGCGAGGGGCAGAGCGAGGAGCAGGGTCCACCACGTGTTGCCGAGGAGGACCATTCCCGTGATCACAGCGCCCAGGGCAAGCAGATTGGCGGCGATGCCTGCCGCGTACCAGCCGGTGCGGCGTTCGAGGAGTCCCTGCCCCTTGACGGCCCGCAGCAGAGGCGCGAAGTCACTTCCTGTACTTCCGGCACTTCCGGCACTGTCACGGGTTCGATCCGCGACGGTGATTGCGGCCTGAGGCATGATGTCTCCGGTCTTAAAGGGTGCGCTGGAGGTGCGCTGACCTGATGAAACGTACGGGTCGCAGATGTATAGCAGCCATGGAGCCACCACCCGAGGTTTCCTGGTGCCAACCCCCTCATTCCGGAGGGGGGCTGGCTGCACCTGGCCGACATACCGGACTCAGGTGTGTGATGTGAATCATGTGACGACTGGCCCCGCCGCCGGATGCGATGGAGTACCCTCGGCGACCTCAGCCAACTAGTCAAATTTGAGGAATCTGACATCGCTGTGCACAGCCTCCCCGCAGCAACGCCCTCCGAGATCTCCGCACTCGCCGGCTGTTCGGTGGTGTTCCTGCCCGCGGATCCCTCCCGGACCGGACGCGTCGCCTTCTGGTGCCCCGACGGTAGCAGCCCGCCCGATGCCCCCGGGACCGTCGAGGGCCTGACCGTGACCGGCTCCGACGGCCGGCCGTACGAAGTACCGGCGCGACTGCTGCCCGTACGGGACGCCCTGCCGGTACTGACCCGCGCGCGGGCCTTGGCACACGCCTCGCCGGCGGCCTCCTTCTGGGGCGCCGCTGGGCTGTTGGCCCTTCAGTTCACCGCGCGTGGGCTGCTGTTGCCTGGTCTGAGCGCCACGGATCACGACGCGTGGCGGGCCGGACCGCTCACCGCCGACGACCAGGACCGGATCCGCGCCCTGGCCGCCTCCATGCCGCCAAGTGCCCACGCGGTGCCGCTCGATGTGACGGCTGAGCCTCTGCTGCTGCCCGAACCGGAGTGGCTGGTAAGGGAGTTCCTGGACGCGGTCGCCGACGGACTGCCGCGCACACCCGCGGCGGCGCTCGCCACCGGCGGCCCGGCGTTCACCGCGGACGCTGCACGGAGGCTGCCCGACCAGCGGGCCTGGGTCGCCGATGTCGCGGCCGGGCACGACGCGGGGGTCCGGCTCTCGCTGCGCGTGGAGGTGTCCGGACTCGACCGGACCCATGAGACGTCCGAGGGACAGCTGTCCGGCCCCTCCTTCCGTGTGGTCCCGCAGGTACACAGCGTCAGCGACCCCACCCTGGTCACGGACGCCGCCGCGATCTGGACGGGCAACGGGCCTGCCGCTGCCGCCCTCGGGCCGAAGGCCCGGATGGACGCCCTGCTGATGCTGCGCCGGGCCGCCCGCGCCTGGCCGCCCCTGACCCCACTGCTGTCGGCGGCCGTGCCCGACGCCGTGGAACCGGCCGACGAGGAGATCTCCGAACTGCTCGGCCCCGCCGCACGGGCCCTCGCCGCGACGGGCGTGCAGGTGCACTGGCCCAGGGAGCTGGCCCGCAAGCTCACGGCACGCGCAGTGATCGGACCGCCCGACGCCGAGGACGGCGAGGGCGGGCCGGACGATTCCAGGGAGCCCCGGCGTACCGAGTCGGACACCGTACCGCTGCTGTCCGCGGACGCCCTGCTCGCGTTCGACTGGCGGTTCGCGCTCGGTGACCAGAAGCTCAGCCGCGCCGAGCTCGACCGGCTGGCCGAGGCGGGCCGGCCGCTGGTGCGGCTGCGCGACCAGTGGGTGCTGATCGATCCCGACGAAGCGCGTCGCGCCCGCGAGACCCAGGACCGCAAGGTCACTCCGATCGACGCGCTCGGCGCGGTGCTGACCGGCTCCACCGAGGTCGACGGCCGCCGGGTCGAGGTCCGGGCGACCGGCTGGCTGGAGGCGCTGCGGCAGCGGGTCGCCGATCCGGAGTCCCGGCAGGCGCAGGGCGGACAGCCGGCGCTCGGTCAGCCCGCGGCGCTCACCGCGACGTTGCGCGACTACCAGCTGCGTGGCCTTAACTGGCTGCACACGATGACCTCGCTCGGACTCGGCGGCTGTCTCGCCGACGACATGGGGCTCGGGAAGACCATTACCCTGATCGCGCTGCATCTGCACCGGCAGACCATCGAATCGGCCGCGGGCCCCACCCTCGTGGTGTGCCCGACGTCCCTGATGGGCAACTGGCAGCGAGAGATCGAGAAGTTCGCGCCGGGTACCCCGGTGCGCCGATTCCACGGCGGCTCACGAAACCTGGAGAGCCTGGCGGACGGCGAGTTCGTCCTCACCACGTACGGGACGATGCGGCTGGACACGCCGAAGCTCGCCGCCACCCGGTGGGGCATGGTCGTCGCCGACGAGGCGCAGCATGTGAAGAACCCGCACTCGGCGACGGCCAAACAGCTGCGCACGATCGGCGCGCAGGCCCGCGTCGCCCTCACCGGCACCCCGGTGGAGAACAACCTCTCCGAACTGTGGGCGATCCTCGACTGGACGACCCCCGGTCTGCTCGGCCGGCTCGGCACCTTCCGTACCAGGTACGCGCGTGCGGTGGAGGGCGGCGGCGATCCCGCGGCGGCCGAGCGGCTCGGCGCACTGGTGCGTCCGTTCCTGCTGCGTCGGCGCAAGTCCGATCCGGGCATCGCTCCGGAGCTGCCGCCGAAGACCGAGACGGACCGCGCGGTCTCCCTGACGGCCGAGCAGACGGGCCTGTACGAGGCGGTGGTACGGGAGACGCTCGCGGCGATCGCCGCCGCCGACGGCATCGCCCGGCGGGGC
Source organism: Streptomyces sp. NPDC091387 (assembly GCF_044756945.1). Lineage (NCBI taxonomy): Bacteria > Bacillati > Actinomycetota > Actinomycetes > Kitasatosporales > Streptomycetaceae > Streptomyces > Streptomyces sp. NPDC091387. Next base: position 363,443 of record NZ_JBIVTZ010000006.1, on the reverse strand, counting down.
CTGGTGGTGAAGCTGCTGACGGCGCTCAAACAGATCTGCAACCATCCGGCGCAGTACCTCAAGGAGGAGGAGCCGCAGATCGCCGGACGTTCGGGAAAGCTGGAGCTGCTCGACGAGTTGCTCGACACCATTCTCGCGGAGGGTGCGGCTGTTCTGGTGTTCACCCAGTACGTGCAGATGGCCCGGCTCCTCGAACGGCACCTGGCGGCGCGCGGGGTCCGTACCCAGTTCCTGCACGGCGGCACTCCGGTCGCCGCGCGGGAATCGATGGTGAACCGTTTCCAGGCGGGCGAGGCCCCGGTCTTCCTGCTGTCGCTCAAGGCGGCCGGGACCGGTCTCAACCTCACCCGGGCGGGCCACGTGGTGCACTTCGACCGCTGGTGGAACCCCGCGGTCGAGGCTCAGGCCACCGACCGCGCGTACCGCATCGGGCAGACCCAGCCGGTGCAGGTGCACCGGCTGATCGCCGAGGGCACCATCGAGGACCGGATCGCCGACATGCTGGCCCGCAAGCAGGGGCTCGCGGACGCGGTCCTCGGTTCCGGCGAGAGCGCCCTGACCGAGCTCAGCGATGCGGAACTGGCCGACCTGGTGGAGCTGCGAGGGGGCGCACGATGAGTGACGGATACGAGCCCGACGCCTATGAGCCGGATGGGTACGCCCACGACGGATACGTCGACCGGTACGACGGTGACGAGCAGGACGACACGGTGCCCTCGGCCCCCGCGCAGGAACGCACCTTTGCCGCCCTGCCACCCCCGAGCGGCCGGGGCTTCGCCGATTCCTGGTGGGGCCGGGCGTGGCTGAAGGCGCTGGAGGACACCGCGCTGGACGGCCAGCAGCTCAAGAAGGGGCGCCGGCTCGCCCGGGAGGGCCGGGTCGGTGTCGTGTCCGTGCGACCGGGCCGGATCACCGCTGTGGTCCAGGACCGGGACGCGGGCGCGTACCGCAGCGACGTGCTGCTCCAGGAGCTGAGCGAGGAGGAATGGAACCGGTTCCTGGACATGGCGGCCGACCGGGCCGGGCACATCGCGGCGCTGCTCGACCGGGAGATGCCGCCGCATCTGGTCGAGGACGCCTCCGCGGCGGGCGTGGAGCTGCTTCCGGCCATCGGTGACCTCGATCCTGAGTGCACCTGCGAGGCCTGGGACCACTGCCCGCACACCGCCGCCCTCTGCTATCAGGTGGCGCGGCTGCTGGACCAGGACCCGTTCGTCCTGCTGCTCATGCGGGGACGCGGCGAGCGCCGGCTGCTCGACGAGCTCCAGGAGCGGATCACCGTCCGCGCCGCGGGCCACGAACCTTCCGGGCCCTCCGCACCGGAGTCCGGGAAGCGGGGCGTGCGCGGGGTTCCGGCAGCGGAGGCCCACGCCGCCGGCGATGCCCTTCCGCCACTGCCGCCTCTCCCCCGGCTTCCCTCCGAGGCGGGTGTGTCGCCCTCGCTGGACACGGAGACCGATCCGGAGCCCGGCGTGGACCCGACGGCACTGGAGATGCTGGCGACGGACAGCGCGGCACGTGCGCACCGGATGCTCGCGGACGCGCTGGCCCCGGGCCACGAACTGCAGCCCGTACCGGTCGGGCTGACGCCGGAACAGGACGCGGTGCGGCTGGCCGCGGACGCGCGTCCCGTGCCGTGGATCGCGACCCGGCTGGCGACCGGGTCGGGGCGCGCACCGGCCGGCCTGCGGATCGCCGTACGTGCCTGGCAGTACGGCGGCCCCGCGGCGCTCTCCGTGCTCGACGAGCAGTGGACCCCGGACGCGGCCTCGCTGGCCCACGCCAGGTCGCGGCTCGCCATCGCCTGGGAGGAGGACGAGGCACCCCGGCTTCGGGCCGAGCACAACCGCTGGACGTCGGTGGACGGCACGGTCCAGCTCCGCTACGGACGGGACGGTCGCTGGTACCCGTACGGCAAGGAGAGCGGGCGGTGGGTCCCGGCCGGTCCCCCGGACGACGATCCGGCGGCGGCCCTGGCCGACGCGGACCAGGCCGAGGTCTGACGACAGCGCACCGGCGGGCGGGGCAAGCGCTTCTCTCCCGCCCCGCCCTCGCGTTCCCCAGGAGCCGCAGCGCAGCGACCGGGCGACCGGCGAGTCCCTCGGATCGCCTCGGAGCGGCTCGGTAGTCCGCTGACCGTCGCCCCGCGCCTCTGAGTGCTTCTGAGCGCCGGGACTGTCCCGGGCGGGCACAGGGAGACCGGAAAACCGCCACCGTCCCCGGCTTCCAGGTAGGCGGGGTGGTCCAACAGCCCCCACGCCAAGGCGATTTCGGACCCCTGGCGTCTTCCGTCACCCGCGCGGCGCCCGTACGGTAAGGTCCGCGAGCCGATCGGCCGTACATCGGACAACACATTCCGGTCATCGGATACGAGGGAGATCCCGGATGTCGGGGGAATCGGTTGGCGGCCCCTCCCTCACGAGGACCTGCTGCCGCAGACGCCCGAACCGTTCTCCTTGATCCGTCCGCGCCGGCCCCCTCCCGCCTCTCCCACTCCCCCACACACAGCTGGAGTTCACATGCACCGGAGAAGGATCCTTCAGGGCGCCGCGGCCACGGCTGCGGCGGCGCTGCTCCCCGCCTCCGCGCGGGCCGCCGCGGCGACCGCGGGCGACACGGACTATCCGTCGGCCCACTGGGTACCGGCATCGACTTCCAACTACACGGTCTCGAAGCGCCCTTCGGCGTACCCCGTGCAGTATGTGATCATCCATGTCACCCAGGAGACGTTCTCCGACGCGGTCGCGATCTTCCGGAATCCGGCGAAGCAGGTCTCCGCGCACTACGTGGTGCGCTCGGTGGACGGGTACATCGACCAGTGCGTGCGGGAGCAGAACATCGCCTGGCACGCGGGCAACTGGGACTACAACACCCGGAGCATCGGCATCGAGCACGAGGGCTATGTCGACCAGCCCGCGTACTTCACCGACGCGTTGTACGAGAAGTCGGCGCTGCTGACCGCGTCGGTCTGCGACCGCTACGGCATCCCCAAGGACCGTGCGCATATTCTCGGCCACGCAGAGGTCCCGGGCGCCGACCACACCGACCCGGGTCCGAACTGGGACTGGGTCCGGTACATCCGCCTCGTCAACCTGCTCGGCACCGCCTGACCGGCGTCCGGTCCGGCCCTTCCGATTACTCTCCGCACCACGGTTGTCGCAGGCGGCCGCTGCGACGACGATGGGGGTGTACGGCGCCCCTGGACGGGAGGGTGAGTTGACGGACCCCTGGTTGGCCCTGGCGGCCGATGCGGACCCCGGTGAACGGCTCGGCGAGCTGCGGCACGCGCATGAGGTGTTCACCGCGGCCGGCCGCCTGGAGCGACCGGTCCGCCCGGTGGTCGGCGAGTCCTGGCGCCGCTCGGCGCGGGCCCGCGTCTGCCCGGACGGCGCGGCCCTGCTCGATCTGGACGCCGACGATGTCGGACCGTACCGCGAGTCCCATCCGCTCGCCCGCGCCATGCCGGTGATCCGGGAGCTGATGAGCGCGTACGCGACGGACGGGGAACACCTCCTGGCGGTGTGCGACGCCCACGGCAGACTGCTGTGGGTCGAGGGACACCCGGTGGCCAGACGGCGTGCCGGGCGGATGAACTTCGTAGAGGGCGCCCGCTGGGCGGAATCCGTCGCCGGGACGAACGCGCCGGGAACGGCCATCGCCGTGGACCGCCCGGTCCAGGTGTTCGCGGCCGAGCACTTCCTGCGTCCGGTGCAGCAGTGGACGTGCGCGGCCGCGCCCCTGCACGACCCGCACACCGGACGCGTGCTGGGCGCGGTCGACATCACCGGCGGCAACGGGCTCGCGCATCCGCACAGCCTGGCCTTCGTGCAGGCCGTCGCCCGCGCCGCCGAATCCCAACTGGCCCTGCTCGCCCCGTCCCCGGCCGCCGGGGCGGTACGGCTGAGCGCCCTCGGCAGGGACGAGGCGCTGCTGATCGTGGCCGGCCGGGCGCTCCGCCTCAGCCGGCGGCACAGCGAGATCCTGGTCGCGCTGGCCCGGCGCCCCGAGGGCATCGGCGGCGAGGAACTCCTCGTCGAACTGTACGAGGACGAGTCGGTCACCCCGGTGACGCTGCGGGCCGAACTCTCCCGGCTGCGCCGTCTACTCGGCCCCGATCTGCTGCTCTCCCGCCCCTACCGTCTCGCCTCCCCCGTCGACGCGGACTTCGACACCGTTGCGCGCCGACTGGCCTCGGGTGCGGTGGCCGCGGCGCTGAGTGCCTATGCGGGGCCTCTGCTGCCCGGTTCACAGGCGCCGTCGGTCGTCCGGCTGCGGCGCCGGCTCGACGATTCACTGCGAGCCGCGCTGATCGCGCGCGGCGATCCGGGACTGCTGGCGGACTGGGCGTCCAGCCCGTGGGGCGAGGACGACCTCCCCGCGTGGCAGGCCCTGGCCGCGGCCGCGCCTGCGGCGCAGCGGCCCGCCCTGCTGGCCCGTGCCAGGACGCTCGACGCGGAACTGCGTTAGTGCTGTGACCGGATGGCTTCACGGCTTCTGCCCGGTGGCGGCGCCTGCGCGGTTTGGATAGGTGGGTGGGTCGCATCCGTCCAGCTGTGGGGAGGCACGGTGGCGCCACCCGTGAGGTCCGCAGGCTGACCGATCAGGAGGGGCGGAAGCTGCGGCAGACTGTGCGGCGGGGCACCACCGGCACGGTGCGCTACCGGCGGGCGATGAACGCCGCCGGCCTCGGCCGCAGGGAACACCGTGCCGGTGATCGCGAAGCTGGTGGCCGCGGACGAGGACACCGTCCGCGACGTCAGCTCCGGTTATCCGTCCAGAACACCGCCTTGCCCATGCCCTCTTCCGTCGCGATACGGTGCTCGGTGCTGCGATGTCTCGATCAGTCGAAACCGGATCAGTGCTGTCTCCCGTCACCGCGGACGACGTCGACCTTGCCGTGCGGCTCGCCGTGGGCATCCTTCGGGACGCGCCTCCGGAGGGGACGGTAGGGCCGGTTCGCTGGAGTGGGACTGCGGGGAGACCGCCGAGCACCTCGCCAACGACCTGCTCTACTACGCCGTGCAGCTGGGGGCCGCAGAGCCCACCGCTGGACACCCATGTGCCTTTCGCGTTGAGCCGGAAGACGCCGGCCGGATCCGCGGTCTTCCTCTTCGCGGACCGTGACGCGGGGCCGGCCGGCCTGATGCAGGTGCTGGAGGCGTGCGACGCGCTGCTGGTCGCCATGGTGCGCAAAGTCCGTGCCCACCGCGCCGCCGGGGTGTCGGACCCCGAAGGCTTCGCGGCACTGGGGGTGCAAGAGACGCTGGTGCACACGCACGATCTGGCGGAAGGCCTCGGGCTTGCCTGGACCCCGCTCTCCGCTCTCTGGGCCAGCCGTCCCAACCGGCAACCCGGCGCACCTATGCGGTCGCGGCGACAACCGCCCGCCCCGGTACGCAACGGGGTTGCAACGTCGCGCTGCCTAGCCTCGCGCCGAGGGCCGTCCAACGGCGGGCGGCACCGGATCCGGGAGGCCACAGAGATGACCCGTTACGCTGCGCCGGGCACCGAGGGCGCGATCGTCTCGTACGAGTCGCGCTACGACCACTGGATCGGTGGCGCCTACGTACCGCCGACCCGGGGCCAGTACTTCGAGAACCCGAGCCCCGTCAACGGCCGCCCGTTCACCGAGATCGCCCGCGGCACCGCCGAGGACGTCGAGCTGGCCCTGGACGCGGCACACGCCGCCGCCCCGGCCTGGGGTGCCACGTCGGCAGGCGACCGGGCCTCGGTCCTGAACCGGATCGCGGACCGGATGGAGGCTCATCTGGAGGAGCTCGCGGTCGCCGAGAGCTGGGAGAACGGCAAGCCGGTACGGGAGACCCTGGCGGCCGACATTCCGCTGGCCATCGACCACTTCCGCTATTTCGCGGGCACGCTGCGCGCCCAGGAGGGCTCGCTCAGCCAACTCGACGAGGACACCGTCGCGTACCACTTCCACGAGCCGCTCGGCGTCGTCGCGCAGATCATTCCGTGGAACTTCCCCATTCTCATGGCCACCTGGAAGCTGGCGCCTGCCCTCGCGGCGGGCAACGCGGTGGTCCTCAAGCCGGCCGAGCAGACGCCCGCGTCCATCCACTTCTGGCTGAGTCTGGTGGCGGACCTGCTTCCGGCGGGCGTCGTGAACATCGTCAACGGCTTCGGCGCGGAGGCCGGCAAGCCACTGGCGTCCAGCCCGCGCGTCGCGAAGATCGCGTTCACCGGGGAGACCACGACGGGGCGGCTGATCATGCAGTACGCCTCGGAGAACATCAAGCCGGTGACTCTGGAGCTGGGCGGCAAGTCGCCGAACATCTTCTTCGACGACGTCTGGTCGGCCGACGACGACTTCCGGGACAAGGCACTCGAAGGCTTCACCATGTTCGCCCTCAACCAGGGCGAGGTCTGCACCTGTCCTTCGCGGGCGCTGATCCAGCGCGGCCACTACAGCGAGTTCCTGGAGGCGGGCATCGCCCGCACCGAGCAGATCGTGCCGGGCCACCCGCTGGACACGGACACGATGATCGGCGCACAGGCCTCCAACGACCAGCTCCAGAAGATCCTCTCGTACCTGGACATCGGCCAGCAGGAGGGCGCGAAGATCCTTACGGGCGGCAAGCGGATCGAGTACGACGGCGAGCTGGCGGGCGGCTACTACGTACAGCCGACGATCTTCGAGGGCGACAACCGCATGCGGGTCTTCCAGGAGGAGATCTTCGGCCCGGTAGTCGCCGTCACGTCCTTCTCGGACTTCGACGACGCGATCCGCACCGCGAACGACACCCTGTACGGGCTCGGGGCGGGCGTCTGGACCCGCGACACGAACACCGCGTACCGGGCGGGCCGGGCCATCCAGGCAGGCCGGGTCTGGACGAACTGCTACCACGCGTACCCGGCCCACGCCGCGTTCGGCGGGTACAAGCAGTCCGGGATCGGCCGGGAGAACCACAAGATGATGCTGGAGCACTATCAGCAGACGAAGAATCTTCTCGTGTCGTACTCGGCGAAGAAGCTCGGGTTCTTCTAGACACCGAAGAAGAGCGCCTGACCAGGCCTGACCAAGCCTGACCAGGTCATTTACCAGTCAGGCGTCCTTCGCGGCAGGCGTCTGACAGTGCTTGGTCATGTGCGGTCCGTGATGGCGTGTCTTCTCGATCGGTCGTGTCGTTGACTGGGCGTGCTGAGTGAGGAGTTGACTGCGGTCCGGTGTGATCTGGAGGACTTGGGCCTTGACCTCTGATGTTGGACACACGAGACACTGGATCCTGAGGATCTGGGAACGGACATCTCGTGGTCAAGGCCCCTGAGTAACTCCCCCGTTCTCACCTGAACAGCCACATGTCCCTACCGCAAAAAAACCGGTCGGATCCTCCTCAAGGGCCAACGTCTTTACTGCTCGGCGTCGGGTCGATGACCACTACCGTGACCGTCGACATGGGCACCGGCAGCCAGGGCGTTCACATCGCGGTGCGGGCCCGTATGCCGGCCTTGAGCGACGAGGGCTTCCAGCTGTACGGCGCGGGCCGGTGGCAGTGCGCACAGCGGCCGCCCTTGTGCGCTCGCGGACCCTGGTGTCGGTGATCTGAGACGCAGACCGTGTTCAGCGGCGTGCCAAGGAAGGCGGCCAGTTGCTCAGCGTTCATCAGCGGGCAGCAATTCCCCACGTCGCGGCCGGGCATCATCCGTAAGGACCGCGTCCGGTCGCCGCGGCGGGCCGCCCGTTGCACGATCGGGGGTTCGGTCAACCGAGGGGAGATGTCCGGTCGTGGACCCACGTAACGGTTACGAGGGGCAGGCACAGCAGACCGGTCAGGTGCCGCCGGAGCCATCGCGTCCCCGCGTCGACACCGCGCGGCTGTGGGCGGGCGGCGCGATGACCGCCGTCGTGGCCGCCCTGAGCGCTCTGGCGGCGACCGGACTGCTGCATCTGCTGATCCCGGCCACGCCCCAGCCGGCCACCTTCTTCGCCTGGGTCATCGCTCTCGCCACCGCCGACATGGTGCTGCCGCCGAGCCCACCACGTCGGCGACGCCGGCCGCCGTGGTGGGCTCGGCGGCGCCGTACCTCGGCGTCGGCCTCACGATCGGGTGCCTGCTGTCCGCGGCGGGCCGCAGCTCGATGGGCCAGCGTACTGAACCGGCCCGGTCCAGACGGAAGGCTCCAACCCAGGTGTACTGATCACGCCCGCGATCCGACAACGCTCGTGATCGGTCATCACATGTGTGCTGTTCGGCCACGATCAATCCGAGCGCCGGCCACGGTTCGGCCGGTCCCCGGAGCCGGGCCGCCGCGCTTCGGGGCGGGAGCGGCCGCCGGCCACGGCGTCGGGCTCGGGGTGGGGGCCGGTGAGTTCGGGCGACAGTCCCTGACTGACGGGAGCGTGGGCCCGGCCGGCGTCGGTGCGCCAGGTTTCGAACGCCCAGGACGTGGCTGCCACCACGGCCAGGCCGAGGAGCCAGCCTCCGGCCACGTCGCTGAACCAGTGAACGCCGAGCGCGACACGGGTGAAGCCGACACCGATCACCGACACGACGGCCAGGCCCCAGCACACGGTCCGCCAGGCACGCGGCACCATCGGCAGCAGGGCCAGCAGCAGCACGGCACATGAGGTGGTCGCGGTCATCGCGTGCCCCGAGGGGAACGAGAAGCCCGGGGCGTGCGCGACCGGGTTCTCCAACGACGGCCTGGCCCGCTCGACGACGGTCTTGACGAGCAGTCCGATCAGTCCTCCGGCGACGGCCGTCACCGCGGACCAGGCTGCGAGCCGCCAGGCGCGGCGGTAGAGCAGCCATCCGGTGAGCAGCGCGACGGCGACCCGCAGCGTGAAGGGGTCCCACACGCGGTCGGACAGGAACTGCAGGACGGTCGTCCAGCCGGGGTGCTCCAGGGCGGTGCGGTGGAGACTGCCGGCCGCGCCCTCGTCGATCCGGCGCAGAGGCCCCCACCGGCCCTTGACCAGGACCAGCAGCAGCCCGAAGGGGACCGCGGTGGCGGCGGCCACGGCGATCGCGCCCAGCAGGTGGACGCCGAAGCGGCGGTCGGCCGCGCGGCGACGGCTCTCGCGGATGCGTCGGGCGGTGGTGCGCACGGGCATTCAGACTCCCGGGTCGGCGTGGATCGGGCCGGGCACCCGGGCTCGTGACGCCTCCAGCTGGGCGGCGAAGGACAGGCCCAGGAACAGGGCGATGGACGTGAGATAGGCCCACAACAGCAGGGACATGAACGCGCTGAGCGGCCCGTACACCGTGTCGAAGGAGTGGCTCACCTGGAGGTAGAGGCTCAGCAGCCAGGTGAGCAGCGTCCACAGCACCAGGTAGACGGCGGAGCCGAACGCCAGCCAGGTGTAGCCGGGCTGGGCGCGGCGGGGCGAGCGGCGGAAGATCGCGCTCGCCGAGATGAGGGCGAGGAGCAGTCCGAAGGGCCAGCGCAGGATGTTCCAGGCCGTCTGGGCATCGCCGTCGAGGTGGTAGACGCTGACCGCGGCGGTGGCCAGGTCGCGGCCGGCGACCATGACGACGAATCCGAGCCCCAGGGGCAGTCCGGCGCTGAGCGACATCACCAGTCCTCGCAGGTACTTGCGGTGGAAGGGGCGGTCGCGTTCATTGCCGTAGATCCGGTTGGCGCCGCGTTCGATCTGGCACATCGCGGTCGTGACATTGACGAGCGAGAAGACCAGCCCCAGCCAGAGGGCGAGTGCCGCGCCGTCGCCCGCTTCCTCCCGGCTGCGCCGCAGGGCGTCGTCGACCACCTCGGAGCTGGGTCCCGAGGCGAGCTGATGGATCGTCAGTTCCGCCATGCGGCCAACGTTCTCGGTGTGCATGGCCGAGGAGAGGCCCACGAACGCGATGGCCATCGGGATGAGGGCGAGCACCGTCTGCAGGGCCAGCGCACGGGAGTGGCTGAAGCCGTCGGCGTAACGGAACCGGACGAAGGAGTCGCGCACCAGCGGCCAGCGGCCGTAGCGGCGGAGGGACTGCAACGCCTCATCGGCGGAGAGTTCGTCGCCCGACATGTCGCGGGTCACCGGGACCTTGACGACGGTGCCCATCAGGCCGCGTCCAGCGGCAGCATGACGCTCAGGGCACCCGTGGCGACCGTCACCGTCAGCCGGCTGCCCGGGGCGACGGGGTCGCCGTCGATCTCACGGGGGCACAGTGCGTCGAACCGCAGTTCGGCCCGGCGGAAGGTGAAGTACTCCACGCGGAGGCTTCCGCCCTCTCCCTCCGTGGTGTTCAGGGAGGTGGGGCGCGGGGCCCCGGAGCGGCCCCGCAGCACCGTGGTGAGCGCCCGCAGCCAGCCGGACGGTCCGTGCGGGTCCAGGATCATGAGGTCCAGGAGGCCGTCGTCGGGGCGGGCGGAGGGCAGCAGGGTCACACCGCCCTGCACAGTGCCGACGTTGCCGACGAGGACCATGCGAGCCGTACGGTGCAGGGCGGGGGCCCCGTCGAGGCGCACGGTCAGCCGCACGGGGGGTGTGGTGAGGGAGGAGAGTCCGGCCAGGGCGTAAGCGGGCCAGCCAAGGACGGACTTGGCCCGTTCCGCGGTCTTCTCCATGATCGCGGCGTCAAGTCCGGCCCCGGCCATGGCGGTGAAATGGGTCGAGGGGAGCTCGTCGCCCTCGATGCGGGCCAGGTCGAGGGGGCGAGGGACGCCGCGGAGCGCGGCGTCCAGTGCCTCGACAGGAGTGAGGGGCAGGCCCAGGTTGCGGGCGAGGAGGTTGCCGGTGCCGCTGGGCACGATGGCGAGCGGGACGCCGCTGCCCGCCAGGGCGTCCGCGACCGTGCGCACGGTGCCGTCACCGCCGCAGACCACGATGAGCCGGGCGCCGTCGGCGAGGGCGCGGGCGCTCTGGCCGACGCCGGGGTCGTCCGCCGTGGTCTCCACGAACACCGCCTCGTGGAGGCCGTGACGCTCCAGGACGGCGCGCAGGGCCTCCTGGTCCCGCGGCCGGGTAACCGTCGGGTTCACGATGACGGTGACGGGGCCCGAAACGACCGCGGTGCGCCCGGCCGGCGGGACGGCACGCTCCGGCCGCCCGGCGGGCGGGGCGACCACCTCGGGCCGGGCGAACAGCGCGGACCCCACGATCATCAGCGACAGGCCGCCGTTGACCAGGCCGCCGAGGACATCGGTGGGGTGGTGCATGCCCCGGTAGAGGCGGGACATGGCGACAAGCAGCGGCAGGAGGAGCAGCACAGTGGCGGCGATCCTGCGCCACGGGCCGCGCATCCGGGAGAGGGCGAGGAAGGCGAGGCCCGCGTAGAGCGCGGTGGCGGCACCGGTGTGGCCGGAGGTGTAACTCGACGTCGGCGGGGAGGCGTCGAGTCGGTCCACATCCGGCCGCCGGCGGTCCACCGACAGGGTGATGAGCAGGAACACGAGTGCCTGGAGCGAGACTGACACGGCGAGAAAGGCCGCCTGGCGCCACATCGGCAGCCGGGGTATGAACACCAGCCCGAGGCAGGCCAGCAGGGTGATGGCGATCACCGTCAGGGTGTTGCCCGCCTCGGAACCGATGAAGGACACGGTGGTGAGGGCGCCCGTGCGGAGGTTTTCGAAGCCCTCGTCGACGCGGTCCTCGGCGGTCATCGGCCAGACGTGGGCGGCGGGGCCGGTGATGAGCAGCCCGGCGCCCACCATCAGCGCGGCCTGTCCGACGGTGAATGCGGCGATCCGGCCTGCCGTGCCTCCGAGGCCGCGAGGCAGCGCGAAGGCCCTGCTCCCGCGCGGAGTCCCGGTGGCGCCCGCATCGGGCAGTTCGGCGGGTCTTCCCGGCACGGTGATCGGCATCAAAACTCCCCTGTGTGGGCACGCCTCGCGGCGGCTGACGTTCACGACGGCCTCTCCATCGTCCGAAACCGCGTGTGCCCCGGAACTCGCCCGGCAGACCTCCTGCCTGCGACCGAGCACCTACGGGAACGGCACGCCGGGTGGCGAAGGCGCGGGCGAACGGGGTTCGCGGGCCGCCCGGTGAGCCCGTCGAGGACACGGAACCCGAGGGGCGCGCCGAGATCAGCTCATCCTCACGGGCACGCACCCCGGGGAACCCGCTCCGAGGGAACGACACGCGGGTGCAGACGACCGTGCCGAAGGGTGACCGGTAGGACCACCTCGCCTTCCCCGCCCCTGTCTGCCGCGTATGCCGCCCGTCTCCACGGGCAGACGAAGACTCATGGCTGTACTGAGAAGAATCGCCCGCCCGCTGCTGGCCGCCCCCTTCATCACCGAGGCGGGGCACGCGCTGCGCAGTCCACGCCCCCTCGCGACCGGCACCGCCTCCTGGGCACGGCAGCTCGGCGCCAACGCTGACGATCCGGTGCGACTGGTCCGGCTCAACGCCGCCGTCCAGATCGCCGCGGGCGGAGCACTCGCGCTGGGCCGCTTCCCCCGCGCCGCCTCCCTCGTCCTGGCCGCGAGCCTCGTGCCGACAACCCTCGCCGAGCACGCAAGGTGGAAGGAGGAGGACCACGAACTCCGTAAGGAGCAGCGCTTCGACCTCGCCCGCCGCGTCGGTCTGTTCGGCGCGCTGCTGCTCGCCGCCGCCGACACCCACGGCAAACCGTCGGCCGCCTACCGTGCCCGCGCAGCGGCTCACTCCGGCCGGAGGAAGGCAGGCAGAGCCACGGCCGCGGCGGGCGGACACCTGCACTCAGCGATCGAAACGGTGGGCGCGAGCACGTCCGACGCACTGAGCGGCGCCGGCCGGGCAGTGAACTCCGCCGCCGGGTCCGCACGCGCGGTACTGCCGGTCCGATAGGACCGGACCGGCAGTACGTGTGAGGTGCGGCCCCGCTCCACCTCCGCGTGCTGTGGCGGATGGGCAGGAGAGGTACCTCACGGGCCGGCCCTCCGACCACCCGTCTGAACTGCACATTGACGGGCAGGAGAGGTCATGTCGCAGGGGTGCGCCACCGAATTCGCCCGCCCCTGCGGCGACCCGAGCGGGTCCGTGAACCGAACGGGTCCGTGAACCGCAACGACGCCGACGGAAGGTCACTACCGATGTCTCCTGTGACGGAGCAATGGGAAGATGTGCTCAGAACCCACTTCGCCCTCGGCGAAGAACTGCCCGCCGTACGGGCGGCGGCGGTCTTCTCGGCCGAATCCGGATTCTTCGCCATCGCCGGCTGCGACGGCGAGGACGGCCGGCGGTACTTCCGCCCCACCGCGGAAACGGGTGAACAGCTGCCGCACTCGGGCGCCTCGGACCAGGCATGCCTGGAAGCCCTGTGGACGGCCGGCGAGGAGACCGGACCCGCTCCGCTCGTCCGTCTTGGCGAGGTCGTGTGGCGCCGCGAGAGCCTGGAACAGGTCAAGGACGTGGTGACCGGCAATGAACTCGACCTGGTACTGCTTCGCGAGGGGGACCGGAGCATGTGGGTGGTACGGACCCGGCAGGGTCTGTGCATCTTCGCGCTGGCCCACGGGGACAACGAGGGCCACGTGGCCGAAGCCCGCTCGTTCGCCCTCGACTTCGACTCGTTCCTGGTCGGCCAGGGCTACTGAGCTCCTCCGCCGCCCGACTCTCCACCCACGGAACGTCGTCGGAGGCACAGGGGGCGATAGTGTCTCTTGCTGTCCCGAAGTCGGCCGGGGCCCGGGCGGGTAAAGTCTGCGTGCTGCCCAGGTGCCGAGGGCCGAGGTGACACAGAGTCCTCCCGCTTCCCGGCCGGCCAAGGAGATTTTCATGACGAGCACGCAGGAGCGCCCGGTTTCGGAACCGGAGGCGGCGCTGTCCGGCGAGGACCGTAGTCGGCTGATACGGCGGCGTCTGGAGCGACTGATCGGCATCGCCGCGACAGAGGGTAACGCATTGATCCCGCTGCGTAATGGAGATGAGATATTCGCGGCGATGCTGGCGAGCGTCCGCGGTGCGGAGTACACGATCGACATGATGACGTTCGTGTACTGGAAGGGCGAGGTGGCCCGTGAGCTCGCTACCGCGCTGGCCGAGCGAGCCCGGCAGGGCGTGCGTGTGCGGTTGCTGCTGGACGGGTTCGGCAGCCGGCTGATCGAGAAGGATCTGCTCGATCTGATGGAGCAGGCCGGCGCGCAAGTTGCGTGGTTCCGCAAGCCGCTGCTGATCTCGCCCCTCAAGCAGAATCACCGCTGCCACCGCAAGGTGCTCGTGGTGGACGAGGCTACGGCCTTCACGGGCGGGGTGGGGATCGCCGAGGAGTGGTGCGGGGATGCCCGCAACGAGAACGAGTGGCGCGATACCCATGTCCAGGTGCGTGGGCCCGCGGTGGATGGACTGGCCGCTGCGTTCGCCCAGAACTGGGCCGAGTGTCACGACGAACTCTTCGACGAGCGGGACCGCTTCATCGACCACGCCCCGCAGGGTGAGGCGGTTGTGCAGGTGGTGCGCGGTTCGGCCAGCTTCGGCTGGCAGGACATGCAGACCCTCCTACGGGTGATGCTGGAGTCCTCCCAGGAGCGTTTCCGCCTGTCCACGGCTTACTTCGCGCCTGACGCCTACTTCATCGAGCTGCTGTGCGCGACGGCCCGTAGGGGCGTTGCGGTGGAGATACTGCTCCCGGGGCCACATACGGACAAGCGGGTGTGCCAGCTCGCCGGGCAGCACTTCTACGAGGATCTGCTCGCGTGCGGGGTGAAGATCTGGCAGTACCAGCCGACGATGATGCACGCCAAGGTGATCACCGTCGACAGGGTCGCGGCTCTCGTCGGCTCGACGAACTTCAACCGCCGCTCCCTGGACCATGACGAGGAGGTCATGCTCGCCGTCCTGGACGAGGACTTCACCGCCGTGCTGGATGGGCACTTCGAGCAGGATCTGGAAGTGAGTGAGCTGATCGCGTCGGGCCGCTGGAAGCGGCGCTCGGCCGTCCAGCGGGCACGAGAAGTGGCCGTCATTCCGATTCGACGGTTCTTGTAGACGCGCGGTTCGACCGTTGCCTGCACCTCCATGCGCAGGACCGAATCCGGTCATCCTGCCGGGCAGCGGGAGGTATGGATGCTCCGGACCAGGGCACATGTGGTCGAGGAGGTAATAATCATGGTTCCCCTGCTTCTCGTTCTTCTTCTCGCGCTGATCCTTTTCGGCCTGGGTTTCGCACTCAAGATTCTTTGGTGGATCGCGATCATCGTGCTTGTCGTGTGGCTGCTGGGCTTCCTGGTCCGCTCCGCGGGCGCCGGCGGTAAGCGAGGGCGCTGGTACCGCTGGTAATCAGGTGTAACCATTCTTGGCGGGCGGGGCCCACCGGAGCAATTCCGGTGGGCCCCGCCCGTTTCGCCTCCGGCAGCCTTCACGGACATGGCCGGAGTCTGGGCGCTGCGCGATTCGCCCGGCACTTCCAGGTAAGAGGACGTTGCCGTCGTACAGCTGCCCGCGTACCGCGACGGCGGGGAGAGCGATCCGGACGAGTGGTTTCGTACCGCCTGGCGGCGGCGCTTGAGGTCGTGGATGTGCAGGCAGGCCTACCGCAAGGCGCTGCGGGAGGGGCGCGCGCCGCAGAACCGACGCCGTTGGCGACCTTCAGACGCAGCCTGCAGGGGCATCCCAAGGTTCCGTCCGACCGCCTTCATCAGAACGGCCGACGGGTCTCGGGCCTCATCCCGGGAAACGGCGATGCGTCGGGGTCAGTCGCACTCCGGAACTCCGCGACCAGTCCGTGATCACACCAGCGGCGCAGGAAAGGATGGGCCCGTGGCCGCGTGCTACGTTCACGCCATCGGAGGACCGGGGGCACGTGGTGACGGAAGCAGGCAAGCCGCAGCCGGCATCGGGGGTGCGGCTACGGAGGCAGCCCCAGCAGGCACGCAGCCGGGCCCGAGTCGAGGCCATCCTCGCCGCAGCCGACCGGATCCTGTCCCAGGAGGGGTACGAGGCGCTGACGATGCGACGGATCGCCGAGGAAGCCGGCACGCCGGTCGGCAGTATCTACCAATTCTACGCGGACAAGAGCGCCGTCGTGGACGCGCTGGGCCAGCGGTACCTCGATGCCTTCAAGGCCGCCATTGACGAACTCGTCGAACGTGCGGTCGATGGTGAACTGTCCGACCCGGTCGGCATGATGGTGGGCGTCTACGCCGATCTCTTCCGGTCCCAGTCGGGCGGCATGGCGCTGTGGGCCGGGCGGCACCTCAGTCCCGAGCTCGCGCGGGCCGACGAGGCGAGCAACACACACATCGCCGAGGGCCTGCAGCGCATCGTGGAGCACCTGACCGGCGCCCCCGGCGGCGACCGGGCGCACCGGGCGACGCGCATGGTGGTATGGGCAGCCAACGCCGTGCTGCACGAAGTCTTCAAGAGCGACGGCGAGCCGGACGTGGAAACCGTGGACGAGCTCAGGCGGATGCTGAACGCCTACTGGGAGGACCTGCGCGGTCGGCTGACGGCCGCGGAAGGGTGAACCGGGGCGCTCAGCCGCTCATCTGACCTCGGGCCGAGGGCCCGTACCGCCACTCACCAGCCGCACCCCGGGCCGTCCCGACACGGGCACTCTTCCCGGCCAGGCCCTGCCCGGCACCTCGCGCAGGGCTGCGCGCCGTGCGCTTCGAGCGCCTGACATCTGCGCCCGGCAGGAGCCGGTGGAGCCGGGCCTGACCGCCCGGCGAGCGCTGCGGTCACGGCCTGGACAGCAGCCAACGGCCGGATTACGGGCTACGGGCTACGGGCTACGGGCTACGCAGCCTGCTGGACGCAACCCTAGAACATGAACGATAGTTCATGTTACGGTGCGGCCCACTTCGGACGACGCGCCCCAACCCACCAACAGCCTTTCTTCACCCTGCCGTTGGGGCGCGAAGAGCGTCCGTCGGCAGAACTCCGGAGCGGCGCGGGCGGCCGAACCTGGGCAACTCGCGCATCAGCAATGAAGGCAGGCGCCAGTGACGACGAGCTCCACCGATGCCACCCGACTCCCCCGGCTCCCGGCCGACTTCGTCTGGGGCGCCTCGACCGCCGCGTACCAGATCGAGGGCGCCGCGGACGAGGACGGCAAGGGGGCGTCCATCTGGGACACCTTCGTACGGCGCCCCGGCGTCGTACGCGACGGCCACACCGGCGAGATCGCCTGCGACCACCACCACAGGTTCGACGAGGACGTCGCGCTGATGCGCCGGCTCGGGCTCGACGCGTACCGTTTCTCGGTCTCCTGGCCCCGCGTCCTGCCGACCGGCGCGGGCGAGGTCGAGCCGCGCGGACTGGATTTCTACGACCGCCTGGTCGACGCGCTGCTCGACGCCGGGATCGAGCCGACACCCACCCTGTTCCACTGGGACCTCCCGCAGGCCCTCGAGGACGAGGGCGGATGGCTGAACCGCGCAACCGCCTACCGGTTCGCCGAGTATGCGACGGTGGTCGCGGAACGGCTGGGAGACCGGGTCAAACGGTGGATCACCCTGAACGAGCCGTTCGTCCACATGTCTTTCGGCTACGGCTACGGCGTCCACGCCCCGGGCCGCACGCTGATGCTGGACGCACTGCCCGTCGCACATCACCAGTTGCTCGCCCACGGCCTCGCGACCGCGGCACTGCGAGACACCGTTCCAGGGGGGCAGATTCTGATCGCCAACAACTGCACGCCCGTCCGTCTGCGCGACGACGCCCGGCAGCACAAGGACGTGGCGGCGGCCTCCGCCTATGACACCCTGCACAACCGGCTCTTCAACGATCCCCTACTGACGGGAAGTTATCCCGACCTGTCGGCCTACGGCATGACCGACCCGAGCTGGGGAGGAGTGGTGCACGATGACGATCTCGCCACGATAGCCGCACCGTTGGACGGGCTGGGCGTCAACTACTACAACCCCACCTGGGTCACCGCACCGTCCGACCCCGCCGCCGCGCTGCCCTTCGACCTGGCCGAGCCCGCGGAGCCGTACGAGCGAACCGCGTTCGACTGGCCGGTGGTTCCCGATGGGCTGACGGAGCTGCTCACCGGCCTCAAGACCCGTTACGGCAACGGCCTTCCACCGGTGTGGATCACCGAGAACGGCTGCTCGCAACCGGCCGGACTGCACGACCAGGCGCGCATCGACTACCTCGCCGGACACATCACCGCGATCGCCCGAGCCGTGTCCCGAGGGGTGGACGTCCGCGGCTACTTCACCTGGTCGTTGCTCGACAACTTCGAGTGGGCCGAGGGCTATCACCAGCGCTTCGGCCTGGTCGAGGTCGACTTCAGCACCCGACGTCGCACGCCCCGGGCGAGCTTCGAGTGGTACCGCGACCTGATCGCCTCCCAGCGGTCCTGAGTAACGGAGCCGTCATGCCCCACGCCTCCACAGCCCCGGACGACTCCGCCGTATTCGCCGAGCCCACCGTCCCGGTCAGGGCCGGCTGGACGGCGAATCTCTCACTGGCCACGCTGGCCGTCTTCATGGCGTTCATGACCCCCATTCAAATCCTGCTGCCACTCCAGTTGGAGCACATCGACCCGCAGGACAAGAACGATGCGCTCTCGCTCGTCACCGGCCTCGGCGCGCTGGTCGCGGTGCTTGCCAACCCGCTCGCCGGCGCGTGGTCGGACCGCACCACAAGCCGGTTCGGCCGCCGCCGCCCCTGGATTCTCGGCGGCGCCCTCGCCGGGGCGGCTGGGTTGTCGATCACCGCCACCCAGCACACCGTGACCGGGGTCGCCGTCGGCTGGTGCCTCGCGCAGGCAGGTCTGAACGCGATGCTGGCCGGAGTCACCACCCCGATCGCCGACCGCGTACCGCTGACTCAACGCGCCCAGGTCTCCGGCTGGACCGGCCTCATGCAGTCTTTCGGCCTCGTCCTCGGCGCACTGATCACCACACTGCTGGTCACCGGCGTCCGCTCCGGCTACGTCACCCTCGCCGTGCTCACCGTCGCACTCGCCCTCCCCTTCACGCTGCGCCACTCCGAGCCGCCGCTGCCCCGGGCACTGCGCCCCGCCTTCGACGCCCGCACGTTCACCCGGTCGCTCTGGGTGAGCCCTCGACGCCACCCCGACTTCGGCTGGGCCTGGCTCACCCGATTCCTGATCAACCTCGGCAACGCCCTCGGAACCCTCTACCTGTTCTACTTCCTCGCCGACGCCGTCCACTACGGCGACCCCGGCACCGGCGTACTGATCCTCACGGTGATCTACACGCTCTGCGCCGCACTCACAGCAATCCCCGCCGGTGCCCTGTCCGACCGTATTGGACGCCGCAAGGTCTTCGTCGTCCTCTGTTCACTGGTCATGGCCGCAGCGGCAGTACTGCTCTCCCTGCTCCACACCTGGCCGTCCGCCATCGTCGCCGCAGCCGTCCTCGGCGCGGGTTACGGAATCTACCTCGCCGTCGACCAGGCCCTGGTCACCCAGGTCCTGCCCGAGGCAACCGACCGTGCCAAAGACCTCGGCGTCATCAACATCGCCAACTCCGGCCCACAGGTCCTCGCCCCCGCCCTCGCCGCGCCGATCATCACCCACCTCGGCGGCTACACCGGCCTCTACACCACCGCGGCCCTGGTCATCCTCATCGGCGGCCTCCTCGTCAACCGCATCCGCAGCGTGGCCTGACGGGCAGCCAGCCAACTGAACACAAGTGAAGTCGAGTTCACAAAAAAATGAGAAATTCTCATGTTTCCCCGCCCGGACCGTTGACTCCGCCGACAGTGGTCGCGATTCTGGCAACTCGTCAGTAACTTCAGTGAACATGTCAATCGAAGCGAGTGATGGCCATGGCTCAACCTCCGCGCCGCAGACTCAGATCCTTCACGGTGGTGTCACTGCTCCTCGCCGTGATGTCCCTGGTACTCGGTCCGATGCCCAGCTCCGCGGCGGTGCCTGACGCCGGCTGGTGGAACCCGACCTCGCGGCCCGCGCCCGACGCACAGATCAACGTCACGGGTGAGCCCTTCAAGGGCACCGATTCCGAGGGCCGCGTAAGAGGCTTCGTCGACGCACACAACCACATCATGGCCAACGAGGGCTTCGGCGGCCGGCTGATCTGCGGCAAGCCGTTCTCGGAGCAGGGCGTCGCCGATGCGCTCAAGGACTGCCCCGAGCACTACCCCGACGGCTCCCTCGCCGTCTTCGACTTCGTCACCAAGGGCGGTGACGGCAGGCACGACCCCAATGGGTGGCCCACCTTCAAGGACTGGCCCGCACATGACTCGCTGACCCACCAGCAGAACTACTACGCCAATATCGAGCGGGCCTGGCGCGGCGGACAGCGGGTACTGGTCAACGACCTGGTCACCAACGGCGTGATCTGCTCGGTCTACTTCTTCAAGGACCGCAGCTGCGACGAGATGACCGCCATCCGTCTTGAGGCGAAGAAGTCGTACGACATGCAGGCCTTCATCGACAAGATGTACGGCGGCCCGGGCAAGGGCTGGTTCCGGATCGTCACCAGCAGCGCGCAGGCCCGCGAGGTCGTCGAGCAGGGCAAGCTGGCTGTCGTCCTGGGCGTCGAGACATCCGAGCCGTTCGGCTGCAAGCAGGTCCTGGACATCGCGCAGTGCAGCAAGGCGGACATCGACCGCGGCCTGGACGAGCTGCACGAACTGGGCGTGAGCAGCATGTTCCTGTGCCACAAGTTCGACAACGCGCTGTGCGGGGTGCGGTACGACTCCGGCGCCCTCGGCACGGCCATCAACGTGGGCCAGTTCCTGTCGACCGGCACCTTCTGGAAGACGGAGACCTGCCGTGGCCCGCAGCACGACAACCCCATCGGCAACGCCGCGGCGGCACAGGCGGAGAAGATGCTGCCGAGCGGTGTGGCCGTTCCCTCCTACGCCTCGGACGCGCAGTGCAACACCCGCGGGCTGACCAGCCTGGGTGAGTACGCGGTGCGGGGGATGATGAAGCGCCACATGATGCTGGAGCTCGACCACATGAGCGTCAAGGCCGCGGATCAGGCCTTCGACGTCCTCGAGTCCGAGTCGTACCCGGGCGTCGTCTCCTCGCACAGCTGGATGGACCTGGGGTGGACCGAGCGGCTCTACAAGCTCGGCGGGTTCGCCGCCCAGTACATGAGCCCCTCCGGGGCGTTCAGCGCGGAGGCCGGACGCACGGACGCGCTGCGCGAGAAGTACCAGGTCGGCTACGGCTACGGCACCGACATGAACGGCGTCGGCGGCTGGCCGGCCCCGCGGGGAGGGGACACCCCCAACCCGGTGAAGTACCCCTTCCGCAGCACGGACGGCGGCTCGGTGATCGACAAGCAGACCACCGGCGAGCGCACGTGGAACTTCAACACGGACGGCGCGGCGCACTACGGCACGGTCCCGGACTGGATCGAGGACATCCGCATCGTCGGCGGCCAAAAGGTGGTGGACGATCTCTTCACTGGTGCCGAGTCCTACCTGCGCACCTGGGGGAACACCGAGAAGCACCAGTCCGGGGTGAATCTGGCCTCGGGTGCGGCCGCCTCGGCGTCCACGACGGAGTGGTGGAACCCGGCCGTCAGCTTCGCTCCCGGCCGCGCCGTGGACGGAGACGTGGGCACTCGCTGGGCCAGCGAGTGGACGAACGACCAGTGGCTGCAGATCGACCTCGGATCCTCGAAGCCGGTCAAGCACGTCACCCTCGACTGGGAGGAGGCATACGCGAAGTCGTACCGCGTCGAGCTGTCGCAGGACGGCAAGAACTGGCAGACCGCCTGGTCCACGACCGCTGGTGACGGCGGCCTGGACACCGCGCGGTTCGCCCGGACTCAGGCCCGCTACGTACGGGTCCACGGCCTGGAGCGCGGCACCAAGTGGGGCTACTCGCTCCAAGAGGTAGGCGTCTACAGCGACTGACGGCACCGGCGGCGTCGCGGGCCGAGGCCGGCCGGATCAATGCCCGATCCGGCCGGTCCGACGTCCCGGCACAGCCGGAACCCGCGCTGTAGCCGCGGGAAAAGCTTGGGACGCGGTCCAGGATTGCGGTTCCTCGGCCTGCAGGCTCTCGAACGCCTCGGCCCCGCAGCAGGTCCCGTTCTCGTGGCCCCTGCCGCTCGCACGATGTACTTCCTCGTACCGGCCGGCCGTACCCGCGGACGGAACGTCCCGCGGACCCAGCCGCCGGGAGAGACGAACCACGGCGCTGGGCGAGGTACTCCAGTACAACGCACGGGGCAGAGAGCCGTGGCAACGGATGACGACCACTGCGCCGCCACAGGTTTCTGACATTCTTCTGACATCACCCAGCGACTCTCTTCTTCCGGCTCCGCGCCGGAAGAAACCGCCTTGCCTTCAAGGAGAGAGTCACGCATGGAGATACTCAGCCGCATGCGGCGCACGACCGCGGTACTCGGTCTGTGTACGGCGCTGATCGCCGTCCCCGCCGCGGCGTCGGCCGAACCCGCCGCGCCGAAGACGCCGCGGATACCCGTCGTCTCCACGGAGCAGGTCATGCAGCACCTGCGGGCGCTGCAGTCGATCGCGGACCGCACCGGAGGCAACCGCGCCCACGGCACCAAGGGCTTCCAGCAGTCGCTGGCGTATGTGAAGGGCGTGCTGGACAAGGCGGGCTTCCGCACCAGCCTGCGGCCCTTCACACACAACGGTGTCCTCGGACACAACCTCATCGCGGACTGGCCGGGAGGCGACCCGGACCACGTCGTGCTCGTAGGCGCCCACCTCGACAGCGTCGAGGCCGGGCCCGGCATGAACGACAACGGCTCCGGCTCGGCCGCCGTGCTCGCCACCGCCGTCGCGATGTCGCGGGCGGGTGCCGCGCCGAAGCGGCATCTGCGGTTCGCGTGGTGGGGAGCGGAGGAGCAGGGCCTGATCGGCTCCAAGGACTACGTGCACGAGCTCTCGGCCGCCGGGCGCGAGAAGATCGACGTCTACCTCAACTTCGACATGACCGGCAGCAGGAACGTGCAGCGGTGGCTGGTCGTCCACGACGACCCCAGGGCCACGGACGCGTTCGAGGCTTACTTCGCGGCCAAGGGCCTGCCCACCTTCGACATCGGCATCGGCGGCTCGGACCACGAGTCCTTCGGCGACGCCGGAATCCCGGTCTCCGGCTTCACCAGCGGCGTCGGCGACTGCCTCCACGAGGCATGCGACGGCATCGACAACGTGGACCCCCGGACCGAGACCGTCAGCACCAACGCCGTGCTCGGCGTGACCTGGCAGCTCGCCACCCGCTGATCAGCGACTACGGCCCCTACGGTCAGGAGCAGGACACATGCGCAGTACGACGAAACGGCACCGATACCCCGCACTGGTGGGCATCCTGGCAGGCAGCGTGCTGGTGACCGCCGTGCCCTCCGCGGCCACCACGGGCGGCGGGTCCGGTGTGGGGGACCCGTACTTCCCCGACGACGGCAACCCCGGATACGACGTCTCCCACTACGACGTCCGCGTGGCCTACGACCCGGCCCGCCCCGACCACCTCGACGGCGACACCACCGTCACCGCCACGGCCACCGGCAGACTCGACCGCTTCCACCTGGACCTGGAGGGTTTCCAGGTCAGCTCGGTCACCGTCGACGGCGTCCCGGTCACGAGCTTCACGCGCAGCGGGGCACACGAGCTGGTCATCACCCCGGCCGGCCGGATCGCCAAGGGTGCGAAATTCGCCGTCCGCGTCCGCTACGCCGGCAAGCCCGTCGGTGAGAGCTGGCACCGGCTCACCAACGGCGGGGCGAGCGTGACCGGCGAGCCGCACTCCGCCACCGCCTGGTACCCGGCCAACGACCATCCGTCCGACAAGGCGACCTTCCGGCTCACCGCGACGGTCCCCGACACCTGGACCGTGATCGGCAACGGCCGCCCCGGCCCGACCACCTCCCCGGCCAAGGGCAGAAAGACCTTCCGCTGGTACGAGGACAAGCCGCTCGCCACCTACCTCAGCACCCTCGCCGTCGACGAGTTCACGGTTCGCACCTCGAAGCTGGCCGACGGCACCCCGGTCATCAACGCCTACAGCCCCGGCGCCGTGATCGACCCGGAGTCCGAGGCGCTGCTCCCGGAGATCATCGGCTTCCTGGCGTCGAAGTTCGGCCCGTACCCGTTCTCCTCGGCCGGCGGCATCGTCATCAACGGCGAAGCCGACGGGGGCGGCGACGGCCCCCTCGCACTGGAGACGCAGAGCCGTCCGACGTACAGCGGAATGATGTTCGACGCCTCGATGGTGCACGAGTACGCCCATCAGTGGTTCGGCAACAGCGTCTCGTTCTCGGACTGGCGTGACGGCTGCATCGCCGAGTGCGTCGCCCAGTACACCAACCAGCTGTGGGAAGAGAAGAACGGCGCCGACATCGACACCGGCTTCTACGCCGGCATGGTGGAGGAGAGCGAACAGGACCCCGACTTCTGGAACGTGAAGCTCTACGACCCGGGCCAGGGCAAGGAATTGGACCCGGCGCTGTACGACAAGGGGTCGATGATGATGCACGCCCTGCGGCGGACCATCGGGGACGCCGCCTTCTTCGGGACCCTCCGGCAGTGGCAGAAGGAGCACCGCTACGGCAACGCCACCTGGCCACAGTTCGAAGCGCTCGCGAAGAAGGTCTCCGGCCGGCCGGACCTCACCGGGTTCTTCGACGCCTGGGTACACGGCACCACCGTCCCGGAACGGAAGTACCTGTACCCCGGTAGCCTCGGCCGCCTTCGGTGATCTCCCGCAGGGTGATCGAGGCGGCGGCGGGCAGCGTACGGATGTGGCCGACGGTTACCGAACGGGCCATGACCTGGTCGATCCGGGCCGGCGGGAGGCGACGGGGGACGTAGCCGGGCAGCCGCGGTGCGACGGCGGCACGGTTGTTGGCCCGGCAGGACACTGACACCCACGGCGCCTCCAGCGCCGGCTTCGCCGAAGCCCAAAAACTCGGCTTCAGGCAGATCCGAGATGGCCAAGCAGCAGGTCGAAGCGTCCGAGGCCCGCCACCGTGGGAAGGAGGAGCGGGTGACGTGCTTGCCCTGGCCGAGCCCGCGGTAAAGGCTTTCAGGTCACCGTGTCCCTGCCGGCTTCGGCAGTGCGCACCCCGCTGCCGCCAGGTTGAGCTTGTTGCCCGTGGTGAAACACGCCGGGATGCCGTATGTCTCCTCGGCGTAGCCGATGCCCTCGCGGACGGTGACGGTGCCCTGTTCGTTCACCTCGCAGGGGTTGTCGAGGGTGCAGCGTCCGCCGCTCTCGTTCGTGGTGTTGTTGATCGCCGTGATCTCTCCCGTCGTCGTGTCGATGACGGGAGAGCCTGAAGTGCCGCCGATGACCTGGCACTCCGGGGTATAGCGGACGGCGTCCTTCCACGTCCACTGATCCTCCTTCAGACGGTACGCGAACCCGTCGACCGAGCAGGAGTAGACCTTTTTCCAATAGGCGGAGACCACGTTGACCGCGTGGCCCTGCACCGGGTGGGTGGCGGCCAGCGTCAGCGGGGCGATCCCGCTGGACTGCTGTATCTGGGCGTACGTCTTGGTCAGCCGGTAGAGCGTCACGTCGGTGTCGGTCATCGTCGAGTAGACGACCTGGCTCGCCTTGAGCGTTCCGGCACTGCCGGCCGAGGCATTGAGCAGCGTGAAACTGCGGGTCGAGGACTTGCCGGTGATGACCTGGCCCGCACTGGGAAAGCCGGTTTCAAGGCAGTGACCGTTCGTCATGACCAGTGCGAGGTCCGCCGGCTGTGAGTTCGGCATCCGGACCAGGGAGCCCGAACAGTTGCTGAGCGCGACCGTGCCGGCGAAGGAGGCGGCCCGAACTCCTGTGGGGGTCACCGTTCCCTCGTCCGGATGCGCGCCCGGCGTCGCGACGGCGGAGGCCGCCTGGCCGCCCCCGGACGGGACCGCGGCGGCGGCCGTGCCCGTGGTTCCGGCGAGGGCAGCCGCGCCGAGGGTGAGCGCGGTCAGAGTGGCGAGGAGAGGCTTGCGCATGGTGGATCCTCTCGGGTAGGTCCGGGAGCCGACCGGCACCCGGACAGCGAAGGGTCGAGGCATTGTCCGTGCACCGACAACGCGCCCGCTACCCCACCGTTCCCCCCTGACGCCTTTCGCACTGTTGACAACCGCCCTACGAGGTCTTCCCGCTCGGTGCCGCCGGAGTGCGCCTCACGGGGTACGCGGGGCCCAGGCGCCCGACGCGGCGGCTTCCCTCACGTAGGTCTCGAACGTCTTCGGATGCCGGCCGGTGACCCGGTGGACCGTGTCCGACGGCCGGGCGTCGCCGAGGGCGGCCAGGGACGTGTACGCGCCGGTCTCGCGCTCCACGGTCTCGGCCGGCCTGCCCTGTGCCAGTTGGCCGGCGCGGTAGGTGTCCTTGTCACCATGGAAGACCTGGGGCAGGCCGGTGGCGCGCCCGATGGCGGCCAGAGCGTCCGCGAAGGACAGGGCATCGGGTCCCGTCACCTCGTACGTCCTGCCGGCGTGGCCCTCCTCGGTCAGGGCGGCGGCGGCCACCGCCGCGATGTCGTCCGCGTCGACGAACGTCTGGCGGCACTCCCCCAACGGCAGGGCCAGCGTGCCGTCGAGCACCGCTTGGCGGAAGATGCCCTCGTCGAAGTTCTGGTTGAACCAGTCCGCCCGCACGACAGTCCAGTCCGCCTCGGCGTCGCGCACCATCCGCTCGGCCTCCATCAGGCGGTCGTCTCCCATCTCCTCGACGGCACGGCTGGAGAGCAGGACCAGCCGCCGTACACCCGCCGTGACCGCGCACCGGATGAAGTCCTGCCTGAGCGCCAGTTCGTGCGGGAGCATCAGGTAGACGCGCTCGGTCCCGGCCAGCGCCGGCTCCCAGGTGGTGTCGTCGTTCCAGTCGAACGGGATGCCGGTGGCGCGGGAGGCCGGCCGCACCGGCCGGCGTGCGTCCCGCAGGCGGGCGAGGACCCTGCGGCCGGTCGAACCGTGGGCGCCGAGAACGAGAATGGGTGCGTGGCTCATACCGGGCGCAACGAGGGACCCGCCGGGCGGCAACGGCGCGCCGGGCGGGAGTCACCGTACGGGTTCGGCCTCCATGGCCGCGGCCACCTTCTCGCAGAACTCCGCGAACAGGGCGCCCTCGCCCTCGGTCAGAACGGACGCGGCGAGCTGCCCGATGTCCTGGCGGCCCCGGGCGATCCGGGCGAGGAACGCCGCCCCCTCGGGGGTGAGGGAGGTGCTCAGTTCGCGCCGGTCCTCCCCCAAGGCCTGCTGGGTCACCAGGTTCAGGTCCTTGAGCACGCGCAGGGCCTTCGACGTGGTCTGCCGGGAGACGTCGAGCGCGTCGCTCAGTTCGGAGGGCCTCATGGAGCTCCGTACCCGCAGCAGCTCCAGGACGTCGTACTGGTGCCAGTTGACGCCTTCGGGGTTGGCGCGTGACCGGCGTGCGACCAGAAGACACTGCAGGTGGGTCAGGGCCGCCTCCAGACCGCTGGGTTCCTGGGACCAGGGGGACATCGAGCCGTCTCGTGGAGTCATGGGGGGCTTTCCGGTACGGGGGCATTACCGGGTGCTGAGAGGTTGAACGATATCAAGGGGCGCCGCCGATGACACGGCCTCACACCTGCGGGCCCCGCTGTCGGACGGTCCACCGGCCGGCCCCGGTGCCGCGGCCGTGGTCAAGATCGGCGGCGGGGGCCGAAGAAAAATGGTTGCCCTGAAGACACCATCGGGGGGCGTGGCGCTCCGAACCCGGGGTACCGGAGTCCTTGGGCCGGTGGGCAACCGGCCGACCATAACGCTTCAGGGGCGGCTAATCGGCTTCCGCGCGGGAGCCGTCGAAGCCAGCAATTGCATCGGTCCGGCCTGCGCCACGGACCGGAAAGCGCTTCCCGCCTCGATTCCTTCCGGCCGGGACCGCGTGCGACGTACCGGAATTGTTTGCCCAAACCGCCCTCCACCAGAGGCATTTGACACTGATCCCGACCTGTGGTTAACATCGATTTCCAGACGGAAACCATATTTCCGCACCGCACGCTGAAGAATCCACTGCCCCGGCTCGCGTTTCTCGCATACCGCACCAGTGAGATCGCTGAAGCCATTCCTTCGGACAGCACGCCGAGGAGATCAGCGATAATGGAAAATAATTCCTCCCATTTATCACCGGGCCCCCCTCTTATCCTTACCGCTCTGTTCGAGGAAGCGGTGCGCGACAACAGCGAGGCCGTAGCTCTGGCGCAAGGCGCCCTACGCGTCACGTATGACCAGCTCAACCGGCGAGCCAACCGCATGGCACGTCATCTCGTCGCCCAGGGGGCGACGAGAGGCGACCGCATCGGTGTGCACATGGGCCGGTCCCCGGATCTCTACGCCGTCGTGCTCGCGGCCCTCAAGGCCGGCGGGTGCGTGGTGCCGCTCGACCCCGGGCATCCCACGGAGTACGTCGGCCGCATCCTGCACGAAGCCGGCACGTCGCTGGTGGTCTGCGACGACCCGGGCGGCCTTCCCCACGGCGCCCGCGAAGGCGCACTCGCACTGCACGACCTGGTGCGGCGCAGCGAGGGCCTGGACGACGGCGACGCGGACCGCGGGATCGGGCCGGAGGACACCGCGTTCCTCATGTACACCTCCGGTTCCACGGGCAAGCCCAAGGGCGTCCGGATCGCGCACCGCGGACTGGCGCGGCTGGGCCCCCACAACGGCGCCCTCGACATCACCCCGCGGGACGGCCTGACGCAGTCGGCCGCGTTCTCCTTCGCCGCCTCGACCATCGAGATCTGGCTCGCCCTGCTGCACGGCGCCACGCTGCTGCCGATGCCGCCCGGACTGCCGTCGCTCCCCGCGCTGCGCGAGGCCGTGGAGGAACGGGGCGCGACCGTGCTCAGCCTTCCGTGCGGCCTGTTCAACGCCCTGGTCGACCACGAGCCGGACTGTCTGAGGAACGTCCGGATCGTGCTGCTCAGCGGCGACTTCCCCTCCCCCGCCCACCTGCGCAGAGCTATGGCGCACACCGACGCGACCCTCTACAACGGCTACGGCTGCACGGAGAACTCCTCGATCACCGCCCTGTACCCGCTGACGTCGGCCGATGAGGTGGACGGCCGGGGCATGGTGCCGATCGGCAAGCCGCTCCCCACGGTCACGCTGGACGTGTACGACCCGGCGATGCGCCCCTGCGGCATCGACGAGGTGGGCGAACTGTGCGTGAGCGGGACCGGCGTGGCCCAGGGGTACGCCGACCGGCCGGAGCTGACCGCCGAGAAGTTCACCCCGGCACCCGACGGTGGGCTGCTCTACCACACGGGCGATCTGGCACGGCGGACCGCGGACGGCGACGTGGTGCTGGTCGGACGGTCCGACAGCATGGTGAAGATCCGCGGGTTCCGGGTGGAGACCAGCGCCGTCACCCTGGCCATGCGCGCCCTCGACGGGATCGGGGACGCGGCGGTGAAGGCGTTCGAGGACGACACCCGCGAAAAGCGTCTCGTCGCCTTCTACACCACCCGTGACGGCACGCCGGCCGACCCCTCGGACCTGGCCCGCCGGCTCTCGGAGCAGTTGCCCTCCTACATGGTCCCCTCCTCCTTCCGTCATCTCGAGAAGATGCCGACGAACGTGAACGGAAAGATCGACCGCACCGCGCTCATCCTTCCCGGGCCATCCGGTACCCCGAAGCAGAAGTCCACCGAAGAGAAAGGCGGAACAGTCATGCAGAACCCGCTCGAAGCAGTCGTCCTGCAGTCCTGGATCGAGATTTCCGGAATGGACGACTTCTCGACCACCGACTCCTTCCTGGGCCATGGCGGGAATTCCCTCCATTTCGTGCAACTGGCCTCCCGCCTGCAGAAGATATTCGGGATCGAAATCACCACCGAGTCGGTTTTCCGGCACGGCACGGTGGAACAGCTGGCACGTTTCATCGAAGAGACCCGTGATCAGGAGCGGAGCACCTCGACGTCCAACGGCTGACGGAGTTCCCGACAGCGACCGGCACATGCTCTGCGCCGGTCGCGTGACGTCTCCGGAGGGCGACAGAACCGTGAACGAACCCCTTACCTCAGCAATACTGGAATTAGCACGGAGAACGCTCCGGTCGCCCGGCCTCGGGCCCGACCAGAAATTCTCCGAGTGCTGCGACGATCCCGGGCGGCTGGACGAACTGAGCTCGGTACTGCGGGCCGTGTTCGCCATCGACCTGACGTCCGCGGAACTCGCCCGCGAGGGCACCGCGGCAACAGTGGCCGAGCGCACCGCGCGTGGGCGCCCTCGTACTCGCGGGCAGGAGGTGGAAGCCGGCTCCGCGCCGCGGACCGGCAACGCGACGGAGGCCTCGTTCGGCCAGAGCGGCATCTGGCTCATCGACCAGTACCTCCCCACGCCGGAGGCGTACAACGGGCCGTTCCTGGTCCGGCTGCCGTTCCGGCTCGACGGGGAACGGCTGCGCCGCTCCGTTGCCGGGGTGCTGCGCCGGCAGGAAGTGCTGCGCACCACCTACACGTTGCGCGACGCCCGGCTCCTCCAGGTCGTCTCCGACGACGACACGGCCTTCCACTACCGCGTCGAGCACTACGGCGGCGAGAAGGAACTGGACGCCATCGCCCAGCGGGTGGCGAACATCCGCTTCGACCTGGAGCACGGGCCGGTGACCTCGGTGACCTGTGCGCTCGGGCCGGGCGAGGAGAGCGCGATCGTCTGCAACATCCACCACATCGCCTCGGA
The DNA here is from genome assembly GCF_044756945.1 of Streptomyces sp. NPDC091387. Lineage (NCBI taxonomy): Bacteria > Bacillati > Actinomycetota > Actinomycetes > Kitasatosporales > Streptomycetaceae > Streptomyces > Streptomyces sp. NPDC091387. The sequence goes on along the minus strand of NZ_JBIVTZ010000006.1, from coordinate 332,980 downwards.
CGCCGCCTCGGCCGGCGTGTTCCTGCGGGAACTCCTCGACGCCTACGACCGGAACGGGCGGGGGCTGCCCGTGGAGGCGGTGCCCGGCCGTCCGGACTACGCGGACTTCGCGCACTGGCACCGCGAGCACCTGACGCCGGGGAGGACCGCGGAACTGCTCGACGAGTGGGCCGACCGGCTGGCCGGAGAACTGCCCGTGCTCGATCTGCCGGCGGACCGCCCCCGGCCCGCGGCGCAGGAACACCGGGGAGCCACCGTGCCCCTGCGTGTTCCGGCCGAAGTGACCGAGCGGCTGGAGCGGCTGGCGGAACGCGAGGGCGTGACGCTGTTCATGGCCCTGCTCGCGGTGTACGGCGTGTTCCTCGGCAAGCTGACGCGTCAGGAACGCGTGCTCATCGGTTCGCCGGTCTCGCTGCGCGACGACGCTCAGACCCGGGACCTCATCGGCTACTTCGTCAACATGGTCGTCCTGCGCCAGGACGTCACGGGCTCGATGAGCGTGCGCGAGGCCCTGCGGCAGGCGCGCGCGGAGGTCACCGACGCGCTGCGGCTGAAGTGGGCCCCCTTCGACAAGGTCGTCGAGCGCCTGAAGCCCGAGCGCAACAGCGCTCACACCCCCGTCCTCCAGACGATGCTCGTGCTGACCGATCCGGGTTCCGCGCAGTGCGTCCACGACGGCACCCCGCTGACCATCAGGCGCGACATGGCGCACGGCGCGAAGTATGACCTGTCCGTGGTGTTCGCCCGCGAGGAGGACGGGCTGCACGGCACGCTCGAGTACGACTCGCACCTCTTCGACGAGCCCACGGCGAGGAGCATGAGCGAGCGTCTGGGCCGGCTGCTGGGCCGGTTCGCGGCGGCCGGGCCGGACGCCCTCGTCCGCGATCTCGGCCTGCTGGGCGACGGCGAGGAGCGGGATCTGCTGGCCCGCAACGACCTGGTGGACCGGTCCGCGCGCCCCGTGCCGGTGGGCGAGCTGTTCGAGCGGCAGGTGTCGGCCACACCGGACGCCGTCGCGGTGACGGACGGCGGCCGCTCGTGGACCTACCGGGAACTGGACGAACGGGCCAACCGGCTCGCCCACGTCCTGCGCGAGGAGGGGGCGGGGGCGGGCCGCCGGGTGGGCATCAGCCTGCCCCGCTCATTCGACATGATCGTCGGGCTGCTCGGCGTCGTGAAGTCGGGTGCCTCCTACGTCCCGATGGACCCGTCGTACCCGCCGGAGCGGGTGGCGTACATGCTCGACGACGCCGGTGTCCTCCTCGTGCTCACCGACAGCACGTTCGGCGCGGAACTCCCCTCCGGAACACGGTTGTTCGAGATCGACCGGGAAGCCGACCGGACGGCTGCGGCCGGCCTCACGACGCCGGGCAGAACCAGGACGCCCGACGACGAGGCCTACGTGGTCTACACCTCCGGGTCGACCGGTGCCCCGAAGGGCGTGGTCATCCGGGACCGCACGGTGGGCAATCTCATCGGCGCCCAGCACCGGATCTCTCCCTGCGGAGCCGAGGGCACCACTCTGCAGTACATGACGCTCTCCTTCGACGTCTCCGTGATGGAGATCCTGGGGACGCTCTGCGTCGGGGGCACGCTCGCCCTGATACCCGGGGAGCTTCAGAAGGACCTGCACCGGCTGGCCGCGTTCGTCGCCGAGCACGGTGTCACGCGCCTGTACCTGCCCTATGTCGCGCTCCAGCGGTTCGCCGCGATAGCGGTCGCGGAGGGCCTGCGGTGCGAGGGCCTGCGCGAGGTCACCTCCGTGGGCGAGGCACTGGTCGTCTCCCCGCAGATCCGGGAGTTCTTCGCCCGGCACCCCCGGGCCCGGCTGCTGAACATGTACGGCCCTTCCGAGACCCATCTGGCCACCTGGCACGAGCTGTCCGGTGACCCCGGCGAGTGGCCCGAGGCACCGGCCATCGGCCGTCCGGTCGACGGCATGCGACTGCTCGTCCTCGGCCCCGACCGTGAACTCCTCCCTCCCGGCGTCACGGGCGAGCTGTACATCGGCGGTCCGCACCTCTCGCCCGGCTACCACGCCAGGCCCGAGGAGACGGCGCTGCGCTTCGTCGCCGATCCGTACGGCCGGGCCGGCGACCTCCTCTACCGCACCGGCGACCTCGTACGGTGGAACGGGCGCGGTGACCTGGAGTACCTGGGCCGCGCCGACGACCAGATCAAGATCCGTGGCTACCGCGTCGAACCCACCGAGGTAGAGGCCGCCCTCGACGCCCTCGACGGGGTGAAGAGCTCGGCGGTGGTGGCGGTCGGGTTCGGAGCGGGCGACCGACGGCTGGTCGCCGCGGTCACGGGAGACGGCGCCGATGACGACGGGCGGCTGCGGGCCGCGCTGGCCACCCGTCTGCCGGACTACATGCTGCCCGCACACATCGTCCGCCTGGACCGGCTCCCCACCACCCCGAGCGGGAAGACCGACCGCGGTGGACTGGCCGCCAGGCTGGCCGGCGAACTGCGCGACCGGCGCACGGACGACCGCGCCGGAGCGGCGGAGCAGCCGAGGGCCGGAACCGAGCGCGAGATAGCCGACCAGTGGTCGGACGTGCTGGGAACCGGCTCCATGGGACGGGGCGACGACTTCTTCACGCTGGGCGGCAACAGCATCATCGCCACCGAACTGGTCTACCGCCTGCGGCGGCTGTTCGACATCGACATACCGCTGCGGACCCTGTTCGACAACCCCACCGTCTCCGGCATGGCCGCGCGGATCGAGGAACGGCGCGCCGGCGACACCACGGCCTTCACGGCGCCCGCGACCGACCTGCGCGGCGATGTGACCCTGCCGGACACGGTACGGGCCGGCGACCGCGAACCGGCCCCGGTGGCCGCCGCGACCGCGGTCCTGCTGACCGGCGCGACCGGCTTCCTCGGCAGCTATCTCCTGCGGGACCTGGCAGCCGTACCAGGCAGTGCGGTCAACTGCCTGGTACGCGCAGCCGATTCGCACGCCGCCCTGCAACGACTGCACGCCACGGCCACTCTGTACGGCATCGCGGACGACATCGCCTGGGAGCGGGTGCGCGCCGTGCCAGGAGACCTCGCCCGCGCGCGCATGGGGCTGTCCGACGCGGCCCACGCGGAACTGACCGGTTCGGTCCAGGTGGTCTACCACGCGGCGGCGCACATCAACTTCGTCCTCCCGTACGCCTCGGTGAAACCGGCGAACGTCGACGGTCTGCGGTCCGTGCTGGAGTTCGCCGCCACGGGGCGGCTCAAGCGGGTGCATCACATGTCGACCATCGCGGTGTTCGCCCCGGGCCAGGGCGCCGGGCCGATCACCGAGGAGGCGGTGCCCGAAACCTCCGAGGGGCTCGGCATCGGTTACACCCGGAGCAAGTGGGTGGCCGAGGGGATCGCACGGCTGGCGCGTGAACGCGGCATGCCGGTGACCGTCTACCGCATCGGCCGGATCTCCGGCGACAGCGTCACCGGCGCCTGCCAGGCCGACGACTTCCTGTGGCGCCAGATCAAGAGCTTCATCGAACTCGGTTCGGCCCCGCCCGCCGAGGAGCTGACGACGGACCTGCTGCCGGTGGACTTCGTCAGCCGGGCCGTCGTCGCCCTCTCCCGCGATCCCTCCGCCGACGGCGCGACGTTCCACCTCTTCCACCCACGCGGCTCCGACTTCACCCCGGTGCACGCCGCCGTCCGCGAGTGCGGCTACACGCTGGACACGGTGCCGGCCGACGAGTGGCTGAAGCGCCTGGAGGAATCGGCCCGCCTTCCCGGGGGCAACGCCCTCGCGGCAGCCGTCCCGCTGTTCCGGGAAGGTGCGCTGGAACTCGGCGAGAACACCTACGGCAACGAGAAGACGTCGCGGCTGCTCGAACGCCTGGGGCTGCACTACCCCGACATCGACCGCCACTCCCTCTCCCGCATGATCCGCTACTTCGGCTCGACCGGGCAGCTGACCGGCCCGCACCACGCGCGGCAGACCGCGTAGGACAGCCGGTCAGCGGCTCTCCCGTTCCAGACATCCGCAGGCGTCCACCCCACGGGCCGCCTCATAGCAAAGGCCGACAGCATGTCTCGAAACCCCATGCCGGGCGCCGAACACGATCCGTTGATCGCCTCGATGGTGGCCGGGCTGCCCGCCCGTCAACAGCCCCAGTGGCCCGACCCCTCCCTCCTCCCCCAGGTGCGCGAACGCCTGGCCGGTGAGCCGCCACTGGTCTCGTACGACAGCGTCAAGACCCTCGGCGCCCTGCTCGCCCGAGCCGCGGAAGGCGAGTTCTGCCTGCTCCAGGCCGGCGACTGCGTGGAGTTGACCACCGAGTGCGAACCTCGCGACATCGCCCGCAAGGTGGAGATGCTCGATGTGCTCGGGGACATCATGTGCACGAGTTCCGGGCTGCCCGTCCTGCGCGTCGGACGGATAGCCGGCCAGTTCTCGAAGCCCCGTTCCCAGGACTGGGAAACCGTGTACGAGGACAGGCTCCCGGTGTTCCGGGGCCCGGTCGTCAACGCACCGGACCCGCAGCGGACGGCCCGCACCCCCGACCCCTCCCGCATCCTCGCGGGGATGAAGGCCGCCCGCCGTGCCGTCACCGCCCTCGACCAGCTCGGGCGCGGCGAGGGCGCGCCGCCGCAGCACCGGGTGTGGACCAGCCACGAGGCACTCCTGCTGGACTACGAACTGCCCCAGGTCCGGCGGCACGGGGAGGGCGGCAGCTACCTGGCCTCCGCGCACTGGCCCTGGATCGGCGAGCGCACCCGCCAGGCGGACAACGCGCACGTGCGGCTGATGGCCGAACTGGACAACCCGGTGGCGTGCAAGATCGGCCCGGAAGCCACGGTGGACGAGGTACTGGCCGTGTGTGCGGTGCTCGACCCGCACCGCACGCCCGGCAGGCTCACTCTCATCGCCCGGTTCGGCGCGGGGCAGGTCGCCAGGGTGGCGCCGCTGGTGCGGGCGGTGAAGCAGGCCGGGCACCCCGTGCTGTGGATGTGCGACCCGATGCACGGGAACACCGTCAAGACGCCCGACGGGCTCAAGACGCGCAAGCTCGACGCGATCATGTCCGAGATCCGGCAGTGCATCGATGTGGTGTCGGAGAACTCCGGGCGGTGCGCCGGGCTCCATCTGGAGGCGTCCCCCGACGACATCTCCGAATGCGAGGGAGCAGGCCGTTCCCCGGTGCCTGGCCCCGGCTACCGGAGCCTGTGCGACCCCCGGCTCAGCCTCGTCCAGGCGGTGGCCGCCGCGGCTCACTGGCGTCTTCCCGTGGGAGCGGCGGCATGAGCGCGGACCCCGGGCCCGCCGAAGGGGCCTGGGCCTCCGAAGCGCTGCTGCCGCCGCCGGGCCGGCCGTTCGCGGTGCTGCACCGGCCCGGGGCCGACCGCGCGGCGCCCGTCGAGATCCTGAGCGGTCCGGTCCGCAGCGCGGACGACCTCGACGCCCTGGGCCTGGACGACCCCGGCCCGGCGGCCCGGGGAGCGGACGGGGCGGACACCCTGGTGCTGACCCCCTACCGGCAGATCCGCGAGCGCGGCTTCGCGTACCCCGACGACCACGAGCCACTGCTGGCCATGGAGGTGCGGGAGCACCGGCGGGTACCGCTGGACCGGCTGCTGGACTGCCTGCCGGACCGGGCGCCGCGGGTGGAGGACCTCCGCTACGACATCGACGACGACGGGTACGCGGCCGCGGTGGACACCATCGTCGACCGCGAGATCCACGGCGGCGAGGGCTCCAACTTCGTGCTGGCCCGCAGTCTGCACGGCCGGATCCGCGACTTCGACCGGGCCGCCGCGCTCTCGGTGCTGCGCGGGCTGGTGACGGCGGAGACCGGCGCGTACTGGACGTTCCTGGTCTTCACCGGGGACCGGTACCTGATCGGCGGCACCCCGGAGCAGCAGGTGCGCGTCCGCGGTGACCAGGTGGAGATGAACCCGATCAGCGGGACCTACCGGTACCCGCGAACGGGTCCGGATCTGCCGGGGCTGCTGCGTTTCCTGCGGGACCCCAAGGAGACCGACGAGCTCTACATGGTCGTGGACGAAGAGCTCAAGATGATGACGTCCCTGTGCGACCGGGACGTGCGGGTCAGCGGACCGTCCCTGAAGTGGATGTCCCGGCTCGCGCATACCGAGTACTACCTTTCCGGCCACTCGGAGCGCCCGCTCACCGAGATCCTGCGCACCACCATGCCGGCGCCGACCGTGACGGGCAGCCCGGTGGAGAACGCCTGCCGGGTGATCGAGCGGTACGAACCACAGGGACGCGGCTACTACAGCGGGGTCATCGCGCTGCTCGGCCACGAGAGCGGGCAGCGCCGGCTGGACGCCGCCATCATGCTGCGCACGGCGGACATCGGTACGGACGGCGCCATCCGGCTGACGGCGGGTTCCACGGTGGTGCGGGAATCAGTACCCGCACATGAGACGGCGGAGACCACCGCCAAGCTGTCCGGCCTGCTCGACGCGCTGTCCGGCCGACGGACGGCGAAGGCTCCCGTCCGGGCCCCCGCCGCAGGGCTGGCCGACGTCCCTCCGGTGCACGGCGCACTGGCCGCGCGCAACGACGGGCTGGCGGCCTTCTGGCTCGGCGGCACCGGTCCGGCGAAAGCCGTGGGCGTCGAGGTCACGATCGTCGACGCCGAGGACGGCTTCACCTCCATGCTCGCCTACCAGTTGCGGTCGCTGGGGTGCGCGGTGCGCCTGGTGCCGTGGTACCGCGCGGAGGAACCCGCCGGGTCCGGTGGCGCCTTCGGCGCCCGGGGCGTCGTCCTGCTCGGCCCGGGGCCCGGCGACCCCCGGGACTCCGCGAACGCGCGGGTGCTCGCCCTGCGGGCGGTGGCCGCCGAACGGCTCGCGGGCGGTCTGCCGCTCGCCGCGGTCTGCCTGGGGCATCAGGTGGTGTGCACCCTTCTGGGACTGCCCGTCGCCAGGCTGCCCGACCCGGCGCAGGGCAGACGGCTGCGGGTCCCGCTGTGGGGCAGGCCACGCATGGCCGGCTTCTACAACAGCTTCACCGTGCGCGCGGACGACGACTGGCTGCGTCCGCCCCTGTCCGACTCGGCCGTCCAGGTGCAGCGCCTCGGTGACGAGGTCATCGCCCTGCGCGGACCGGCCCTGGCCACCATCCAGTTCCACGCGGAGTCGTTCCTGACCGAGGACGGCCCCGGCATCCTCGCCGATCTGCTCACCGGTGCGCTGGCACCGGCCGGCGCGGACCGGGCGGCCGTCCACGAGAGCAGGGGGACCCATGAACATGCCTGACGGCGGCGTGCGTACCGCGTCCCGCCCGATCGACCCGCGCGCCCTGCGCAGTTGCATGGGCCAGTTCGCCACCGGGGTCACGGTGATCACCTGCCGGCGGGGTGACATCGTCCACGGCACGACGGTCAACGCGTTCACCTCGGTGTCGCTGGACCCGCCCCTGGCCCTGGTGGCCCTGGACCGGCGCAGCCGTGCGGGTGCGCTGCTGGTGGAGGACGGCGGGTACGTCGTCAACATCCTCGACGAGACGCAGCGCGATCTCGCCATGCACTTCGCCGGCCGTCCCATGCCGGGCCCGGTGCCGTGGGTGGACGAGAGCGGACCGCATCCGCGGCTGGCCGGCACGGTGGCCCACCTGGTCTGCCGCCCCTGGCAGGTGCACGACGCGGGCGACCACACGCTGCACATCGGCGGCGTCGAGGAGTTCGAGAGCCGTCCGGGACGGCCGCTGCTGTTCCACCGCGGCGCCTTCCCGGAACTGGCACCGGACGATTCCGCCGGCGCCTGGTCGCTGTGCCTGGACGGTATGGACCCGGTGGAGCACTTCCACGCCCGCGACGAGACAGACGAGACAAGGGACTGACGCACATGACGGAGAAGAACGATGTGAGCGGCACGACGGACTCCGGCGACCGGACGGACGCGGCACCGCGCCGCGTGACCCGGCCGATGACCGGTGACGAGTACCTGGAGAGCATCCGGGACGGCCGGGAGGTCTGGGCGTACGGGGAGCGGGTCGACGACGTCACCAAGCACCCGGCGTTCCGCAACACGGCACGGATGACGGCGCGCCTGTACGACGCCCTGCACGACCCGGAGCACCACGACACGCTGACCACGCCCACCGACACGGGCAGCGACGGCTTCACGCACAAGTTCTACCGGGTGCCGCGCAGTGTGGAGGACCTGGTCGGGGACCGGGACGCCATCGCCCGGTGGGCCCGGTTGACCTACGGCTGGATGGGGCGGAGCCCGGACTACAAGGCGAGTTTCCTGGTGACGCTGGGTGCGAACCCGGAGTACTACGGGGAGTTCGCGGACAACGCCCGGCGCTGGTACGCCGAGGCGCAGGAGCGGGTGCTGTTCTGGAACCACGCGGTGATCAATCCGCCGGTGGACCGCCACCGGGCGTCGGACGAGGTCGACGACGTGTTCGTGCACGTCGAGAAGGAGTGCGACGACGGTCTCGTGGTCAGTGGGGCGAAGGTGGTCGCCACGGGGTCGGCTCTGACCCACTTCAACTTCATCGCGCACTACGGCCTGCCGGTGAAGAAGAAGGAGTTCGCCCTGGTGGCCACACTGCCGATGGGGGCGCCGGGGGTGAAGCTGATCTGCCGTCAGTCGTACGAGCTGGCCGCCAGCCGCATGGGCAGCCCGTTCGACTATCCGCTGTCGAGCCGGCTGGACGAGAACGACACCATATTCATCCTGGACAAGGTGAAGATCCCCTGGGAGAACGTCTTCATCTACGGGGACACGGCGAAGGCCGGCACCTTCCTGAACACGTCCGGGTTCACGCACCGGCTGACGTTCCACGGTGTCACCCGGCTCGCAGTCAAGCTGGATTTCCTGGCCGGTCTGCTGCTCAAGGGACTGGACGTGACCGGGACGAAGGATTTCCGGGGAATTCAGACGCGGGTCGGCGAGGTACTCGCCTGGCGCAACATGTTCTGGGGCCTCAGTGACGCGATGGCGCACAATCCCCATGCGTGGCACGACGGCGGGCTGCTCCCGAACCTGGACTACGGCATGGCGTACCGGTGGTTCATGACCATCGGATATCCGCGCGTACGCGAGATCATTCTGCAGGATCTCAGCAGTGGTCTCATCTATCTGAACTCGCACGCCAAGGATTTCCAGAACCCCGAGCTGAGGCCGTACCTGGACCGGTACATGCGCGGTTCCAACGGATACGACTCGGTGGAGCGGGTCAAGCTGATGAAGCTGATCTGGGATTCGGTGGGCACGGAGTTCGCGGGGCGGCACGAACTGTACGAGCGCAACTACTCGGGCAACCACGAGAACGTGCGCATCGAGCTCCTGATGGCCCAGACGGCCTCCGGCCTGGTCGACGGCTACCGGGGTTTCGCGGAGGAGTGCATGGCGGAGTACGACCTGGACGGCTGGACCGCTCCCGACCTGATCGGACCCGACCAGGCATGAGTACCGGGGCGGACCGCCTTCGGGGGCGGCTTGCGGCCGGTGTCCGGTCCGCCGCCCCCGAAGGCCCTGCGGCGCGTCAGGGCAGGATCAGCGCCAGGGTGAACCCGTCGTACCCCTTGCCTCCCACCGTCTGGATCGAGGTGGCGCTGACCCGGGGCTCGGCGGCCAGCATCTCGTGGAACCGCCGCATTCCCCGGACGCCTCCGTCCGGGTTGCCGGCTTCGCCGACCGCACCTCCGAGCACGACGTTGTCGACGACAATCACTCCGCCCGGACGGGAGAGTTCGAGCGCCCAGGTGAAGTACTCCGGGGTGTCGGGCTTGTTGGCGTCGATGAAGACCAGGTCGAACGGCGGGCCGCCGCCTTCCGCGAGGGTGGGCAGGATGTCGAGCGCCCTGCCCACGTGCTGGTCGACGACGCCGGCGACGCCGGCCTGTTCCAGGTGGCCGGCGGCGGCCTCGGCGAACGTGCGCTCCCACTCGATGGTGACCAGCCGCCCGCCGGGGGGCAGCGCACGGGCGAGCCAGATGGTGCTGTACCCGCCGAAGGTGCCTATCTCGAGAATGCGCTCGGCACCCTGGATACGGGCCAGCAGGTGCAGCAGTTTTCCCTGGGGCCGAGAGACCCCGATATCGGGGAGATCGAATGCGACGTGCGCCTGGGCAGCGGCCGCCAGCGCGGGGTCCTCGTCACCGAGAACCGAATCGAAGTAGTCGTCCACTGCGCTCCACTGATTCTGTGTCATGACACCAGTATTCCCCGGAAAGGATGGCACCTGGCAAGTAGTCAAGGAAATTTCACAAGAATTGATGACGCTTCACCAATGCCTGACCCGCAGCTTCGGGCTGCCCTGATCATTTCTCCCACGGCATCCCGTCCCACCACATCAGAGAAATCCAGGAATCCCACTTCGTTACCTGACCGGATTTCCGGGCAATCGCTAGCCTGAATGAGAAAAGAAAAGATTAGATCTCTCGGAACGAAAGGAGCGCAGCACCATGCCTCGAACCCAGACCGCGACCGAGCGACCAACGGGCCTCGACCTCGTACCGGAGCTTCACCACGTGGGGGTGCAGACGGGCGACCTCGACAACGCCGTCGCCTGGTACCAGGAGTTCTTCGGCTGCCGGCCGAACTGGACCCTGGACACCTTCTCCGAGCTCACTCTGAGCCGTCTGCCCGGCATCACCCGGCTGACCGAGCTGGCGGTGGCCGGGCTGCGCTTCCACCTCTTCGAACGCGCCGGGCACGACGACGCCGTCCCCGGCGCCAACACCCGCCAGTTCCAGCACATCTGCCTGTCCACCGGATCGGCCGAAGAGCTCCGAGCCTGGCGTGACCGCTGGTTCCACCTGTACGAGTCCGGCCGCTACACCTTCGCCGGCGAGGAACGGCCCACCGACATCGTCACCGACGCGGACGGCGTGCAGAGCTGCTACGTCCTGGACGTCAACGGGCTGGAATTCGAGTTCGCCTACGTCCCGCCGGGGGGAGACCGATGAACAAGGGTGTCCACCGCACTGTGACCGAACTGCCCGTACCCGACGGCTGGGACTTCGGGGACTTCCCGTACGGCCTGGAACCGCTCACCCTGCCCGAACCGCCGACGTCCGAAGCCGGGCACGACATACCCGACGTGCTGCCGGCCGACGAGTCCTTGGTGGACCGGAGCACGGTCTGCCATCGGACGGGTGCGCCCCTGTCCACGACCGACTTCTCCCACCAGCTCTTCTGGTTCCGCTGGATCACGGGGCATCAGGCCACCTTCGCCGTCTGGCAGCTGACCGCGCACGCCCTGTACCAGGCCCGCGTCCGGGCCGATCCCACCCCGTCCCTGCGCGTGATGACGGACCTCACCGACGCCTACACCTCGATGCTGCTCTACACCAGCTCGTGCCCGGCCGACGTCTACGGCACGGTCATCCGGCCCAGCATGTTCCTCCAGCACCGAAGCTTCAGCGGCACCTGGGCACCGGACTTCGTGCCCGTACGGGGACTGCTGAGGGGCAAGAAGACCGAGTGGAGCGGCACGACCGAGGGCCAGGCGTTCAAGCACGCCGTGCAGATGTACCACACAGTGCACGCGGGGGTGGCGGCCAAGCTGGTGCCCGGTGGCCGGTCCCTGCTGCAGGAGTCCGCCACGGAAACCACGCCGACGCGCCCCGAGACGCAGGCGCTGCTCTACGACCACTACTTCCTGACCCTGCGGACGCCGGTCGGCGCGGTGGAGCTGGTCGACCAGTTACGGAGCCGGCTGCGCGCGATCTCGCTCGACGTCGCGACCAACGGGCTCTACCCGGGCCTCACGCCGGAGGAGGACGCGGCCTTGCCCGCCGAACTGCGGAGCGCGGAGGTGCGGGGCTACGAGCAGGGCTTCCACGCGGCCCTGAGCCGGATCGACGTCGCGGCCCGGCAGCTCAAACCGAAGGTGCTGCACAGCACGGCACCCTGACCGGCCGTCGCCGCACGGAGACACCCGACACGGAAGGGAGTGAGGAACGAATGCGTCACGGAGTGGTGATCCTTCCCGAACGGCGCTGGTCGCAGGCCCGCGAACAGTGGGTCCTGGCCGAGCACCTCGGCTTCGACCACGCCTGGACGTACGACCAGTTGATGTGGCGGTGGCTGCGTGACGAGCCCTGGTTCGCCTGCGTGCCCACACTGGCCGCCGCTGCCGCCGTCACCTCGCGGATCACACTGGGCACGATGGTCGCCACCCCCACCTACCGCCATCCGGTGACGCTGGCGAAGGAACTGATGTCGCTGGAGGACATCGCAGGGGGCCGGTTCGTCTGCGGCCTGGGTGCCGGCGCGGGCGGCCTGGACGACCGGGTGGTGGACCCCACCGAACGCACCCCGCGGCAACGCGCCGACCGCTTCGCCGAGTTCGTCGAGGCGCTGGACCGGCTGCTCACCGGCCGGGTCTCCTCGTACGCGGGCACCCACTACGACTTCCGCGACGTACCCGTGAACCCGGGGTGCCTGACGCGCCCGAGGGCGCCGTTCGCCGTCGCCGCGACCGGGCCGCGCGGCATGCGGCTGGCGGCCCGGCAGGCGGACACCTGGGTCACCGCGGGGCCACCGGGCCGCTTCGACGCCCTGCCCTACGAGAAGGCGCTGCCCGACATCGCTCGCCAGCTGGACCGCCTGGACACGGCCTGCGCCGCGGTCGGACGCGACCCGGCCACGCTGAACCGGCTCCTGCTGACCGGTGCCCTGGTCGGTGGAGTGCTCGACTCCGTCGAGTCCTACCGGGACGCGGTGGGCCGGTTCGGCGAGCTGGGCATCACCGACCTGGTCGTGCACTGGCCGCGCGCGTCCTTCCCGTACGAGGGCGATCCGCGCGTGCTGGAGGCCGTCGCGGAGGAGGTGCTCCTCCCCCGCCCGCGGACCACGGGCGCCACCACACGGCAGACCACGGCAGGAGGCGGACGATGATCGGATACGAGATCGTCGACATGTTCACCGACAACCCGTTCGACGGCTGTGCCCTCGGTGTCGTACCCGACGCGCAGGAGCTCTCTGAGGGGGACATGCTCGCCGTCGCCCGGGAGATCGCCCTGACCGAGACGGCGTTCGTCCTGCCGCCCGGCCTACCCGGATCCGCCTACCGGGTCCGGGTGATGACGCCGGCCGGGGAGTCGCCGTTCGGGGGCCACAGCGCGGTGGGCACGGCCAGTGTGCTGGTCCGTACCGGACGGCTGGCACCCGGCGAGGCGGTGCAGGAGTGCGGCGGCCGGCAGCTCACCGTGACGGCCGGGGCCGACGGCTCCGCCCTGGCCGTCGAGGGCGCGCCGCTGCTGCGGCCCGAGTGGGATCCACACCCGCTCCTGGCGGCGTGCGGCCTGTCCGGCTCCGACCTCTCCGCGACGCCGCACCTGACCGGCTTCGGACCGGCCTTCCACTTCCTGCCGGTACGCGAGGAGGCGCTGGCCAGGGCAGGCGCCGACCTCACCGACCCGGTCTGGAAGGACTGCCCCGACGCGGTGCTCGTCGCGTACGACCACGAGAACCGGACCGCCCGTGTCCGGGTGTTCGCTCCCGGATACGGGATGCCGGAGGACCCGGCCTGCGCCTCCGCCGCCCTGGGGCTCGGCGCCTGGCTGGCCCGTGAGAAGGCGTTGCCCGGCACCGACGGCCACCACACCTACCGGGTCCTCCAGGGCGAGGGCCTGGGCCGGCCGGCCACCCTCTCGTGCACCGTGGACGTGCGGGAGGGCCGGGCCACGGCCGCCACGGTCCACGGCAGGGTCACCGCCACCGCGTCCGGCCTGATGAACGCACCGAGACGGCCCTGACCGCCGGACTCGCCCGCCGAGATCTCGTACGAGGAGAAAGGGACTTCCCACGTGCTCTTCCGACCGGAACTGCACGGCACCCGCGGTGCCGTGGCGTCCACTCACTGGCTGGCCTCCACCGCCGGCATGTCCATGTTCGATCGCGGCGGCAACGCCTTCGATGCCGCGGCCGCCGCCGCCTTCGTCATCCAGGTCGTGGAACCGCACCTCAACGGGCCGGGCGGTGACGTGCCCATCCTCGCCCACCGTTCCGGGTCCGGCCGGGTCGACGTCATCTGCGGTCAGGGGCCGATGCCCGCGGCGGCGACCGTGGACGCCTTCACCGAGCGGGGCCTGTCCGTGGTCCCCGGTTCCGGACTGCTGCCGGCCGTGGTCCCGGGGGCCTTCAGCGCCTGGCTCCGGCTGCTGAAGGAGTACGGCACGCTTCCGCTGGAGGTCGTGCTGGAGCCCGCCATCGGGTACGCGGAACGGGGCTACCCCCTGCTGCCCAAGGCGGCGGCCATGATCGGCGCACTGTCGGAACTCTTCCGCGACACCTGGACGGAGTCGGGCCGCACGTACCTGAGGCGGGGCGTCGCCCCGCGGGCCGGGGAACGGGTCACCAATCCCGTACTGGCCCGGACCTTCCGGCGTGTCGTCAGCGAGGCTCAGGCGTCGGGGCGGGACCGCGAGGGCCGGATAGACGCGGCGACGGAGGCGTTCCACACCGGCTTCGTGGCGGAGGCGATCGACACGTATCTGGCCAAGGCCGAGGAGATGGACTCCACCGGACGCCGCAACGGCGGATTGCTGACCGGCGCGGACCTGGCCGCCTGGCGGCCGGGGCTGGAGCAGTCGCTGAGCCTGGAGTACCGGGGCCATACGGCGCACAAGGCGGGCCCGTGGTCGCAGGGCCCGGTCTTCCTCCAGCAACTGGCGCTGCTGGAGGGCTTCGACCTGGCCGGGATGGGACCGGGCAGCGCCGCGTACGTGCACACGGTGGTCGAGGCCGCCAAGCTCGCGTTCGCCGACCGCGAGGCGTGGTACGGCGACCCGGCCCACGCGGACGTGCCGCTACGAGCCCTGCTGGACCCCGCGTACGCCGCCGAACGGCGCGCGCTCATCGGGTCCGAGGCCTCCGTCGAGCTGCGGCCCGGCCGGCCCGACCGGCGCGAGCCTCTGCTCCCGCCGCTGCACGACGAGAGTTCCGCACCGGCGGACCCGGCCTGGCTGGGTGAGCTGGAGCAGGGCATTCCGGCCATCATGAAGCTGACCGCCGCCACCGGCGACACCTGCTGCGTCACCGCCACCGACGCCGCGGGCAACATGGTGGTGGCGACGCCCAGCGGCGGCTGGCTCAAGAGCTCTCCGGTGATACCGGGGCTCGGCTTCCCCCTCGGTACCCGCGGCCAGATGGCGACGCTGATGCCTGGTCACAGCAACACACTGGCGCCGGGAAAGCGCCCGCGGACCACGCTCAGCCCGACCATGGTCCTGCGGGACGGGCAGCCCTACCTGGCGTTCGGCACACCCGGCGGCGACCAGCAGGACCAGTGGACCCTGGGCTTCTTCCTCAACCACGTGGACCACGGCATGAGCCCGCAGGCGGCCATCGAGGCGCGGACCTTCCACACCGACCACGTACCCACGTCGTTCGCCCCGCGCCGGTTCCGCCCCGGAACCGTGGTGCTGGAGAGCGGCTGGCCGGCTGAGGAACTCGAGCTGTTGCGGCGGCGGGGCCACGAGGTGGAGCTGGCGCCCGACTACTCGCTGAGCAAGGTGTGCGCCACCGGCCTGACGGGCGACGGCCTGGTGCTCGGAGCGGCCAGCCCGCGCGGCGCGCAGGCCTACGCGGTCGCCGGGTAGGAGGGGAGCACATGAAATGATTTCCACAGGGAAACCACCCGTCCAGCTATGGAAGGGGCTGACATGGCGGCTCACCGGAAGACCGATCCCGAAGACTTCATCGTTCTGGGCGAGGCCAGGCAGAACAATCTCAAGGGCATCGACCTGCGCATTCCGAAGAGGAAGCTGACCGTCTTCACCGGGGTCTCCGGTTCGGGGAAGTCCTCGGTGGTGTTCGACACCATCGCGGTCGAGTCCCAGCGGCAGCTCAACGAGACCCTGCCGGCTTTCGTCCGTAACCGGATGCCCAAGTACGAGCGGCCGGACGCCGAGGTGATGAAGAACCTCTCCACGGCGATCGTCATCGACCAGCGGCAGGTCGGCGGCAACGCCCGCTCGACGGTCGGCACGATGACCGAGATCCTGCCCATGCTGCGGGTGCTCTTCTCCCGCGCGGGAAGCCCGAGTGCGGGCCCCTCCCACCTGTACTCCTACAACGACCCGCGCGGTATGTGCGAGGCGTGCCAGGGGCTCGGCACCACGGTGCGGCTGGAACTCGACCGGCTGCTCGACGAGAGCAAGAGCCTCAACGAGGGGGCCATCGGCTTCCCGTCGTTCGCGGTCGGCACCTTCCAGTGGCAGCTCTACGGCGAGTCCGGGCTCTTCGACCCGGACCTGCCGTTACGCGACTTCTCCGCGAAGGACCGCGAACTTCTGCTGTACGGCCAGGGGTTCACCGTCGACCGGGCCGGCCGCAACGGTGTGTACAAGAACGAGTACGAGGGGATCGTCAAGCGCTTCACCCGCCGGTACGTCAAACCCGGACTCGACCACGCGAAGGGCAAGGAACGCGAGGCGATCGAACGGGTGGTGACCCGGGGCCCCTGCGCCGTCTGCCACGGCGGCCGGCTCAACAGGGCGGCCCTCGCCTCGCGCATCGGCGGGGACAACATCGCGGACTTCGCCGCGCTGGAGATCACCGAGCTGACCGAGCGGCTCGCCCGTGTGGACACGCCGGCCGTCAAGCCGGTGGTGGCCGGCGCGCGGGCCGCGCTGGAGCGCATCACGTCCGTCGGGCTCGGCTATCTCTCCCTCGGGCGGCAGACCACGTCCCTGTCCGGCGGCGAGGCCCAACGGCTCAAGATGGTGCGGCACCTGAGCAGCAGCCTGACCGGTCTGACGTACATCTTCGACGAGCCCAGTGTCGGTCTCCACCCGCGCGACGTGCGCCGCATGAACGAGATCCTGCTCGCGCTGCGCGACAAGGGGAACACCGTACTGGTCGTGGAGCACGACCGGGACGTCATCGCGATCGCCGACCACGTCATCGACATGGGCCCCGGGGCCGGCCGCGACGGCGGCGAGGTGACGTTCGAGGGCACCCCGGCCGGTCTGCGCAGGTCCCGCACCGTTACCGGCAAGCAGCTGAGGAGCATTCCCGGGCTCAGGAAGCGGTACCGCTCCCCCACCGGTGCCCTGACTGTTCGCGACGCCGATCTGCACAATCTGCGCGATGTCACGGTCGACATCCCCACCGGGGTGCTGACCGCGGTGACCGGTGTGGCCGGTTCCGGCAAGAGCACCCTCATCTCCGGGGTGTTCACCGCGCAGTACCCCGAAGCCATCGTGATCGACCAGTCGTCGGTCGGCATCTCCCCGCGTTCCAACCCGGCCACGTACACCGACATCATGGATATCCTGCGGCGGCGGTTCGCCCGCGCCTCCGGCGAGAAGCCGGGCCTGTTCAGCTTCAACTCCGAAGGCGCCTGCCCGGAGTGCAAGGGCAAGGGCGTCATCGAGACGGACCTGGCCTTCATGGACCCCGTCACCACCGTGTGCGAGCGCTGCGACGGCCGGCGGTTCAACGACGAGGCCCTGCGCCACACCGTGGACGGCAAGACCGTCGTCGACGTCCTGGACATGACGGCCGAGGAGGCGGCGGGCTTCTTCGACGACGCGCCCGCCCTGCGGAGGCTGGCCCTCCTCACCGAGGTCGGGCTCGGCTACCTGACCCTGGGCCAGCCGCTCTCCACGCTCTCCGGCGGCGAGCGGCAACGCCTCAAGCTGGCGCACCGTCTCAAGGAGACGGGCAGCGTCTACGTCTTCGACGAGCCGACCACCGGCCTGCACATGAGCGACATCGGCCGGCTGCTGGAGCTCTTCGACCGGCTCGTGGACAGCGACAACACCGTGATCGTGATCGAGCACGACCTCGACGTGGTCAAGCACGCCGACTGGGTCGTCGATCTCGGCCCGGAGGCCGGCGCCCACGGAGGGCGTGTGGTGTTCGAGGGCACGCCCGCCGAACTGGCCAGGACGGCGGACTCGCACACGGGCCGCAGTCTCGCCGCGGACTTGCGCGACCGGAAGAACGCGACGTCCTGAAGCACGCCTCATCCGCAGCACGCATGCACCGGAAGGAGTTCGGGATGCCTCTCATCCACGTCACTCTGCTGGACGGACGGTCGCCGCGGGAGGTGGCGTCCCTGAGCCGGGCGCTCACCGCCGCGGTGCACGAGACACTCGGCACCCCGGAGGACGCCGTGCGGGTGATCGTGGAGGAGGTGTCGCCGACGCACTGGTTCGTGGGCGGCAGGTCGGTGGCCGAGCGGCGCTCCGCCCCCTCGTGACCCGGTGGTGAGCGCCGGGTCAGCGGGCGGCGGTGCCGCGCGGCCGGCTGTCGGCGCGGGCGAAGCGGTCGCGGATCAGCTCGACGCGGTCCGGGGACCATGACGGCAGGTCGTCCTGGGTGAGCCGCCCGCTGCGGGTGATCAGGTGGGCGTTGAACGCCTCCAGGCCGAGGTCCGTGTACCGGTCCAGTTCCCCGAACCACTCCTGGCTGATCCGCGCGGTGCGCTGCATGGACTCCGTGTCCGGCCTGCGCTCCGCCTCGTAGGCGATGAGTGCCTCGGGCACCGCCCCGTGTTCGTCGACGGCCAGGGCGAGGGCCAGGCCGTCCTCCATGGCGAGCCTGGTCCCCGATCCGATGGAGAAGTGCGTGGTGTGCGCGCTGTCCCCGAGGAGGGCGACGGTGCCGTGGCTCCAGCGCCGGTTGCGGACGACGGCGAAGCGCCCCCACCGCGACTTGTTCGTCCGCAGCCGGTGGCCCTCCAGTACGTCCACGAAGAATCCGGCGATCCGGTCGGCGTCGGCCCGGCCGCCGCCCGGCGTGCCGGCTCCTCGCCCGGTGAACCCGGCGGCCTCCCAGACGTGGTCGTCGACCTCGGCGATGAACGTGCTGAGCCCGGGGGCGTAGGGGTAGGCGTGTGCGTGCATCGAGCCGAACTCCGTGTCGGCGACGGCGAAGGTCAGGGCGGTGAAGGTCCGGTCGGTGCCCAGCCACAGGTACCGCGATCCGCGCTCGCCCCCTTCGGTACCGAACTCCTCGCGGTGGGCCTCACGCGTCGCGGAGTTGACGCCGTCGGCCGCCACCACCAGGTCGTACGTCCCGGCCAGCAGGGCCGCTTCGGGGGCGCGCGTGCCGTAGCGGATGGTCACGCCCAGTTCCGTGCAGCGCGTGCGCAGCATGCTCAGCAGGACGCGCCGGCCGATCGCGGAGAATCGGTAGCCCCCGTTGCGCACGGTCCGGCCGCGGTGGTGGACGTCGATCCTGGACCACTGCTCGCATGCGGCGGCGAGGCGGGCGAACAGCAGGGGGTCGGCCGCCTCGATACCGCCGAGCGCCCCCTCGGAGAAGACCACACCGAAACCGAAGGTCTCGTCGGGGGCGTTGGTCTCCCAGACGTCGATCTCACATGCGGGCCGGAGCCGCTTGACGAGCGCGGCCGTGTAGAGGCCGCCGGGGCCGGCTCCGATAATCGCGATACGCATGACACCTCACTGGGACTCGGTCGAGTGACTCGGTGGCGCGCGGACAGACCTGGCGGCCGACCTGCGCAATCAGGCCGGCCGCAGCAAGTGGCCCTGCTGATGGACGATTTGAAGCCCGTCAGGCCATACCTCCTGTCCGCTGGGGCACCAGTTGAATCAGACCGATCGGCCGGCGTCCGGCGGGCCGGGAAGGGGACCGGACATGGGACCGACGCACTTCGATGTCACCGGCATGAGCGGCGTTCGCGTACTGGAGCGCCTGTACGGGACGGCCCCGCCGCCCTTCGCCCTGCTGCGCAGGCAGCGCGCCGGTGGGCACGGACCGGGCCCGGTGGAGGTGTTGTTCGGGGAGATGGAGACCGTCCGCTCGCTGGACGAGGCCGGACCGGCCGACGCCTCCCCGGGCCCCGGCGCCCTGGCCCTGCTGCCCTTCCGGCAGGTGGCCGAGCACGGCCTGCGATGCCACGACGACCACACCCCGCTGCGCGTCCTGCGGATCTCCGAGCACCACGTACTGCCGGAGGGGGCGCTCACGCGCCGCCTCGGCGCGCCGGTGCGGTGGCAGGACGCGGGTTTCACCACGGACGACGCCCACTACGAGAGGCTGGTACGGGAGTTCGCCGCCTCTGACGCGGCCCGCGGAGGGCTGAACGTCCTGCTCCGGCGCGACTGCACCGCCCGGCTGCCCGGCTTCCGCCCGGCGGTCGCGGTGGAGCTGTTCCGGCGGTTGCTGACCACCGAGTCTGGAGCGTACTGGACGTTCCTCGTGCACACCGGGGGCGAACGGCCCACCACGCTCGTGGGGGCGACCCCGCAGGGCCACGTGGCCATCGAGGACCGCCGGGTGGTGATGAACCCCCTGTGCGGTACGTACCGCTATCCGCCCCACGGGCCGCGCACCGGGGAACTGCTCGCCTTCCTCGCCGACCGCAAGGAGTCCGAGGAGCTGGCGACCACGGTGGACGCGGAGCTGACGGTGCTGTGCGCGCTGGCCGGCCCGGGTGTACGGGTGGAGGGGCCGTTCCTGCGGAGGATGGCCCATCTGCTGCACACGCAGTGCCGGATCAGCGGCCCCTCGGTGGCGAGTGCCCGCGAGACCCTCTCGCGGGCACTGTTCGCCTCCACCGCGGTGGGCAGCCCGTTCGCCGAGGCGTGCCGGGCCATCCACCGTTACGAGACGACCGGCCGGGGCTACTACGGCGGGCTCCTCGCCCTGATGGGCCGCGACGACCGGGGGGACGAGGAGCTGGACTCCGCGGCGGTGATACGCACCCTGGACATCGATCACCTGGGCCGTGCACGGCTGTCGGTGGGAGCGACGGTCGGCAGCCGGTCGTCGCCGGAGTCGGAGGCGGCCGAGACGCGGACCAAGGCGGCTGCCCTGCTGACGGCTCTCACGACGCAGCCGCCCCCGGCCGCCTCCCACCGGCGCCGCGGGCCCGCCGGCACCGCCCCCGGCGGTACGGATGCCCACGGGCCCGTCCATGACCTCCTGGTCCGGCGGCACGCGGCGCTCTCGTCGTTCTGGACGAAGGGCATGAGCGCGCCGACGGTGCGCGGCGACCGGGTGCTCGTGCTCGACCCGGGCGGGGAGGACCCGACCGCCCTGGTCCACATGGTGACCTCGGTGCACGGCCCGGCAGAGGTGGTCCGGTACGAGGATCCCGACGCGGGCGACACCCTGTCGCGGCACCGGGGGCCCGTGCTGCTGGCCTCCGGACCGGGCCGGCCCGACGACCCCGGCAGCCCCCGGATGGCGGTGCTCCGGCAGATCAGCGCGTCCCTCGTGCGGGAGCGGCCGCCCGGGGGCGCCCCGGTGGCCGGGGTGGGGCTCGGCTTCCAGCTGCTCGCGCTCGCCGCCCTGCCGGACGCGCGGGTCACGGCCAGGACCGGCACCGGACTCGGCAGGGACGTCGAGGTCTTCGGCCGACCGGTCACGGCGGCCTTCCGCAACACCTATGCGCTCACGTCCGGCCCGGCCGGCGCAGCGCCTGCGCGCCGCCACGATCCGCCCGCCCTGTGCCTGGGCCCGGACCGGCGGGAGCTGCTCGCGATGCACGGCGCGGCCGTCCGGGGCGTGCAGTTCCGCCCGGAGTCGGTCATGACGACCGGCGGGGCCGATGTGCTGCGCTCGCTCCTGCGCTGAATCCGGACGGGCCCCGCCGGACCGTCCTCAGGGGGTACCAGTCAGGCCGAGTTCCAGGACGGTGCGGGCCGCGGACTCCAGTGCGAAGGTCATCGAGCCGCCGTTGGGCTCGAACCCGGCGTGGTCCCCGGCGAAGTGGACGCGCCCCTCCGGCCTGCGGATCACCGGCAGCAGGGCGCTGTGTCCGCGCTCGGGAAGGATGTACGCCCCTTCCGCGTAAGGCCGTTCGTCCCAGCAGACGGACGTGCCGGTCTCGAAGTGGTCGCGGGCGCCGGGGAGCATCCGGTCGAGTTCGGTGAGCACGAAGTTCTGGCGTTCCTCCTCCGTCATGACGGAGACCGCCCTGGCACGCCACCCCGTCATCAGGCACTCCATGATCTTCCTGGGTCCCGGCAGCTGGGGCGTCGCGTCGCGTATCCAGCGTATGGCCAGGTCGGTGGAGAAGCTCGCGTTCCGCTGCGGCCAGAACTGGCGGCGCATCTGGAGGTACACCCGGACGACGGACGAGTACTTCACCCGGCGCATCGCGTCGTGCTTCGCGTCGGAGAGACCCGCATCGGTGAAGTCGATGTGCCGGATCGCGCTGAACGGGACGGTGACGACGACCCGCTCGGCTTCCATGGTCTGCAGGCTGCCGTGGTCGAGGTAGGTGACCCGGGCCCGCTCCTCGTCCTGTTCGACGCGGACCACGGGACGGCGGTAGTGGATCCTGCTCTTGAGCCGTTCCGCGAACGCCTGCGGGAACCGGTCGGTGCCGCCCGTCACCTTCGCCCAGCGGGGGTCGGCGTTGCCGAGCGAGTGCGGGCTCGCCTCGTGGCGGAGCCAGGAAAGCGCGGACGCCGTCTTCAGGTCGCCTCCGCGCATCTCCAGGAACATGGGCTCCATGAGATCGATGGCCGCCTGGGAGGCGCCGCGGTCCGTGAGGACCTGGTGCACCGATCGCCGGTCGTAGGGGGCGAGCAGCTCGGTGGCCTCCCAGTCGGGGGCGCTGAGGTCCGGCTGGAGGCTGTCGCTGACTGCGGTCACGTACCGCTCGATCATGCCGGCGACGCCCAGCTTCTCCTCGTGCGGGTGGAGTGCCAGTCCCGCTGCCGCCACCGCCTCCGGGCCGGGGTCGAAGAACCGGCCCCGGGCGAAGTAGGAGAAGGTGGTGTCGAGGAGATCGGCGGTCTCCGTCTCCACTCCGAGTTCGCGCAGGTAGTGCATCGCGTAGTGACAGTGCGGCGTCAGCGTCATCGCACCCGCCTCCGCGTGCAGCCCGTCGGCGAACGGGGCCCGTAACGTGTAGGCGCGCCCGCCGGGCCGGGTGTCCGCTTCGAGGACGGTCACCTCGCAGTCGCGCGCGGCGAGTTCGTAGGCCACGGCCAGGCCGGCGAGGCCGGCTCCGATGACGATCACGGACCGCGGTGGCCGTAGGCCGGGCATCCCGCTGTCGAAGGCGCGGCGTACCTCCGTCTGCGTGGCTTCACGCATGGGCGTTCTCCGTTCCGATCAGTCGAACAACAGTGCTCCTCCGGCTCTTGCCCCGTGTACCACCTGCCAACCGATCCATGTCCGCACAACGCACGGGCGGCGTCGACCAGTAGGCCGCGGGAAGCACGCGTCCCGGCAGGCCGTGCGCCCACCTCTCCGCGACGGCTCCCGGCCTCTTCGCCGAGGGATGGCTCAGGGACTCCGAGAGACGGTTCGCCCACCTGCCGTGGCAGGGCCCGGAAGGAGCCTTCGGCGTTCGACGACGACACCCTCTGGGGCGTCAACCTCCGCCGCAACCATGCAGACCCGCGAGCTGCACCGCCATCCACGCCGGCGCAATGCCGACGCACGCCACCCCGACCTCCTGGCCGCCCAACCGCCGCGAACGAGCCCGCATCCGCAGCGAGAAGGGTCTCCGCGAGGGCGGCCGACCATTGGCCGCAGCCTGCGGTTTCCCGCCGCGACGGCCTACTCGGCCGTCTCCTCGGGAGAAAGACGAGTGATCTTCTTTCCCGCCCCGGTCTCGACCAGGGTCAACGCGCCAATCCAGTCCCCGTCTTCGGGATACTCCCAGTTGGCCGCGTCCTCGAGAATCGCCGGAAGCTGATCACGAGGCACCAGCTCGCCGGGCTGGAACCCGCGCTCCCCGGCGGGGGAGGTCCATGGCGCGAGTCGGCTGACCGCGATCCACCCACGATCGATGAGAGCGAGCAAGACCGCCGCCAGCTCGTTGACAGGTCGGGACTGGTCGGCCTCGTCGAGATCGCCCCAGACCCCAGCCAGGATGTCGATCTCATAGGAATTGACCATGAAGGCTTCTTCGGACTTGGTCAACGTGTCCCACTCCTGCTTGCTCACTCGGCAATCGTCGCAGAGGCGGGGGCACGACAAACTCCCCACACCGCTGACCAGACCATCCCGACTCGGAGCTGAACCCTCGCGGTCACAGCACTGGCCGGGAGGGAGGCCGGGAGGCCGCCCACCGTCTGTCCTGGTAGCGGGAGGCGTGTGGTGCGCCGGTCAGCAGGCTGCTCCGCCGGCGCCACCGGCGCCACCGGTTCCGGTGGCTGAGCCGGGAGACCCGGGGCTACCGGGGTTGAGGCCGAAGCAGCCGGCGCCGCCTCGCCCGCCGTGGCCGCCAGAGGCGCCCGCGCCGCCGGCGCCGCCTACGCCCCCAACTCCGCCGGCGCCTCGGGAGCCTGCGCCGCCGTTGCCGCCGATACCGCCGGCGCCGCTGGCGTGAGAGACGTTGCCGCGGGCACCCCCTCCTCCGCCGGCCCCGCCGGGTCCGCCGACCCCGCCGCTGCCACCGGTGCCGCCGTTCGCTCCAGCGGCGCCGTTGCCGGTCGCGCCTCCCGCACCTCCTGCGCCGCCCGCACCGCCCGCACCGCCGATGGCGGAGCCGGAGCCACTGCCGCCGTTCCCTCCGATGCCGGCGCCGCCACCGGTGCCGTCACCGAACCCGGCGCCGCCCGCCCCGCCAACACCCCCGGCACCGCCGGCATCCCCGAGGGTCCCGTTCCCGCCGCTCCCCCCGCCCGTGCCGGAGTAACCGTTCGGGTGCGCCAGAATGCCCGCACCTCCCGCGACGCCCGCGACGCCCGCGACGCCCGCGGAACCCGCGGAACCCGCGGTGTACCGGCCGATGGCGTCACCGTTCCCGCCGCCCGTGCCGAAGAAGCCGTCCGGGGACGCAACGGTGCCTGAGTTGCTGTCGGTGCGCTCGGCGGCCCCGGCGGCGGTACCGCAGGTGAGGAGGGTGACGGTGAGGAGGGCATTGACGCCCAGGAAAGTGGTCACGCGTTGCCTGTTCACGGCGAAGTCTCCTTATGACCCTGGGACGGGTGCCGAGAACCGGCGGCAGTCCGGCACGACGTGAGGGCTGATCCCGGCCCCGTCCCATACCGGCCAGAGCAGCTCACGGCCCATAAGATCACGAGGCGTCAGATATCTACCGCTTATGGGCCGACGCTCCGCCACCGCGAGCAGCTTTGTGCCGGCTTGATCGGCCGACTGCAGGGACGGGTGGCCGTAGCCCGGGATGGCGAGTCCCGCTCCGCTGCGAGCCCTGGCCCGCCTTGCGTCCTGGCCAGTGGCCTGCCCAGCACGACTACAGCCGTCCCGCCGGATACGCCCGCACCCCCGGATCACACCGGTGCGCACCACCGAGGCGGCCGCACACGGTGGTCCGCCGCCTCGCACCGATGAACACGGCCAAAAGCATGCGCAGTTCGAGTCCCGTACGTGACCATGCAGAGTGGTCGAGTCGAGTGCGGCGCGACCGCTTGGGCTACGGCTTCCCCACGATGGGGAGACAGGTGGGCACGGGCATGCGGTGGGGTGGGGCGGAAACAGTACGTCCGGGACAGCAGGTCGGACGGTTCACGGTACTGGCCGAACTGGCGAGCGGCGGGATGGGGCGGGTGTACCTGGCGCGGTCACCGGCGGGACGTACAGTCGCGCTGAAGACGCTGATCACGAACTCCGCGGACGACCGGCGCCGGTTCGCCCGCGAGGTCGCGTGCGCGCAGCGGGTACGCGGGGTCTACACGGCGAGCGTCGTGGACGCCGATCCCACGGCGCAGGTGCCGTGGATGGCGCAGGAGTACGTGCCCGCGCCCTCGCTGAAGGAGCTGGTGGAGGACTGCGGGACGCTGGGAGCGGACGCGCTGCACTGGGTGGCCGCCGGTATGGCGGAGGCGCTGGCCTCCCTGCATTCGGCAGGGCTGGTGCACCGGGACATCAAGCCGTCGAACGTGCTGCTGCCCGTGGAGGGGCCGCGCGTGATCGACTTCGGCATCTCGCAGGCGCACGACCTCACCCGGACCCAGTCGGCGCTCGGCACCGTGGCCTACGCGTCGCCGGAACAGGCCCGGGGGGAGCCGACCTCTGAGGCGTCCGACGTGTTCTCCCTGGGGGCGACTCTGTACTACCTGGCGGCGGGGAGGCCGCCCTACCTGGACATCGAGGAGATCTCGGCCCTGGAGCTGCTGATGCGCGCGGCAACCGGTGAGACCGACGTCTCCGGCCTTCCGCCCGCTCTGGACGCCCTCGTTCTGCCCTGTCTCGATCTGAATCCGCGGGCGCGGCCCACGCCGGCGGAGCTGATCGCGCATTGCGCCGCCCACCTCGGTGATGGCCCCGCGGCCCGCAGTGACGGGAGCGTGCTGGGCGTCCGGTGGACCGCAGCCATCGAGCGACACCGGGCCGAGCGCACCGACGCGTTGCGCGACGCGCTCCGTCACGTCGGCGCCGTCGGCGCGGCCGCCCCGCCACCGCGCACCGGACCGGACAAGCCCACGCAGGCCGTGGCAGGGCCCGCCGGGACGGCACGCCTCCCCGGACCGGCGCCCACACCAGCGTCCCGACGGGGCCGGCGTGTGTGGTTGATCGCCAGTTCGCTGGCCGCGGTCGGCGCGTTGGCAGGCACGCTGCTGGTGCTGAGCCCCTGGGACGGGTCCGGCGACCAAGGCGCCGCGGGGGCCCCGGACCAGCCGGTGCGCTTCCTTGAGGTGGAGCGCGAGCAGCCCGGAGCCTGCCCCGGCAGCGGGGCGTCCGAAGCCGCCCCCTTCGCGACATCGCAGCCCGGGGTGCCCTCCGGCCGCGGCTTCACCTCGGACGACCGCCAGCAGTGTGTGGTCGTCTCCACCGCTCCCGGCATGACGGTCACCAGGTTCAGGAAGGTCTCGGCGTTCGAGGACACGGGGGACGGCGGAGCGGGCGGATGGTCGGTCCGGGTGGCGTTCGAGGACAAGGACGCCAAGGCGTTCACCACCCTGACCGGCAAGGTGACGGGCCGGACCGCCCCCACGGACTCCCTGGCGATCGTCCAGGGCGAGGACCGGCTGCTCGCCAAGGTCGCCGTCATCGGCCGCCTCACGGGCGGCGAGGCCGTGATCGCGACCAGGCTCGGACGCAACGAGGCACGCTTCCTCGCCGACGCGCTGGGGGCCCGGTCTTGAATCTCCGCGGCCGAAGGGGCCCGGCCACGTAGGCATACGCGCGCGCCCAGGGGCCACCGAGCACGCGCAGCACCTCGTGCCGTCCCCGCTGATCCTGTCCCGCAGCCCGAAGGCCGGGCGCCGGCCGTCCCGCGCCGCAGGCTGGGAGCGGCTGCACATACGCAGAAGGGCACCTGCATGCGGTCCAGGGGTCACTTGGATTCGAGTCGTCCCAGCGGGTGGCCGTCGGCCAGAACCCTCTGGACCTTCTCCCAGTCGGCGTGGCCGGTCCCCGTGACGTGGCGCAGGTAGGCGAGGGTGACCTGCTGGACGAGAGCGACGCGGCCGGAATCCTCGTCAGTGGTCTCCGCCGCACGATAGCCGGAGATACCGCCGAGGAAGTGCTCGCCGCCGTGAACGGTGAGGAGGCTCTTGTTGCCGCGGCTGAGGGTGTAGGGGTCCGTCGTCCAGGCCGGTCCCCGAGTAGAGAGCGGGAGGTCGTCCTTGTCGCCGGCGACGACGAGTCCGGGGGCGGTGATGTGGGAGAAGTCCTGATCGCGCAGCCAGGGAAGGTTCTCGTGGGCGAACGGGGTCAGTTCGTCGCCGCCCTTGCCGGCAGTCGCCAGCTGGATGCTGCCCATGATCCGGGAGTCCGACAGGTCTTCGGCGGCTCCGGTGTCCGGGTCCTTGACACGCAGGCCCACCAGGATGCCCGCGGTCTGGCCGCCGAAGGAGTGCCCGGCCGCGACTGCACGGCTGTGGTCAACTCGGCCGACCAGGCCCGGCACGGACGCCTCCAGAGTCACGAGCTCGTCCAGGATGCGCTGCATGTCGTGCACCCGATAGCGCCACAACCGGGGCCTGCGGGGGTCGTCCGCGGCCAGGCCGATCCGCTTGGAGTCCAGGTGGGTGGCCTGGACGACCACGAAGCCGTGAGAAGCCCAGTGGTCGACCAGCGGCGCGTAGCCGTCCAGGTCCGAGCCGAACCCGTGGGCGAACAGCACGAGGGGCAGACCGGTGCCGGTGGCCGGCGCGGAGACGCGTACGTGCAGGTCCTCGTCGCCCTGCGGCCTGCGCAGCACGACAGGCTTGACCGATACGGTCGGGGTGGGCTCGGGACCGGTGAGACCGGTCGCCTGGTACGTGGGCATGCGTACGCCTTTCAGTGTGGTGCGGGGTTCGGGCGGTCTTGAGTTTGAGGATGCGCTCGGCGCTGAGGTGGGCGAGCTTCGCCCGGCCTTGCCCGACGAGAGGGGCACTGTCGCCGAAGGCGCGGGCGCCCCCGGCGCCGCCGAGGCCCCCCGCGGGTCGGCCCCGATGTGGCTACGCTAAATCTTGACGTTGACGTGAAGGGCAAGAGCCTGTGGCGCACGCCACAAGAAGGGAACCGGACATGCGCATCGGGGAACTCGCCCGCCGCACAGGCGTCACCACCCGGGCTCTGCGGTACTACGAGGAGCAGAACCTACTCACCTCCGAGCGCAGCGGCAGCGGCCAGCGCCACTACGCGGAAGCCGCCGTCGACCGGATCCGTCTGATCCGTCAGCTGTACGCCGCCGGCCTGTCCAGCAAGGCCATCGCCGAGCTCACGCCCTGTGTCATCGAGGGCCAGGCCACACCCGAGCTGCTCCAGCGCCTGGCAGAGGAACGCGACCACCTCGACCGGCGCATCGAGGACCTCGCTCACACCCGGGACCGGCTCGACTCCGTCATCGCCGGCGCCTCTTCCAACATGCACACCGGCACCTCGTGCCGACGGGATACGACCGCTTGAACCGGCGTGGGCGGCCTCTCGGCAAACCATGGCACCCTCAAGTGATCAACGCACCACCCACGGACGATCACGTGACCGTGGAGGCACAGGTGCGCGACCACGCGTTTTCACCGGCACAGCACGATGAGATCTGGAGACGCCGACGCGAGGGGCAGTCGTTCAGCTTGATCGGGGGCACTCGGAGCACCGATACAGAGTGCCCGCCGGTCCCTGTGGCGCAGCGGAAGCCATGGCCGAGTTCACCACCACTCTCGCGAGCCGTGCTGTCGGAGGCGGCTTGTACCCTGCACTCATTCGACGATCGGACGATCCCGGATACGGGCGTGCCGCAAGGGCAGGCGTCCAGGGGCTGGAGCGCGGGGATTTCGATGAGTGACGCATATCCGAGACGAAGCCGCGGACCGGGCCTCTCGGTCGGTGCGCTCATCATCGCCGGGGTCGTCCTCGCCGCGATCGGGGCGATCGGCGCCTGGCTCCAGCACCACGCTCCCGGCCGCAGTGCGGAGCCGCGTACGGAGTTCACCGCGAACAACCCACCCGCCGGTCTGCCCACCGCGCTCACCACCGGCCAGCGCCTCCACTGGTCCCGCTGCACCTCGCCTCCCACCACGCGCACCGGCTACGACTGCGCCGCCATGAAGGCCCCCCTCGACTACCGGAGACCTGACGGCAGGACGATCGACGTCGCCCTCATTCGCCACAAGGCCACCGGCCCGAACGCCCGGCGCATCGGCTCGCTCGTCCTCAACTTCGGCGGCCCCGGCGTGTCCGGCGTGAGCGGACTGCCCGAGCGCCTCAACCAGTACAAGCCGCTCCTCGACCGCTACGACCTGGTCTCCTTCGACCCGCGCGGCGTTGGCGCGACCATCCCCGTGCGCTGCGGGAAGACCGCGGACGACACCGGATACGACGGGGCCGACGCCTGCGCCGAGCACTCAGGGGCCCTCCTCCCCCACATCGGCACCTCGCACACCGCGCGCGACCTCGACCTGATGCGCTACCTCCTCGGCGACGAGCGGCTGCACTACTTCGGCGTCTCGTACGGAACGGCGCTCGGCGCGGTCTACGCCCACCTGTACCCGTCACACGTCGGACGGCTCGTCCTCGAAGCGTCCGTCGATCCGACCGAGGACCTCGACGAGGAGCAGGTGTCGCAAGTCAAGGCGGTCCAGGCGGCGTTCGACCGGTTCGCCGCGCACTGCGCGGCCCGTATCCGCCACTGCCCGACCGGCGACGGGCCCGAGGAGGCCGCGCGACGCATGGCGCGCCTGGCCGATCGCCTGGAAAAGAAGCCCGCCCCGGCCGGCGGCGGAAGGAACCTCGACGCCGACGCTCTCGCGTACGCCGTCAGCGACCATCTCGACCTCGGCACAGACGGCTGGTCGCCGCTCGCCAAGGCCCTCACCGCGCTGATCGACCACAACGACGGCCGTCAGCTGAGCAGGGGCGCGGACGGCATCGGCTCCGCCGACGGCGCGGCGGCCCCGCGCGACAGCAGCCACGTCGCCCGGACCGCGATCACCTGCGCGGACTCCAGCCTGCGCCCCGGCTTCGAACGCCTCGACAGGGACGCGGCCCGCGTCAAGGCCGCCTCACCCGTCTTCGGCGCGGCCTGGTCCACCGGCGTCTACCTCTGTTACGACTGGCCGTTCGACGGCGAGCGCGCCACGCCCCAGGTGAGCGCCGACGGCGCGGCCCCCGTTCTGGTGGTCGGCGGCACCGGCGACCCGACCACCCCGTACCTCGGCGCCCGCCACATGGCCCGTGCCCTGGGCGACGGTGTCGGCGTGCTCCTGACGGCCGAGGAGGAGGGCCACGGCACATACCCGCAGAACCGCTGCGTCGCGAAGACGGTCGACCAGTACCTCCGCACGGGCCGCACCCCGGCCCCGGGGACGGTGTGCCGGGGCAGCATGTCCTGAGGCCCGTACGGATCCGCCGGGCGGCCGTCAGCAGAACGGTCCGCTCGCAGGGGTCCCGGGCGTGCACCGAGCCCGCTTTACGGCGTGAAGTCGGCCTCGCTGCCGTACAACTCTCGCGTGAAGGCGGAGACATCGGCGCTGCGGTCGGCACCGTCGAGGTTGTACGTCAGATAGACCCCGTAGCCCTCACTGACGGTGCGTCGGGCGAAGTCGGCGGCCGTGCTCTGCGAGGTCCGGCCGATCTCGACGGCCGCCGGCGACAGCTTCGACTTGGGCAGTGCGATGCCGGGGACCTGCCAGGAGCCGTAGTACGGGTTCCAGGCATAGTCAAACGTGGTCGAGATGTCGATGCCTCCGTAGGAGAGGCGCGACGCGGCCGGGCCGATGTTGTAGAGGCTGATGATCTTGTCCGGCATATTCAGGCGCAGCGCCGTCACCAGGTTGACGAACGAGCTGTCGTTGGGCTGGCCAGTGCCGTTGTTGCCGTATTCGGCGTACTCGTCGTCGAAGTCGATGCCGTCGAGACCGTACTTGGCCACTGTGTCCGACAGTTGCTTCGCGAACACCGAAGACTCCTGCTGGGACGGGAAGTTGGCGAAACCCGCACCCTGGTGGTTCCCCAGGACGGAGAGGACGACCTTGATGCCCTTCTGCTGCAACGGCCGTATCTCCGTGGCTGCGTTGTCAAGGACGCGCTGAACGTTCTCGTTGAAGGACAGGTACGCCGCCTTCGCACCCGAGTCGTAGTTGATGTTCGCCGCGAAGATCACGGCGACGTCGAAGACGTTGCCACCACCGTTGGCAAGGGTGTACTTGCCGACATCAAGCATGCTGTTGTTGTTCACCTCGACGTACGCCACCGAGGTCGGCCCCTGCTTCGCCGGGGCGGGGGCGGCAACCGCGCCGGTCGTGGCATGCGCGCCGAGGGTGAGAGCCACGAGGGCCGAAAGCGCGAGCGCGGCCGTCCGCGCTCTGCTCCGCATTTGAGTGAGCATCGTTGATCAGTCTCCCGTCGCATGGGCCGGCTCCCGACTTGTTCGGAGGCGCCGAGCAGTGCTTCGAGCTTTCCGCTCCCGTGACCGGATTCCAGGAGCCCTGCGCGGACTCTTCACGAATCCCACTCAGCTCGCATCACAACTCGGCCACTGAGAAATGGAGTTGGCGCATCCAGATCCATATCGGCATGGGTTCGGGGGAAGATCGGCAGTCCTTCGGGAGGCCGCGGGTCTTCCCATCCCGACAAGTGGACGAACTCACGCCACCGCGAAACCGACCGGTGCGATCCAGCACATGCCCGGCCGACGGCGGCCGCAGGGCTACCTGGAGGACGGAGCCGAGTCCGGTCAGCGCGCGGCCGACGAGGCCCCCGGACCGACGAACGGCCGAGCCGGACAGCCTGGCGTTGGGCTGAGCCGGGTCACGCGCTCCGAGGAGTCGCGGCGCACTTCTCGACGGTCGAGATCAGGGCCTCGACCGTAGCGTCGAAGATCTGTTCGTCCGTCACCTCGGCGAGTTCGCCGCTGAGGCCGGCGATGTGGGGGAAGTGCTGCGGGTCGACCAGCCGGTACTCGCGGTTCCACGCGGAGTCGTCGGCCGCGCGGGCGTCCGCGTCGAACAGCAGGAAGGCGGCCTGCTGGCCCACGTACGCGAGGAGGGTGTCCCCGATCATGCGGTAGTGGACGGCTGCCTCGGATCCCTCCAGACCGGCCTCCCGGACGGCGCCGAGGATGAGTTCGACGACCCGGAACTCGTTGGGGCGGCGCGTGGTCCGGCTCGCCATGGCGGAGCCCACCACCGGGTACTTGAGGGCGACCGCGAGAGAGGCGTCGGCGAGTGCCCGGATGCGGGCCTTCCAGCCGAGGCCGTCGGGGATGGCGTCGAGCGCCTCGCCGAGCATGTGGTCGGCGACCGACAGCAACAGCTCGTCCTTGTCACGGAAGTGCCGGTAGATCGCGGTCGGATCCGCCCCGAGTTCCTCACCCAGGCGCCGGACGGTGAAGGCGTCCGCGCTTCCGCGGGCGGCGATGCGGAGGCTCGCGTCGATGATCGCGCCGGGCGTGAGCTGACTGCCGGCGCGCTTGCTCCGGGCCTTGGCTGCGGGTGACTTCGGCATGGTGCGGCCAGTGTATCGG
This sequence comes from Streptomyces sp. NPDC091387, assembly GCF_044756945.1. Lineage (NCBI taxonomy): Bacteria > Bacillati > Actinomycetota > Actinomycetes > Kitasatosporales > Streptomycetaceae > Streptomyces > Streptomyces sp. NPDC091387. The sequence continues at coordinate 300,237 of NZ_JBIVTZ010000006.1, read as the reverse complement.
TTCGGGATCCAGCGGGCGCAACACTGTTGACAGCACTGTTGCGCTGCCGTTCACTCCTCCTCAACGAACACGTCGGGCGGGTCATTCCGCCCTGCTGGAGGTTGAATCGATGGCGCACAGCAGCGAACGGGCCGACACCGTCTTCGTCGGGGGCCGGGTCTTCACCGGAACGGGCCCCGTCCCGGTGGACGCCGCCGTCGCCGTCGCGGACGGCCGGATCATCGCCGTCGCCGACGTGGGTACGGTGCGCGCGCTGACCGGTGCCGGTACGGAGGTCGTCGACCTGGAGGGCGGCCTGCTCGTACCCGGGTTCCAGGACGCGCACATCCACCCCGTGATGGGTGGCACCCAGATGCTCGGCTGCGACCAGAGCGAGGAGACCAGCGCCGAGGGCTGTCTCGACGTGGTGGCCCGCTACGCCAAGGACCACCCGGACGTGGCCTGGATCCGTGGCGGCGGCTGGTCGATGGACTGCTTCCCGGGCGGCACGCCGACGCGCTCCATGCTCGACGCGGTGGTGCCCGACCGGCCCGTGCTGCTTGTGAACTGCGACGGCCACGGCGCCTGGGTCAACACCCGCGCGCTGGAGATCGCCGGTGTCGACCGGCACACCTCCGACCCGGCCGACGGCCGTATCGAGCGGGAGGCGGACGGCACCCCGGCCGGCACCCTGCACGAGGGCGCGGTGGAACTGGTGGCCCAGCACGTTCCGGTCGCGACCGAGGACGAGACGTACGCCGGGCTGCTGGCAGCGCAGGAGTACCTGTTCTCCCTCGGGGTGACCGGCTGGCAGGACGCCATGATCGGTTCCTTCCACGGTTACCCGGACAACCTGCCCGTCTACCTGCGTGCGGCCCGCGAGGGTTCGCTGCTCGCCCGGGTCGTCGGCGCCCTGTGGTGGGACCGCAACCGCAAAATGGAGCAGCTTCCGGAGCTGGAGGAGCGCCGCCGCATCGGACAGGCGGGCCGTTTCGCGGCCACCAGCATCAAGATCATGCAGGACGGCGTGGCGGAGAACTTCACCGCCGGGATGCTGGAGCCCTATCTGGACAGCTGCGGCTGCTCAACCGGCAACTCCGGCCTGAGCTTCGTCGAGCCAGGACTGCTGAGGGAAGCGGTGTGCGCGCTCGACCGCTCCGGCTTCCAGGTGCACTTCCACGCGCTCGGCGACCGCGCCGTGCGCGAGGCACTCGACGCGCTGGGCGCGGCCCGTGCCGCCAACGGCGCCAATGACCACCGGCACCACCTGGCCCACCTCCAGGTCGTCCACCCCGATGACATCGCGCGTTTCGCGGAACTCGGCGTCGCCGCGAACATCCAGCCGCTGTGGGCCGCCCACGAACCCCAGATGGACGAGCTGACCATCCCGTTCCTCGGGGCCGAACGCGCCGCCCAGCAGTACCCCTTCGGGGATCTGCGCCGGGCCGGCGCCCACCTGGCCGCCGGCAGTGACTGGTCGGTGAGCAGCCCCAACCCGCTGTGGGCCATCCACGTCGCGGTCAACCGTGCCGCCCCCGCCCGGGAACTCTCCGAGGGCGAGACGTATCCGCCGTTCTACCCCGAACAGGCACTGACCCTGGCCGAGGCGCTCACCGCGTACACCGCGGGCACCGCCTGGGTGAACCACCTCGACGACGTGACCGGCACGGTCGAGGTGGGCAAGTACGCGGACCTCGTCGCCCTCGACCGTGACCCGTTCACGCACCCCGCCGACGAGATAGGCGACGTCCGGGTACGCCGGACGTACGTCGAAGGCCGCCTCGTGTTCGACGCGAACACGACCGCGCCCACCGCGTCGACCGACTGACGCAGCCCCCCACCCACTTCATCGAGCCCACCCCGGACGGAGACAGACAGTGCCAACGCAGAGTGCAGGATCCAGACGGCCGACACGGATGGGGGCGGTGCGCCGCGTGGCGGGGACCCTCCTCGCGGCGAGCGCCGTACTCGTCACCAGTGCGTGCAGCGGCACGGCGAACCCGGACAAGGACGCCGACGCCGGCACGTCGTACAAGCTGACCAGGCAGACGCCCGCCGCCGCGGGTGACATCGGCTCCTTCACCTGGTCGATCTACGCCGAGCCCTCCTCGCTCGACTACGCATACGCATACGACTACCCGCCGAACCAGATCCTCGCCAATGTCTGCGAGAGCCTGCTGCGCTGGAACCCGGACCTGACGACGTCGCCGAACCTGGCGTCCTCGTTCACCAATCCGACTCCCACCACATGGGTCTACAAGATCCGTCCGGGCGTGCGCTTCCACGACGGAACGGTCCTCACCGCGAAGGACGTCGTCGCCTCCCTGCGCCGCCACATGGACCCCGCCGTGGGCAGCGCGTGGGAGAACACGTTCCGCAACGTGAAGTCGATCGACATGACCGGGCCGCTGGAAGTCACCGTCAGGCTGACGAAGCCGGACGCGGTGTTCAACCAGGAGATGGCCACCAGCTCGGGAACCATCGAGTCGGCCGCGACGCTCGCCGAGGCCGGCAAGGACTACGGCAGTCCCAAGGGCGGGGTGAACTGCACGGGCCCGTTCTCGTTCAGGTCCTGGGCGTCGGGCCAGTCGCTCACCCTGAAGAAGTTCGACGGCTACTGGAACACCGAGCTGAAGCCCAAGGCGAAGCAGGTCGAGTTCGTGTTCCTGAGCGACCCGACGACCCGCGTCAACGCCTTCCGGAGCGGTGAGGTGGACGGTGGCTGGATGGTCCCGGCCGACGCCTACGACCAGCTCGGCTCGTCCACCGCCGGCACGCTCTACTACGGCGTCAACAGCACCGTCGCCGAGGAGATCGTCAGCAACCTCAAGGGCCCGCTCGGTGACACCGAGGTGCGCAAGGCCCTGCTCATGGCCATCGACCGCAAGGGCATCGTCAAGGCCGGCGCCGGCGGGACGGGCGAGGTCGCCGACGCCCTCGTCACCGACAACATGTGGGACCAGGCGCCCTCTGCGGACCGCAGGGCCATCATCGAGGGCGTGCCGCACTACCCGTACGACCCGGCGAAGGCCAAGGAGATCGCGGCGAAGGCCGGGGTGAAGGGGGAGCGGATCGTCATCGCGACCAGCCCCCTCGACTCGCAGACCACGATCGTCGCGCAGGCCGTCGAGCAGGCCGCCAAGGCCATCGGCCTCGACCCCAAGATCGAGACGCTGTCGCCGGAGAAGTACTCGACGCTCTTCACCGACGCCGCCGCCCGCAAGGGAATCGACCTCTTCCTGACCTTCTGGTACACGTCGATCACCGACCCGCTGGATCTGTACGGCTCCCTGGAGACCGGCATGTTCACCAACTACGGCGGCTGGTCGAACAAGGAGTTCGACCAGGCGATCGAGGACGCCGCAGGCACCTACGACCCGGCCGCGCGGGCCGCGGCGAGCGCGAAGGCGCAGAAGATCGCCCTGCGCGAACTTCCCTGGCTGCCCCTGTACACGCAGCCCACAAACGTCTTCCTCGGCAACCGGATCACCGGCGTCCAGCCGTCGGTCGCCTACCTCTACTACCCGTGGGCCGCCGAGATCGGGGCCAAGAAGTGAGCCGTACGACCACCCGGGCACTCGGGGTCGTGAGCCGCCTGGCCGGGATGGCGGCGACCTTGCTGGTCACCTCCTTCCTGGTGTTCTCCTCGCTGTACCTGGCGCCCGGCGACCCGGCGAGCTTCCTGGTGCGCGGGCGCAGCGCCGGCCCCGACGAACTCGCCCAGATCCGCCACAGATACGGCTTCGACGAGCCGTTCCTCGTCCGGTACTGGGACTGGCTGGGCGGCGTACTGCACGGCGACTTCGGCCGCTCCTACGTCTTCCACCAGGACGTCAGCTCGGTCATCTGGTCGCGGCTGCCGGCCACCCTGCTGCTGATCGCCGCCTCCGCCCTGCTGATCGCGGTGGTCGGTCTCGCGGCCGGCATCGTCGGTGCGCTGCGCCGCGGCACCCGCACCGACTCGATGCTGATGCTGCTGGTGACGGTGGGGGCCGCGGCCCCCGCCTTCGTCGCCGCACTGCTGCTGCGGTCGCTGTTCGGAGTGAAGCTGGGCTGGTTCCCGACCATCGGGAACGGCACCGGCTTTCTCGACCGGCTGCACCACGTCGTGCTGCCGGCGATCGCGCTGTCCGTCACGTTCATGGCGATGGTCACTCGGGTGACCCGCTCGTCGATGCTGGAGGAACTGGGCCGTGAGCACGTCGAGGTCGCGGTCAGCCGCGGCACCCCGCGGTGGACCGTGATCCGGCGGCACGTACTGCGCAACGCCCTCGGCCCGATCGTCACCGTCTCCGCGCTCCTCATCTCCGGAATGCTGGTGAGCACCTCGATCGTGGAGACCGCGTTCGGCATGTCGGGCGTGGGATCCCTGCTGGTGACCTCGGTCAACCAGATGGACTTCCAGGTGGTGCAGGCGATCGTGCTGCTCGTGGTCGCCGCCTTCGTCGTGGTCAACTTCCTGGTGGACCTGGTGCACCCGCTGATCGATCCGCGGGTAGCGGCAGCGGGGAGTGCACGATGAGCGCCCCGATGGCGGGACTGACCCGCGGACCGGTCGCCAAGCTGCGCTCCATGGGGGGCAGCCGGCTGGAGAAGCTGTGCCTGGGCCTGCTCGTCCTGTTCGTGCTGGTCGCGGTGTTCGCACCGTGGCTGTCACCGCAGGACCCGACGTACGGAGAGCTGGGCACGGGGCTCGTCGGTCCGAGCGCCGACCACTGGCTGGGCACCGACCAGGGTGGGCACGACACATTCTCGGCCCTCGTCGAAGGGAGCCGTACGAGTCTGGTCGGACCGCTGCTGGTGGTACTGGTCTCGACCGTCGCCGGCGTCGCCATCGGCCTGTTCTCCGCGTGGCGGGGCGGCTGGGCCGACACCGTGATCGGGCGGCTGCTCGATGTCGTCTTCGCCTTCCCGGCACTGCTCGTCGCGATTCTCGCGGTGGCGGTCTTCGGCAAGGGGATGACGGCGCCGGTGATCGCCATGTCCGTGGCCTACATGCCGTACACCGCACGCCTGGTGCGCGGTCTCGCGATGCAGGAGCAGGCCAGGCCGTACATCGCGGCCTACCGTGTGCAGGGGCACTCCGCCGTGTACGTCGCCGTCCGCAGGCTGCTGCCGAACATCGGCCCGACCGTGCTCGCCCAGTCCACCGTCAACTTCGGCTACGCGCTGCTCGATCTCGCCGCCCTGTCCTTCCTGGGCCTGGGCGTGCAGGCGCCGACGCCGGACTGGGGCGCCATGATCAACCAGTCCCAGGCCGCCGTCCTGCGCGGCCAGCCGCTGTCCGCGGTCGTGCCCGCCGTCGCCGTCGTGGTGGTCGTCGTCGCCTTCAACATCGTCGGGGAGAACGTCGGCGACCGGCTCGCAGGGAGGAAGACCTGATGGCGCTGCTGGAGTACGAGAACCTGAGCATCGCCCTGCCCGGCATGGCCCGGCCGGTACTCGACGGCATCGACCTGACCGTGTCGGCGGGTGAAATCGTCGCGCTGGTGGGCGAATCCGGTTCCGGAAAGTCGGTCACCGCGCGGTCGGCCCTCGGGCTGTTCCCCACCGGGGCCGACATCGACGGCCACGTGCGCGTCGACGGAACGGAGGTGGTGGGCGCCGGGCCGGCAGCCCTGCGGTCGATCCGTACCGGCACGGCGTCGATGATCTTCCAGGACCCCCGGGCAGGCATCAACCCGGTCCGCAGGATCGGCGACTTCCTCACCGAGTCGCTGCGCATCAACCACGGCTGGGACAAGGGCCGCGCCAACGCCCGCGCCGCCGAACTGCTCGGCGCGGTCGGACTCCCGGACCCGGAACGGCACTTGCGCCAGTACCCGTACGAGCTCTCCGGCGGCATGCTGCAACGCGTCATGATCGCCGGAGCGCTCACCGCCGGGCCCAGGCTGCTGCTCTGCGACGAACCCACCACCGCGCTCGACGTCTCCACCCAGGCCGAGATCATGGCCATCCTCGGGCGGCTGCAGCGCGAACGCGACCTGGGCATGCTCCTCATCACGCACGACATCGAACTCGCGGCCGCGGTCTGCGACCGCATCTACGTGATGTACGCCGGCCGGATCGTCGAGACCGCTCCCACCGCACAGCTCTTCGAAACACCCCGCCATCCCTACACCGCGGGCCTGCTCGGCTCGTCGCCACCTCTCCAGGCCCCGGACGGACCGCCCGCCCGGCTCACCCCGATCCCGGGTTCCCCCATGGGACTGCTCGACTCGGCGCCCGGCTGCTCCTTCGCGGCGCGCTGCCGTTTGGCCCGGCCCGGAGTCTGCGACCGGACAGCGCCGCGGCTGGAGCGCCACGGCAAGGCGCTGGTCGCCTGCCACCTCACGGAAGAGTCACTCACCTCCATGGACAACACCGCCACAAAGGAGGGCAGTTGACCGCCGAGAACAGCGCCCGCACACTGCTCCGGGTCAGCGGGCTGCGCAAGACCTACCGGACGGGAAAGGCGGAGGTCATCGCCGTCGACGGCCTGTCGTTCTCACTGCGGGCCGGCGGCGCCCTCGGCATCGTGGGTGAGTCGGGCTCCGGCAAGACGACCACGGCCCGGATGCTGGTCGGCCTCGAACGCCCCGACACCGGCCAGATCCTCGTCCAGGGTGAACCACTGGCCACGAGCGTGCGCGGCAGGGCGGCCCGACTCGCCCGTGCCAAGGCGGTGCAGATCGTCTTCCAGGACCCGTACCTGTCGCTGGACGCACGGATCACCATCGGCGCCACCATCGACGGAGCACTGCGCCTGCACGGTCTCGCCGATCCCGCCGCCCGTACGGCCAGGATGCGGGAACTCCTCGCCCAGGTGGGCCTCGGAGAGCGGGAGGCGGCGGCCCTGCCGCGCAAACTCTCCGGCGGTCAGCGGCAACGCGCCGCCATCGCACGTGCGCTGGCGGTCGAACCTGCGGTGCTCGTACTGGACGAGGCGGTGTCCGCGCTCGACGTCTCGGTCCAGGCCCAGGTGCTCAATCTCCTGTCGGACATCCGCCGCGACACCGGCATCGGCCTGATATTCGTCAGCCACGACCTGGCCGTCGTTCGGTACGTGTGCGACGAGGCGCTCGTGCTGTTCCGGGGGCGCACCATGGAACACCGCCCTGTCGCGGAGCTGCTCTCCGACCCCGGACACCCGTACACGCAGCTACTGCTGGCATCCGTTCCCCGGCCGGACTGGGACCCCGACTCCATCAGCCGGCGGCGCAGGGACCTCGATCCGATGGCGGCGGGGGGTGCCGGCTGACGGGCCCGCCGGGCGGCCCTCGCCCAGGCCGCCCGGCCGGACGGCATCGACATCCGGTCCCCCGCTGCCAGGGCTGTGACGGTCCTATGTGAGTGCTCAGGTGCCGTTGACACCGATGCCTGCGACGGCGAGCCGGAAGGCGCGGTCCGCCGGCGTCGCCGGGTCGGTGTAATTCTCGGTGGCCAGGGCGATTCCGATGATCAGTACGAGCAGATCGTCGATGGTGATGTCCGCCCGGACAGTCCGGTCGTCAATGGCCTTGCGCAGGAGCAGGGCGCCGGCCGCACCGATGGCCGGAGCGCAGGAGTCCTGGGTGGCCTCGTCCTGGAGGGGCTGGTAGGAGAGGACGTCCGCCAGACCGCGTGCGGCGAGTGAGTAGGCGAGCAGCTCGCGCAGCCATTCCACCAGCGCGGAGCGGCTGTCGGGCTCGCCGCAGAGCGTACGAGCGCGGTCGCACAGGTCATGGACGCGCTGTTTGAAGACCGCTTCGAGCAGGGCTTTGCGAGTGGGGAAGTGGCGCCTCACGGTAGCTGATCCGACGCCTGCCATGCGGGCGATCCGCTCCAGGGACGCCTGTGCCCCCTGGGCCGCCACCTCGGCCTCGGCCACGGCGAGGATGTGCGCGTAGTTGCGGCGGGCGTCCGAGCGCTGGCCGGTCATGATCTCCCCAACATTGATTAGTGGCGGGCCCCGCCATATTGTAGCGAACACGAAACGGCGCGCCCCGCCGTTTGCGCTGTTCGTGACCGCTGAGGAGATGTACACACATGACCACTGCCGCAACGCGGGTTCTCGTCGCCGGTGCCACTGGCCGTCAAGGCGGTGCCACCGCCCGCGCCCTGCTCGCGCAGGGAACACCCGTGCGCGCCCTGGTGCGTGACCCGAGCACGCCGCGTGCGCGGGCCGTCGAAGAGCTCGGCGCCAGCCTGTTCGTGGGCGATCTCACCGAACCCGCGACCCTTGAGGCGGCCATGGACGGTGTGCGGGCCGTCTTCTCCGTGCAGATGCCCGCATACACCGGGCAGGAGTTCGACTTCGCCGGTGAGGTCAGCCAGGCGGACAACCTCATGACGACTGCGCGGGCCGCCGGTGTGGAGCAGTTCGTCCAGTCCTCCACCAGCGGCGTGGGACAGCACGTCGAGGCCCCGGGCTGGGCCGAAGGCCGGTGGGCGGTGATGGAAGCCCCGCTCGGCACGAAGACTGCGATCCAGGACCGGCTGCGCGAACTCGACTTTCCCTACTGGACGTTGCTCAAGCCGTCGTTCTTCATGGAGAACTTCGAGCCGTCCATGCGGTTCTACTTCCCCCGCGGCGTCGAAGGGGGTCTGGTCACCGTCGTCAAACCGAGCACGCACCTGTCACTCGTAGCGGCCAAGGACGTGGGCCGAGCCGCGGCGGCTGCCATGTCCGCCCCCGCCGAGTTCCACCGAGTGGAACTGGAGCTCGCCAGCGACTACCTGACCATGACCAAAATCGCCGAGATCCTCTCCGGGGCCGTGGGCGTCCCGCTGACGGCCCCGGACATGACCGAGGAACAGGCCCGCGCCGCCGGAATGGGAGACATGGGTGCCACGCACGAGTTCATGGAGGTCGTCGGCCAGCCGGCCCGGCCGCAGTTCGCTCGTGCGCTGGGCATCGACCTGACCAGCTTCGAAGAGTGGGCGCACGAACATCTGCGGACCGCCGCCTGAGCAGGGAGGTAAGACGTCAGCGTGTCGCCGTGCGCCTGCTCGACGGCTTCGGGGTAAGCCTCGCGCTTCGGCACCAGCGCCGGGGGGCGCTTGCTGTATTCCGGAAGGGCCCGCCACACCGGCGCGGCCCGACAGGGAGAGGACTCCGAGGTAGATGAGATCGACCCGTGCGACGACGCAGCGCAGCAGTGGGCCGCAGGCAGGAACCGAACTGCTGCAGCGCACGTCTCCCGCACCATGATTTCAAGCGAGCGCCAAGAGCACGCGATTTCCACCAAGCTGGTCTCGCCGTCCGCAGCGAGTGTGGATCCGTCGAAGACCAACGACTACAGCAGCTTCGCCGAGGCGTACACGGCCGCAAACGAAACCAACCTGGTCAATGCCTACTACGAGCGGCCCGCGATGCTGGCCCTCGCTGGAGACGTGGCCGACCGGCGGATCCTCGACGCCGGCTGCGGCTCGGGGGCCCTGTTTGCCGCGCTGCGCGACCGTGGCGCCATTGTGAGTGGCTTCGACACGAGTGCCGGGATGCTGGAGTTGGCTCGGCAGCGGCTCGGCGACGGTGCGGATCTGCAGGTGGCGGCCCTGGGCAGCCCGCTTCCTTACGCTGATGACACGTTCGACGATGTAGCGGCGTCCCTGGTGCTGCACTACCTGGAGGACTGGGGGCCGGCGCTGGCCGAGCTGCGACGCATACTCAGGCCCGGCGGTCGGCTGATCGCGTCTGTCGACCATCCCTTTGCCGTCAACCTCATACACCGCGAGGCCGGCCGCGAGGCCGAGTGCGACTACTTCGACACCACCAACTGGACCGTGGAGTGGACCGTGGGCGGCCAGACCGCCCTGGTGAGCAGATGGCACAGGCCGCTGCACGCGATGATCGAGGCTTTCATCGGGGCCGGTTTCCGGATAGCGGTTATCAGCGAGCCGGATCCTGATCCCGCCGCCCGCGAGATGTTCCCCGAGGCCATAGCGGCCGAGCCGCGCTTCCTGTGCTTCCTGTTCTTCGTCCTGCAGGCCGAGTAGCAAACAGAACGACCTGACCGCTGGGAAGCGGTCAGCTGTTCTCGTCGTCGGCCGCTTTCTCGTCGGTGTTCGGGTCACGCAGCGAGCGCAGCCCGGCGGGCGGGTGAAGGCGTAGCGGCCGAGGAAGTCCAACGCGACTTCCAACGAGAGCTGACCTACAACGGGCTCCGGGCCGCCGCAGCCAAGGACAAGAAGGGCGGGCACCGCCCAGCCGTCCCAGCCGACAAGACCTACAACGTCCGCACCGCCTGGTGGACCACGGTGGCCGGGTTGTGCGGGCGGCCGGTCTCCCGCAGGACCTGGAGGGTGTCGTCGTAGGTGTTGCGGAGCACGCCTGCGGTGAACTCCAACTGGTCCGACTCCAGGTGCGCCAGGTGTTCGACGATCGCGACGCGCTCGCCGGAGCCGACCCCCACCAGCCCCTGCTCAGCCCGGCCGTCCTCGCCGACCTGACCGGCTTCCCCCCGATGCTGATCCAGGTGGGCACCAACGAGATCCTGTTGGACGACTCCACACGCCTTGCCGAGCGTGCGAGGTCGGCCGGAGTGGACGTCATCCTGGACATCACCGCCGACGTGCCGCACGTGTTCCAGGCATTCACCGGCGCCCTGGACGAGGCAGACGAGGCACTGGACCGTGCGGCTCTCTTCCTCAGCCAGCGCACTGACCGGCACGGCTGCGGCTGATCCCACGCCGCGTCACCGCCAGGTGCCCCTGCCCGCTCCGACAGGTACGGGTTGAGCCGTCAACACGCCGCGGCACCCTGCCACATCCGGAAGGATGCCGCAGCTCTCTGCTGCTGTGGTCGCGGGGTGAGATCCCGTACGAAGCGCGGGCGTCGGCTTCGGCGTGAGCTCCACCTCGACGGCGACCAGGCAGAGCCAGGCCGTGCAGCAGCCGCGCGCCCGACAGGATCGGCACCAGCAGACCGGTGCCGACGAGCAGCAGAACCCGAGAACCACGCCGCTGGCGCTGCCTACGAGAGCGGGGAAAGTCCGGCGCCGCACGACGGGGTGGTGTGAGGGCCTGCGCGGGGCGGCGACGGGTTGCTCCGGGTGTCAGCGGCTGGAGTCGGAGATACCAGAGACGAGCTGGCTCAGGAAATCCAGGATCCCCTCGCCCAACGGAGTCGGAGCGATGACCACGCCCAAGGCGAGCACGATGACGACGGTGAACTTCTCATCGGTCCGGCTGCGGGCATGCGTACGCCGCCGGAGCCGGAAGATGACGATGACGGCGAGCAGTAGCCCCAAATTGATCGTCAGCACTCTGTCTGTCCCGCCCCCGGTCGGACTTACCATCTGAACCCGGCCGTTACAGGGCGGGCTGCTCCACTCCCCTTATGTATCCCGGATCCCCCACCCGCACCTCCCTGTTACTCAACGATGACGCAAAGTGACCGATTGGCCGAAATGATCAGACCCGGCCACCGAGCCTCGGGAAGCCCACCGTGGCCCGGTGGCCTTCGACGGCAGAGCAAAGGACCGTTCGGCCTTCGACGTCCGCGACGAGGACGTGGCCCGGCTCTCCCCGTTCGTACGGCACCACGCCAGCATGCTCGGCCGGTACTCCTTCAAGCTCCCCGAACTGCCGGGCGGCCTGCGCCCGCTGCGCGATCCGGACGCGGCCGAAGAGGCGTGACCCGGGTGCGTGACCGTCACCGCCGGGGCTGTCCCGGCGGTGACGTTTGCACGGGTCACCGGCTCGCAGGGTGTCGGCAGCCGTAACACCGACGGAAGGCGTGGCGACTATGTGTGGCGGCGGGTACGGTCGGCGGCCGGTGAGAGCTCCGGGCTGCCGCTGGGCCGGGACCGGGGTGCGGGCGGAATCGGCTCGTGGTTCGAGTCAGTCAGCAGAGCGGCGGATCAGCCCGGCGTCACCGCATCCTCCGGCACTCCGAACCACACCTCCAGCGCCTCCGCCAGCCCGGCCGTCGACGTCGGCGCCCCCGCGTCGGCCGCCCAGGCGGTGAAGCCGTCCGGACGGGCGAGGACCGCCGCCAGTTCCGGGCGGGCCGCGCAGCCGACCGTCAGAGTGTCGACGCGGTCGGCATACCCCACAGCGAGGGCCCGGAGCTCCGGGTCGTCGGTGAGGTCGAGCAGAAGCGCCCGGCCGCCGTGGACGTGGTCCGCGAGGCGGCTGCCGTCGGCGAGTTCGAGGTCCGGGGCGCTGCGGCCGGTCAGCGGGTGCTCGCCCGGCAGCGCGTAGCGCACTCCGGCACTGTTGAGCCGGGCGGTGAGGTACGTGGTGCCCGTGACCGTCTCCGCCAGGTCGCTGACGATCGCGCGCAGCGCCCGGGACTGCGGGTCCGGGCGCATGGCCGCGACCTGGGAACGGGTCCAGTCGAGGATCCCCGCGCCGACCGAGTGCCGTTCGACGGTGTAGGTGTCCAGCAGCCCTTCCGGCGCCCGGCCGCCGATCACCGCGGCGAGCTTCCAGCCGAGGTTCATCGCGTCCCCGATACCCAGGCTCAGCCCCTGGCTGCCGAACGCGGAGTGCACGTGCGCCGCGTCGCCCGCCAGCAGCACCCGGCCTTTGCGGTACTCGGTGGCCTGGCGGGCGTGGTCGGTGAAGCGGGTCGCGGTCCGCACCCCGGTGATCGTGACGTCCACGCCGGAGACGCGGCGCAGCGCCGCCTGGAGGCACTCGGCGGTGACCGGCGCCTCCCGGTCAACCGGCGGGCCGTCGAACTCCACGGTGACGATGCGGCCCGGCATCGGCCCGTGGGCGTAGACCCCGGCGTCCGTGGCGGTCCAGCCGACCGTCAGGTCCTCGGCGCCGGTCATCTCCACGACCGCCTGGTGACAGGTGGTCTCCGGGTCCGTGCCGGGGAATGCGAACCCCGCGACCTTGCGGACCGTGCTGCGGCCGCCGTCGCAGCCCACGAGCCAGCCGGCGCGTATGGTCCCGCGGCTGGTCCGCACCGTGACTGCCCCGTCGTCCGCGTCGAAGCCGGTCACCTCCACTCCCCGGCGCACGTCGACGCCGAGCTCGTCCGCCCGCCCGCCGAGCAGCCGCTCGATGTCCTGCTGTGCCACGAAAGCGATCTCGGCGGCGGGTCCGGCGTCGCCGAGGCCCGGCTCCGTACGGTCGACCAGGTCGGCGCGGAGCATGATTCCGGCGAAGTGCCCGACGAACCCGAGCCCTTGGCCCGCGGCCCCGACTCCGTCCCCGCCGTTCCGTTCGCGTATGAATGCCTGGAAGCGGTCCATCGCCTGCCGCTGCACCTCGGCCAGCGCGGGCAGCATGCCCCGGCGGTAGAGCGCCTCGGCGCTGGGCGTGGTGATCGCCCCGCCCTTGATCGTCGGGTCCACTTCGGTGAGGCGCTCCAGGACGGCCACCCGCGCGCCTCCGAGCCGGAGCTCACAGGCCAGCATCAATCCGACCGGGCCGCCCCCGGCCACCACTACGTCATAGTCCATGGCGCCGACTATGACCGAGGACCGAGAAAGCCAAAAAGCCGGCGCGGTGTCAAGGAGGCAACCCCACGAAGAGGGATGGGAAGCGGGCTGTCCGCCTCCTCTGCGCGGTCGATTCGTCGGAAGACTCTGGGTGGCCACGTTCTCATCAGCGACCTCCGGCGCGCCGCGAGCGACATGGCCACCGCCCACCGAGCCCGCGCCCTGATCGCCGTCAACTCCTACAGTGTGGCCCGCCTGTTCGCGAGGCCCTGAGCGACAGCCAGAATCACCGAGTCGCAGGAGAACCTGCCGCTCAGCGGCCACGAGATCGATGTCTACCGCGGTCGGCTCGAGGCCGGTGACGCCGACCAGCTCTGGGTTCACACGATCCAGCGAACCGTGCCCTCACGAAAGCCGGGCGGGCAGAGGAGAAGAGGCTCATCAGGATCGCGGACGGGCAATCGAATACTGCAGTACTCCAGGATCCGGGCCATTCCCGGGCCAGGTCCCGCCGAAGGTGCACCAGGTCACCCGTATTCGCTGGTCATCACAGGTGCGGGTCATGTATCACCGGCAGACGAAGAATCTCCTGGAGGCTTTCAGCTACGAGCCCGGCATTACCGCTGTCCCGTACCAGCGCAGCTCCGGTCGTTGCGGGGTGCAAGGCCCCAGAACCAGTCGTGGGTTTGGGGCTGCCAAGTCGTCCTGGAACAGGCAGTGCCCGCCGGATTCGATCCGCCCGTGCTTGTCCAGGCGCCATTTCTGGTGAGGCCGACCATCACACGTCGAAACGGTGATCCTTCGTGAAGCAGCCGTAAGACAAAGTCGATTGGCCTTCGATTCGAGAGTTCCGGGGGCTCCGAGGGTTCCGACGTGGATGCGCCAGGACTGGGTGACGTTGCCGTCGCAGTCGAACGTGCTGGCTGCCAGGGCTTTTCCTGAGCCTTTCGGGCGGCCCGCCGAACCGAGGCAGCGCTCGTGTCGCCCTGCTTGATTCGCCAGGCCCATCGCCGAGACGATCTCTCCTGGGCGCGCTGCCCGGGGCTTCAGGGAGTACTCCCGGCGCACCCACTCCTGGTGTTTCCCGCTCATGTAATGCCCGGCCGGACACGGGCTGGATCCGCACCCCGCACCTCTGCGATAGGACTGGAAAATCGCGTCCTTCTGCCGCGCCCGGATCGGGTCGAGGTTTTCGGGGAGACGGGACATGCCGTATCCGAGATATCCCCTCGCCGCGTCCTGAGATCCGCCCGAGAGACCGAACGCGACGCGTCGGAAGTACCTGGCGGCCACTCCGTGGTCGCTGTGATCGGCGCCCGGCACATATGTGTGTCCGAAGGTTGCGTTGTCGTAGTCAAGAGTGAGGATGCGCTTGATTCCGTCCCGCCTGGCGAGAATGGTGAGTGAATCGACGAGTTGCCGCTCTGTGTAGCTCCGCGTCCCGTCTACCGGCTGAATGGTTCGGATTTCGCCGCGGAAGAGTTTCAGAAGGCTCTGGTGGGAGTACCTCGCGTTTCCGCTGCCGTCCGGACTTCCGTCAGGAAGCCTGAGAAAGGAGAGCCTTACCCCGGTCTTCCCGTTCAGGGTGTAGGAGGCGATGGTGCGGCCAGCCGTGTGGAAGTCCGCCCGCGTCCAGTGGTCCGGGACGCCCGCCATCTCGGCGTAGGCCGCTCGCACGCCTTCCTCTCTGCTCTGTACGTAGTCGCCCTCGTCGTAAGGCCGGCCGGCGTCCCCGGCGGTCAGATAGACCGTGCTGAAAGTGCATCGCGGCCCCACGGACTGCTGGATCTCCGGATTGATGAACAGCAGGTCGTCGTCCTGATGCGCCACCCCGACCATCGTGTGCTCGCAGACGCGAGAGCGGATTCGGTCCCCGGGTCCATCGAGGAGCGCGGAGACCCGGTCGGCGGACACCCCGACCGGCCGCCTGTCGAGCAAGGGAGGGAGAAGCAGAAGAGCCGCCGCCAGGCACGGCACCGCCCAGCGCAGCAGGAGCGAACGGCGTCTGGCCGCGTTCGCCTTCTCATCCGCACGGATCACACGCATCCTGCCCTCCACCACCTCGCTCGCTCGTACGCCTTCGCAGCATCACGCGACTACGCAGTAGTAGATGCTCCATAACGCCCGTCGTTCCCACCGGCCACCGGGCCGGGCCGACACCCAAGTGCGCCGGAAGAGCGCACCGGGATCGGCTGTTCGTGTTGCGTTGGCCACGCAGTTCGCGTGTGCGGAATCCCGGCCGGCGGACCCCTGAGGTACTGCGGACACGACGGAAATGGGCAGCCTCGGGGGATTCTCGGATCGCCGGTGGCCGATCGAGGACGGATTCCGCAGTGGGAGAAGAAGAGCAGCCGGCGCGTGCGAGCGGTCCCACCTCCCGGAGGCCGCGGACCGTGCCGTGGGCGTACGTCCTCTGTCTCTTCCCCTTGGGCCTCCTCGCACTGGCCTCGACGTTCGCTCAGTGGGTGCGGCCGAGCGGCGATGAATGGTGCTTCCTGCCGGTCATCCGCGACCACGGATTCTCCGGAATGGTCAGCAAGTTCTACGACCATGACAACGGGCGGGTCATGAACGGTGTGCTGGTCTGGGTCTACGGGAGATTCGGCGTGGCGGGGCAGCAGTGGTTCGCCCCGATCAGCGCCGTGCTCGTGCTGGGGATTCTGTGGGCCGTGACCGCGCTGGCCCTGCGCAGGGCGTCACTCGCGGTGCCGCGCGGGGTTTCCCTTCTTGTGGCGTCCATGGTGACGGTGGTCTTCCTTCTGGGATCGCCCAACACCTACAAGACGTTCTACTGGCCCGCCGCATCCGTCTCGCACACGCTGCCCCCGGTCCTGGCCTGCGCGGCGGTGATTCCGTTCCTCCTCGCCCGGTCGCGCAGGGCCAGAGCTGCCGCGCTGGCCATCAGCCTCGTCATCGGCATCTGCATCGGAACGTTGTCGGAGCAGAGCACCGTCGTCGTGCTGGTGGTACTGCTCGCCGCGCTCGTGCTGACCTTCTGGGCGGCGGGCGGGGAGCAACGCCGTCGGCTGCGGGTCTGGTTCGCCGTCGGCCTGGCCGGAACAGTGGCCGGTGCGCTGATCCTGGTGACGTCTCCGGGCTCGCGGCGCCGAAGGGACCGGTTCGGCGCCGCGAAGGACACCTCGCTGATCGCCCCGGATTCCCTGGCCGGGGCCGCCCGCAGCTTCGCGCACATCATGACCGACACGTTCTCGGCGTGGCCGTACCTGGGGGCGGTCGCGGCCGGTGTCCTGCTCGGTCTGGTGCTGCGGGGCCCCGGTGGCGCCACGCCGAGCCCACCCCGCCGCCCGGTCCTGCTGGTGGGCGCCGGAGTGGTCACCTTCCTCGTCAGCGGCTATCTCGCCACGCTCGTCGCGTATCCCGTCTTCAAAGCCGGTGTGGTCGCCTCCACCCGGCTCTGGAACGACTTCCTCTTCCTGTACATCGTGCTGCTGACCGGCCTCGGCACGCTCCTGGGGCAGGCGCTCCAGGGGTTCCGGCCGCACGTCGCCGCCCTGCGCTGGGTCGCCGCGGTGCTGTGCGCCGGCACATGTATCGGCCTCGCGCCCCCGCTCGTCCACCTGGGCAGTCAGATGCGGGTGCGGGCGCACGACTGGGAACGGCAGGACCACTGGATCCGCGCCCGGGTTGCACACGGGGCCCAGGTCGTCCCGTACACGCCGACGCCCATCGGCAAGATGACAGAGCCGTTCGGCAACGGGAAGCGAAGCTGGTCGACGGCGTGCGTGGCCCGCTACTACGACGTGAAGCACGTGAACTACTCGCCGCAGTTGCCCTGACCGGACGGGGCCGGCTCGGTCAACGGCGCGCGTACCTCATACGGGCCGCCGGTGACTTCCCGCAACGCGCCGATGGTGCTGGCACGGGCCGGTCGTCAGGGACGGCGACCGCCTCACCGCTGCCCGCGACCCGGTGGTGACTGTGCTCCCCGGTTCCCGCATCAGGCATCGGGCTCGCGCGGTCGCGGGAGCTGGCCCGGGGCGCCCGGTGCGCCCGGTGCGCCCGGTGCGCCCGGTGCGCCCGGTGCGCCCGGGTCAGCATCACGCAGAACGGGAGCAGGATCTGCGGCCGGTCGGGCATCGTGGTGGGGATGAGTATGGCTCCGGCACTGCCGATGCTCATACCGCAGGCCAGGGTCACGGGGGTACCGGCGCGGGCCTCCAGCCGCAGGATGCGGACCGCGAGGCGTCCCCAGCGGCATCGGACGCACCTCGAACTGGTCTGAGAGGCCACCGCGGTTTGAACACACGTCGTCACGTACGCCCCTCGCGGCATCGACAGATGAAGAAGACGTGCCAACTAGCCAGCCTACACGTCTAGTTGGTTTCACAAAGTGAACGTTGCAAGCGCCTTGACGGGGTCAGCCACCGTGCCCGACAGTCGTTCGCACGGCGACTGAGAGCGCTCTCAGCCTCCTCTCCCCCCACCCCCACGAAAGCAGCCCCCATGAACAGGATCGCTTTCCTCGGCAGGTCGCCAGGTACCTCTCCCGCCCCCGGCGGCCGCACCCGGCGGCGTCTGCCGGTCGCGCTCGCCGCACTCGCGCTCTGCCTACCACTGGCCGGGCTCACGGGACTGGCGGATCCCGCCGGGCTCTCCGGCACCGCCACGGCTGTCGAACCGGCCGCGAAGGCCCGTACAGCCGCCGACTGGACCACCATGTTCAGGGACGACTTCGACGGCGCGAGCGGCACAGGCCTCGACACAGCCGATTGGCTCTACGACAAGGGCACCAGTTACCCCGGCGGCGCCGCCAACTGGGGTACCGGCGAGATCGAAACATCCACGGACTCGACGGAAAACGTCTACCAAGACGGCTCGGGTCACTTGGTGATCAAACCCATACGAGACGCCTCGGGACACTGGACGTCCGGCCGGGTGGAGACCCAACGCACCGACTTCGCCGCACCTGCAGGCGGACAGATGCAGCTCAGCGCCTCCCTGAAACAGCCCGACCCGGCCAGCGGACTCGGCTACTGGCCGGCCTTCTGGGCGATGGGCGCCGACGCCCGCCCTGCCGGGGCCACCAACTGGCCCAGCATCGGCGAGCTCGACATCATGGAAGACGTCAACGCACTCAGTCAGCACTCCACCACCTTCCACTGCGGCCAGTGGGCCGGCGAGTGCCACGACCCCGACGGGATCAGCAGCGGGTTGCAGGCCTGTGACGGCTGCCAGTCCGGCTACCACACGTACTCGGTGACCGTCGACCGCAGAGACACGGCGGCCGAGCAGCTGCGTTTCTACCTGGACGGTGTCCAGACCTTCGCGGTGAACCAGAACGAGGTGTCCGACGCGACCTGGAAGGCCGCCGTCGACCACGGGTACTTCGCCATCTTCGACGTGGCGATCGGTGGTTCGTATCCCGACAAGGTCTGCGGCTGTACCTCTCCTTCGGCCGACATCAGCTCCGGCGCGGGGATGAGCGTGGACTGGTTCTCAGCCGAGGTCAGTCAGTCGTGAACCGCGGAGGCCGATAGCCCGGACCCATCCGAACCGCCGGCGCCGAGCAGCGGCGCGGCGCCCCGCAGGCCCGGCACCAGCCAAGGGTGCCGGGCCTGTGCGTGATCAGCTGCCGATGGGCCACTCTGCGAGAAGGCCGGGCTGCGGGTGGTGGTCATCAGGGATGCCTGGTGGTGGTCGATGAAGATGCAGGTGATGGCCCGAACACACCAGAGTTCCCCGTCGGTGCCTTCATGGCCCTCGGGCTCACCGCCCCCGATACCTCGGTTGGAGATCAGGGCATCGGCATTCACACAGGTCAAAGCATCGGTGACGCTGGTTGCCAGGCGTTGGAGCATTGTTGGCCGCTGTTAAGGCTTTGCCGGGGCCCTCGTGCGCGGGGTAGCAGCCGGGCAGGCTAGTTTGCTCGGATGAGTCTCCTTGATGATGTGGCCGAGCGTGACGGCTGGCGATGCTGGGTGTGTGACGAAGCGGTCGACCCCGACGAGTCGGTGAACGACCCGCGCGGGCCCAGCGTCGACAGCCGGACCGCCGACCGGAAGGCCAAGATCGCCGAGCGGCTCGCGCACCGCGGATGCAACACCCGCAAGGGCGCGGTCAAGGTGGTCATCGCCTGGCCCGAGCACCTGTACGTGGTCGAGCCCGCGGCGTTGATCACCGTTGCCGGGAGGCTGGAGCGCAAGGGGGGCCGCGAGATGGTGGGTCGTTGTCCGACCATGCGGGACGCCCAAGAGGCGGCGGACTGGCTGGTGGACCGGTTCTCCCGACTCGTGCCGGGGCTGCCGGTGACCGCCGCCATCGAGCCGGGCGGCGGTCAGTTCCTCGTCACCCTGGCCACCGGCCGCCGCTGACCAGGACTCACCAGCGCACGCTCGCGTCGGGCTGAGCGCTGGCCCCACACCGGTTCCCCCTCTGGGAGCCAGCCGACCGTGGCATTCACATCGACGCGACCAAGGTCGCGGACCCGGCACAGGCCATGTCCGCGATCTACTCCATGCACCGGTGCCCGCGCGGATTCCGGGGCGGACGGCTGAGGGAGTACGACACCGCCGTAAGCAACGGCCGCACAGAGCCTGCCGAGACACCTACCGCACGATCGAACCCGACCACGACACCCTGGTCCTCTTACCCAGCGGCGCCTACCACGAGGTGCTGGCCTCGAACCGCCCCTCCGGACAGTTCGCCGACTACCGCTTCACCGGCGCTGACCATCGGCGTGCGGCAGGAGCTCCGGCAGGTTGGCCGGAAGCCGATCCTGCGGGCTGTACGGACTCTTCTGCGGCCTTCAGACTGCGGGGCGTTTCTGGCTTCTGGTTCTGATCGGGTTTTTCGGAGGAGTCGAGGAGCCGGGCCTCACATATTCCGATCGGCGATCAAGTAGGAGGAAACCGTTGATATCGCACTTAGAGGTTCCGGGACATGCGGCCGGCTGGACCTCGAAGGACCGGTCGGCAGTCTCTGCCGGTCTCGGCGGGAGCTTCAGGTCCGAGGGATTCCTCTTCGTTCACAACCACGGGATTCCGGCTCACCTGATCACCGATGTCTACGAGGAAACCCGGCGGTTCTATTCGCTGCCTCCGGCGGAGAAGGGGCAGTACGACGCCTGCGAGCAGTCTCAGTTCCTGGGGTACCGCAGGCTCGGCAGGGAACGCAGTCGCACCCACGGCGGCACCGAAAGCTGCGAGCAGTACCGGGTCGGCAACACCACCGACGATCTTCCCCTGCCTTCACCGGCGGACTTCTACCACACACCGTTCCCCAAGTCCTTGGAGCTCTTCGGGCATCTGGCTCGCCTGGGCGACGGGATCCTCGCCGCATGCGCGTTGGATCTGGGACTGGAGGAGAACGCGTTCGCCCCGTACCTGGCAGGCAGTCCGCTGCACCGGCTGGGCTTCAACCACTACGGTGCGAGCCGGCCGCCCGACACCCGATCCGGTTCCGGCCACGCGATGTCGCCGCACATCGACCTGTCTCTGCTGACCATTCTGGACCAGAACGAACCGGGCCTTCAGGTCCGTGACTCCGACGGGCACTGGCTGGACGTCCCCACTGTTCCCGGCGCCCTGTTCCTCTTCCTCGGCGACTATGTGCAGCGGTGGTCGAACGGGCTGCACCGGGCGGCACCGCACCGGGTGGTCAGGGTGCGCCGTGACCGGATGTCGATCCAGTACAAGCACCGGCCCGACTACGGCGTCGTCATCCGGCCGCTGGACGCTCTCACCGGTCCGGAAGACCCACCCGCGTACGGACCGCTGAACACCGGCCCCGAGTACGTGGCCGTGCTCAGGTCGATCCTGGGCAACTGAAGAGGGAGGTCCGTCCCGTTGTTCCATCCTGGGCTACCTGGTTGCACACGTCGCGATGCCGCGCCTGGTGCGAGAACGCGTGGCTGACCACGGCGATGGTCGCCCAGCACACCGAAGGGCTGAAGTTCCTGCGCTTCGCGAAGGGGGGCGCCGAGTGTGGCCCGTGGCCACTGTCCGTCGGGTCGCCCTGATCAAGATGGCGCAGCGGGCAGGGTTCACCCTCGCCGAGATCACGCAGCTGCTGGCCGATGACACCACTCCGTCCGCCACCCGCCAGTGGCGGGAGATGGCTGCGCGCAAGCTGCCCGAACTCGATCGGCACATCGCGCAGGCTCAGGTCCTGCGGAAGGCGGTTGCGGACTGTCTGGAGTGCGGCTGCATGAAATTTGATCAGTGCGTACTGCTCAATCCCACGGACGCGGCGCCCTGACCGCGGACACCCACCTCCGTGCAACTGCGCGCCCCTGCAGATGAGATGCGGCGACGCGCGCCCACGTTCCGAATCGGTCGGTCGGGAGCTGTTCGCATTCCGGGACCTGCTCAGAACGGACCGTGGTGCCGGTGCTCGCGCCCCCGACCTCGCCGGCCCACTCGTCCAGCACGATCCATGACCGGTAGAACGTCCCCCAGGGACGACCGGATACAGTGCCGCGTTGGCAGTCTGGTTACTTGAGGAGGGAAGCGTGACCGACATCAGCGAAGCCCGATCCGCGGACGGTGCGGCACCTGCACCCCAGCAGAGCCCACTGCGCCGCCTGATGCGCTACATCCCCTTGATCGCGCCCGTCCTGCTGTGGGCCGTGCCCTGCTGGGTGCTGTTGCACGCCGGTCAGAACTGGCCGCTCCCCGTGGCGCTGGGCGGCACCGCCCTGTTCGTCCTCGGTCTGATCGGTATGCCGCTCGCGATGGTGCGCGGCCACGGCCGGCGGCAGCAGGACTGGGCGGCCATCATCGGGGACACCCTCCTCGGGGCCAGCTGGGTACTGTTCACCTGGTCCGTCCTGCTCGGCACCCTGCTGCGCCTCGCCCTGACCGTGACCGGCGTGGGCGACGGGCAGAACCGGGCCCGGATCGTCACCTGGGCGGTCCTCGGTGTAGCGGCCGTGCTGCTGGCCTGGGGGTATACCGAGGCCCGCCGGGTACCCCGGGTTCGCCGACTCGACGTTCATCTCCCGCGTCTGGGGTCCGGGTTGGACGGCACGCGCGTCGCCCTCATCACCGACACCCACTACGGCCCGCTCGACCGCGCCCGCTGGTCGGAACAGGTCTGCGAGACGGTCAACACGCTCGAAGCCGACCTGGTCTGCCACACCGGAGACATCGCGGACGGCACGGCCGAACGCCGCCGTGCCCAGGCCGCCCCGCTCAGCACCGTGCGAGCCGCCCGGGCCCGGGTCTACGTCACCGGAAACCACGAGTACTACAGCGAGGCCCAGGGCTGGGTCGACCTGATGGACGAGCTGGGCTGGGAGCCGCTGCGCAACCGGCACCTGCTGCTCGAACGCGGCGGCGACACCCTTGTGGTCGCCGGCGTGGATGACGTCACCGCCGAGTCCTCCGGCCTGGCCGGTCACCGCGCCCACCTCGCCGGGGCCCTGGACGGTGCCGACCCCGACCTGCCCGTCCTGCTCCTGGCCCACCAGCCCAAGTTCATCGACCAGGCCGCAGCGGGCGGCATCGACCTCCAGCTCTCCGGCCACACCCACGGCGGCCAGATCTGGCCCTTCCACCACCTCGTCCGCCTCGATCAGCCCGCCCTCGCCGGCCTCAGCCGCCACGGCGCCCGCACCCTCCTCTACACCAGCCGCGGCACCGGCTTCTGGGGCCCGCCGTTCCGCATCTTCGCCCCCAGCGAGATCACCCTGCTCGTACTCCGCTCCCCGAAGCAGCCCCCCACGCCGTAACACGGAGCGGGCCGCCAATCCCGCACCCCCCGGTTCACCGAAGGCGAAGTCCGCCTCGTCCTCCCTTGCGCGGACGTCGCCGGTCGGCCACCCCCACCCAGAACGCTTCGCTGACGGCGCAGCGCTATCCGACACGTCCGCCTTGAGACCGCCGGACAGTACAGGCCGAGGCGGACCCTCCCGGTCGCTTCGCCGCGACGCGGTCGATCCCCTGTGCCGGGGTCTGCTGCTCGTTCCACGACTCGGACCGGATGCCGTAGAGACCGTGCGCCAGGAAGAAGACAGACCTTCCTGGCGTCATTCCTGGCGTCCTGCGCGTGCAGTCGGACGCTGCGGGCAGCCGTCCGGGGCAAGTCGCATTTGCGTGGGGCGCGAGGAACGGTGAACCTGACGTAACCGTTGACGCTGCTCACAGCAGCCGCCTAAGGTCTCGTGAAACGTTTCATTCCCGCGCCTCGCGTCACACGGCACGGGAAGCGGCCCCCTGCCCATCACGGCCCCTGCCCGGCAACTGCAGCCTGCGAAAGGCTCCCCCCATGCTTCTACGCGGCACCCGCGCCACACACCGGAGAGCGCCGGCACCCTTGTGTGCCGCCGTGCTCCTGACGGTGGCGCTGCTCACCGGCAGCGCCCATCCCGCCGCCGCGTCCGGTGGGCTCCACCTGCAAGGCGTCACCGTCGGCGGACGCACCGATCCGTCGGCCGTCGAGGCCGAACACCCGCTGCTGGGCTGGAAGCTGACCAGCGGGGAGCGCAACGCGACACAGTCCGCCTACCAGGTCCTGGTAGCGGGCAACCCGGCTGATCTGGCACGCGGGCACGGCAGTGCGTGGGACAGCGGCAGGCGTCGTTCGAGTGAGTCGGTCGCCGTGGAGTACGGCGGCAAACCGCTTGCCCCGGGTGCGCGTTACTACTGGACGGTCCGCGTCTGGGACGGACACGGCAGGGCGTCCGCGTGGAGCGCACCCGCGCACTGGGACACGGCACTGCGCACGGCCGACGACTGGCACGGCGCGCAGTGGATCACCCCGTCCGAGGACAAGGCGGAAGCCCCGCTGCTGCGCAAGGACTTCCGCGTCGCCGACAAGAAGGTTGCCAGCGCTCGCGCCTATGTGGCGGGGCTCGGCCTCCACGAACTGCGCCTGAACGGGGCGAAGGTGGGGGATCACGTTCTCGCCCCGGCCAACACCCCCTATGACCGGCGCGTGTTGTACGACACCTACGACGTGACCCGGCAGTTGCGGGGCGGCGCCAACTCCGTGGGGCTGTGGCTCGGGAACGGGTACGGCGCGAACTTCAGCCCGTACGGCTTTCGCTGGACCGGCAAGCGGCAGGCGATCATGCTGCTCGACGTCACGTACGCCGACGGCAGCCACAGCCGTCTGACGACCGATCCGACCTGGAAGTGGTCCACCGGTCCGATCACCGCCGACGACCTCTACGACGGCGAGTCCTACGATGCCCGCAAGGAGCAGCGGGGCTGGGACCGGCCCGGCTTCGACGACGGCGCGTGGCAGCCGGTCAGCGGTGCGAACGCACCCGAGGGGGAACTGCGCGCGAGCACCATGCCCTCGGTCGAGGTGGCGGACACTCTGGATCCGCGGAAGGTGACCGAGCCCCGGCCGGGCACCTATGTCTACGATTTCGGGCAGGACATCGCCGGCTGGGCCCGACTGCGGGCCGAGGGCACCGCGGGCACCCGTATCTCGCTGCGGACCGCGGAGGAGCTCGGGCCCGACGGTCTGCTCGACACGTCGACGAACCGGGACGCCGCCGCCACGGACACCTTCACGCTCGCCGGCACGGGCGAGCCGGAGACGTACGAGCCGCGCTTCACCTACCACGGCTTCCGGTACCTGGAGGTGACCGGCTCCCCCGGGCGTCCTGCGAAGGGTGCCGTGCAGGCGCGTGTCGTGCACGCCGACGTGCCGTCGACCGGCAGCTTCAGCTCCTCCAGCGACATGCTCAACAGCATCTGGCGCAACAACCGCTGGAGCATCATCAACAACTCCATGAGCACCCCCACGGACACTCCGGTCCGGGACGAACGCACCCCACCGGCCATGGACGTCCAGGCCTACGGGGACGCGGCCGTGCGTGAGTTCGGGATGGGGAGCTTCTACGCGAAGTACCTGCAGGACATGCCGCCGGGCACGGCCCTGCCCTCCGACGACGTCAAGGCGCAGTACCCGGACATGGCCGGCGGCCAGGTGGTCCTGGCGTGGACGGTGTACGAGCAGTACGGCGACCGGGACGCGCTGGAGACGGCGTACCCGGACATGAAGCGATTCGTCGACCGCAACGCCGCGGACGAACCCGGGCTCATCTGGCCGCAGGACAAGGGTTTCGGTGACTGGTGCCCGCCCGACCACGGACCCGAGGCGAACGGCGGGATGGGCAGTCCCGGCGCGGGCGACTGCACCAGCGAGGTGTCTCTGGTCAACACCGCCTTGTCCTATCGGCAGGCCGAGGTGACCGGGCAGGCCGCGGACGCGCTGGCGCACTCCGAGGACGCTCGCCACTTCGAGGAGCTGGCCGCTCGCATCAAGGACGCGTTCAACGCGCACTTCCTCAACGAGGCCGGCGATACCTACGGCAGCGGCCGCCAGGTGACGAGCATCCTGCCGCTCGCCTTCGGGATGGTGCCCGAGGCACGCGAGAAAGCCGTCGGCGACCAGCTGGTGCGGACGATCACGGAGAAGAACGACAGCCATCTGGACACCGGCATCTTCGGCACCCGCCACCTGGTGGACGCCCTGGACCGCATCGGCCGCACCGACCTCGCGCTGACCATGCTCCAGCAGCCCGACTACCCGGGCTTCGGTTTCCAGCTCGCCCACGGCGCCACGGCCAGCTGGGAGCAGTGGCTCTACGACTCCGCCATGGAGACGCACGACCACGCGATGTTCGCGGGCGTCAACACCTCGCTGTACACCGTTCTCGCGGGCATCAGGCCCGCGAAGGCCGGCTACGGCGACATCACCGTCGCGCCCACGGCGCCCGCCTCCCTCGACCGCGTCTCCGCCGCGCTGGAGACCGTGCGCGGGCGCGTCGCCAGCACGTGGGAACGGTCCGGGGGTTCGCTGCGGCTGACCGTCACGATTCCGGCCAACAGCCAGGCGATGGTGCACGTTCCGGTGACCGCGCGGCACGACCGGGTCGAGGCGCCGCGGGGAGCCGAGCACACCCGGGGCACGGACCGGACCGCCGTCTACCGGGTCGGCTCGGGCGTGTGGACGTTCACCGTGCGCTGACGTCACCTCAGGCGGCCGAGGGCGGCACCCCACCGGGTGCCGCCCTGCGGCAGTGCGGCTCGCCCCTGGCCAGTGGGTGCGCCGGCAGCTCAACTACCTCTTCACACACAGATTCGCCCGTTCCCCCTGACTACTGAACCTGTCGTCGTGATGTCGGGCCGGCGAAGTGCGCGGCGCCTGGACGCTGTTTGGGAAGACAGGCCGGATACTTATGCCACGAATGGCTGGGTCGATAGTGTGATTGGTATGCCTGAGGGGATCGCCTGGTTAGGCGCATACAGCTACACGAACGCGGAAGGCGTGTCCGGGATGCGAGGCCATATCTCCCTGACAGCGGCCCGCGGTATCGAGACTGAAGAGTCCCTGATGGCTCTCGGTGCGGACCTTGCACAACTGGGGGACGGAGCGCCGTACAAGGATACGTCCACGAGTTCGTAGCCCCTCAGCGCCGTCCCGCACCGTCTTCGCCTCAGTGTGCGGCTTTGTCCCCGGTCGGCCGGAATCCGTGGAAGGCGAACAGCCGAACCTCTCATCAAGTGGGAGTTCTTCTTCGGCCTCGGCCCATGGAGAACAAGCTCAGTCGCCGAGGATCCGCTCCCACAGCAGCCCGTCCCGCCAGCTCCCGTCGAGAAAGATCGAGGAGTGCGCGACGCCGTACGGGGTGAACCCGTTGCGGCGCAACACCCGCTGCGACGGCAGATTCTCCAGGTTGGTGGACGCCTCGGCGCGGTGCAAACCTAGTTCGTCCGTCATCACCCGGAGTGCGAGCCCGACGGCGTGACCGGCGTGCCCTTGTTTCTGGGCGAGGCGGGTGATCCAGTATCCGACGGAGCCGCGTCGCAAGTGCGGCTGCGGCAGGATGCCTCCGACGGTGATCTGCCCGATGACCTGGTCGTCGGCGAGCACCACACCCGGCCAGACCGTGCCGGCCCGGTATCCGGCCAACAGACCGTCGATCCGCTCCGCCTGGCCCTCCGGGGTGAAGAAGTCGGCCGGCTGGGCCGGTTCCCAGGGCCGGAACGCCTCGAAGTCCCGCACCCGATGGGCGGCTATCGGGGCTGCGTCGCCGGGCTCGATCAGGCGGATCCTGGTGGTGCTGCTGCGCATGGGCTGATCCTCGTCGCGGTGCGCCGGATGAGGCGGCCAGCCTATGCGAGGGCGTCGGCGCCGCCGCACCCACGAAAGCAGGACGGGGACAGTGCGGCGCCCTTCATGGGCCGAGCGCGCAGCGGGAGCCCGGAGGGCGGGAGCAGGGGCAGCGGCCGGCGCACTCGGTCAGGCTTGTCCGGCGGATCACGCTCGGGGAAGCGCGAGCAGCTTGGCTGTATGTCGTCCGTACTTGTTGTTGGCTATGCCCCGCAGGCAATACCCGGTGTCAATGCGGAGGGCCTCCGCGCGGCCCTGGACAAGGAGCTGGACCGGTTCGCAGAGCACCATATCGAGGCGGCCATGACGCTGGTCGCGTTCGGCACGTCGGCCGGGCCCACACTTGTCGCGTCGCCGGCCGAGCACGCCTGGGACATGGTGGTTGTCGGCGCCGGAATCCGGAAGACGGAGCAGTTGCTTCCGTTCTTCGAGCAGATCGTGAACCTGATCCGCCGCCATGCACCCCAGGCTGCCATCGCGTTCAACACCAGTGGTGGGGACAGCTCGGACTTCACCGAGGCCGCCTTCCGTACCAACCGCTCGCGGATGTCCGTCCCCAGCACCACCGAGACCGCCGTCGCCGCCCGCCGTTCACCCTCCACGGCCAACGATCATCAGGAGTCGGTACCACCGGCAGGATGGACTGTGCCAAACAGCCCCCGGGACCGACGCACCTTCGTATGCGCCACAGTGTGAGTCATCCCGCCCACGAGCGATGGCCGCAAGTGGCTGCCATCACGGCACAGGCAGGTCCGGCCGTCTTGGTCCCCCGGCTCCCGGCCGCCCCGGGGTCAAGCCTCGGAGTTCGGAAGCCGCCAGTCGAAGGGCATCAGATCCCGCTCCCAGGCGGGCGATCCGACCCATTCGTCAGCGGCCTCGGGCGCGCGCAGAAGACAGCGGTGGCGCAACAGCTCGCGCCGTTCACCCGATGTCAGGAGCCTCTCCTCGGGGCTGAGATTCTCCGGGTGGTCGGGGTGCAGGTCGGCACTGCCGTCGATCGGGCGGTCCCCCGCCACGTTGAGGCGATCGCCGGCCGGGCTCCGGTAGTCGAGGCGGAAGTCAGTACGCCACTGGGAATTGCTGCCCCAGCCCTGGGACAGGTCTACCGTCGGCCGGTGGCGGCGCCGGAAAGCCCAGTACAGCGGTGAGCGGTCCGCGACGCCGCGCTGGGCGTGCTTGATGCCGGCGCGGATCCGCACGCCGGCGCGGCTGAACAGCAGCTGGCCCAGCATCAGGCCAGGCCAGAGGATCTCGGTGATCTCGATCGGAGCGTGCGGGTCATCGGCCTGTTCGACCTCGACAATCTCGTGGAGGAACGGGTCGAACGCAACGCCGTCCTCGAACGGTGTCATGCCGAGCGAGGTGAACACGTCGCGGTACCGCCGCTCCGAGGGGAAGGGCCGCGGGTCCGGGCAGCCGGGCCCGTCGGAGGAACGTTGGAAAGTGAACAGCAGCCGGTCGCTGACCCGGTGCAGAGCGTAGAGCTCCCACACGAGTTCCTGCCCGGTGGGCTCCGTGCACTTCCCGGTCCACCATGAGCCGTCTTCGGCCGCTGTGGCCAGCCAGGCGCGGTAGCCGCCCTGGGCCCGATCGAGCCACGGCGCGACGATCTTCTCGTACGGCTCCATCCCCTCGTACTGCCCCAGGGCCTCGTACAGTTCCCGCGCGTCCACCCCGTAAGACATGCCGGGAGCCTACGAGAGGCACAGGCAGCGTCTGAGCAGAGGCCCGACCCGGACGGCTGTGGAGACGGCTGGTTTCGAACGCACTCCACTCAAGGCGACCTGGTCAACGGCACAGGGCCTTACGACCGATAGTCGACCGCCCGCCCACCTGCACGGCAACCAGAGACCGAATAGGAGGATTATTGCGTTACATCAGTAAATAATTTCGTGATGTGCTCGCACTATTGCTCAGATGTAACCCCGTCGTTACGATCCCCGCAACGGATCCCCGGCCCGCCCCGTGCCCAACCAGCCCTGTGGGCACCGGTGTTGACCAACTCGGAGGAGCGTCCAGATGGGTGTCACACGCCGGACATTTATGCAAGCGGTGATCGCGGTCACCGCCGTGGGCGCGGCAGGGGGCGCGCAGACCGCCCTCGCCGGGGCCGCGGTGGCCGCAGGCAGTCCGCCGGGCGACGTGGTGGGAAAGGTCACCGTCGGCTATCAGGGCTGGTTCGCCTGTACCGGTGACGGGGCCCCGATCAATGGCTGGTGGCACTGGACCCAGGACTGGAGCCGGCCGCCGTCCCCGTCGAACACCGGCACCAAGTGCTGGCCCGACATGCGGGAGTACACGCACAGCTACCCCACCGCCTACGACAGCCTCGGCAACGGGCAGCCCGCGACGCTCTTCTCGTCCCACGACCAGCAGACCGTCGACACCCACTTCCGGTGGATGCGTCAGTACGGGATCGACACCGCCGCGTTGCAGCGCTTCAACCCGACCGGCGGCGAGGGACCGACTCGCGACGCGATGGCCGTCAAGGTGCGCTCCGCCGCCGAGTCGCACAGCGTGAAGTTCTATGTGATGTACGACGTCAGTGGCTGGACCGGCATGCAGTCGGAGATCAAGGCCGACTGGACGAACAAGATGAAGGCGCACACGGCCTCACCGCAGTACGCCACCCAGAACGGGCAGCCCGTGGTGTGCATCTGGGGCTTCGGCTTCAATGACGGCAACCATCCGTTCTCCGCCGAAGCCTGCCTTGATGTCATCAACTGGTTCAAGGCGCAGGGCTGTTATGTCATCGGTGGGGTGCCACGCGAATGGCGCACGGGTGGCGCGGGAACGCGCACCGGGTACACGGACGTCTACCACGCCTTCCACATGATCTCCCCGTGGATGGTCGGCGCGATCGGCAACGCGGGCGACTCCGACAACGCCTACTCCACCTACACGGTCGGCGACGAGGCGGACTGCGTCGCGCACAACATCGACTACCAGCCGTGCGTGCTGCCCGGCGACATATCCGGCCGCCAGCGAGCGCACGGCGACTTCATGTGGCGGCAGTTCTACAACATGTGCCGCGCCGGGGTGCAGGGCATCTACATATCGATGTTCGACGAGTACAACGAGGGCAACCAGATCGCCAAGACTGCCGAGTCCCAGGCCTCGGTCCCCGTGGGGTCCGGTTTCCTGGCGCTGGACGAGGACGGCACCGTCTGCTCGTCCGACTACTACCTGAGACTGACCGGCGACGGCGGCCGGATGCTCAAGGGCGAGATCGGCCTCACCGCGGTCCGCCCCACCCCGCCGACGGCCTCGGGCGGCTCCGACACGACCCCGCCCACCTCACCGACGAACCTGCGCGTCACCGACCGCTCCAGCAACTCGGTGACACTGAACTGGAATGCGGCGACGGACAACGTCGGCGTCACCGGCTACCGGGTGCTGCGGGTGGATGGCCCGGCCAGCACCCAGGTGGGCACCGTCACCGGCACCTCGTTCACCGTCACCGGTCTCGCGCCGTCCACCGGATACACCTTCCACGTGGCCGCGCTCGACGCGGCCGGCGGCGTCTCGCTGCCGTCGAACCAGGTCACCGCCACGACCGGCACGGCTGGGAGCGGCACTGACCTCGCCCTGCGCCGGCCGACCACGGAGAGCGGCCACACCCAGGGCTACGGCTCCGGCAACGCGGTGGACGACGACGCGAACAGCTACTGGGAGTCGGCGAACGGTGCCTTCCCGCAGTGGATCCAGGTCGATCTGGGCTCAGCGACCGCCGTCCGGCGGATCGTGCTCACACTGCCGCCGTCCAGCGCCTGGGGCGCCCGCACCCAGACGCTCTCGGTACAAGGCGGCACCGCCGGCGGCAGCCTGGGACAGGTGCTCGCCACGTCGGACCACAGGTTCGACCCGGCGAGCGGCAACACCGCCACCCTCACCCTGCCGACGGGCTCCACCATCCGGTACGTACGGCTGACCTTCACGGCCAACACCGGGTGGCCGGCCGCCCAGATCTCCGGGTTCAAGGTCTACGCGGACTGAGCCGGCGGCAGCGGGCCGGAGCGCGGGCGCCGTCCGCGCTCCGGGCCTCTGCCACTCGGCCTCCTGTGGCCCGCTCGCGCCGGGCGAGCCGTTCGGTAGCCATGCCGGAAGCGGGCGGCGCCCCCTGGACCGCGGTTCCGGGCGTTCTCAACCGGCTTCTGGTGCGTGACGGGAGAAGTCGTACGCGACGAAGTCGGTGACCGGGACGTATCCGATGCGCTGGTAGAGGGCGTTGCTGGTCAAGTTGGCCGGGTCCGCGAACAGTACGACGTCCGTCGCGCCTCCGGCCAGCGCGGCCCTGCTCACCTCGGCTGTCAAGGCGCCCGCATAGCCTCGGCCCCGGAGGCGGGCCGGGGTGTAGACCGGGTCCACCCGGACCATGCCGGCGATCATCGAGGTCACGGCCGCCATGGCGACGGGGGTGCCGTCCAGGGTCTCCCAGAACGTGAAGTGCCGGTCGGCGAAGCGCGAGCCGGCCCAGGTACGGGCGTGCACGGCGGGCACCTCTCCGACGTCGGCGGCGAACTCACGACAGAAGCGGATGAGTTGTGCGCGGTCCACCTCTCCCACGACGCGGCCCCGGCCCGCCGGGCGCGGCTCCGGTGTTGATGAGACTTCACGTCGACACTCCGATGCGGCCAGCCGCCGGCCACACCTGAGCTCTTGTCGCATTTCTGATGCCAATCACCCCGCTGCGGGCGATCGAGCGGACCGACGACCGCCCCACGCATCGACCGACGACCGGCGCATCGGCTGACGAGTGGGCGATAATTTTGCAGGTTCTGCATTTTTGCCTACTATGCAAGATGTGCCCACCCAGAAGCCATCCGCATCGGGGCCGCCGGAGCGTAGGAGGCCGTCCTCGCCGGGGCTTCGGGAACGCAAGAAGCAGGCGACCCGCAACGCCCTCGCGGAAGCAGCCGTACGTCTGGCCGCCGAACACGGCGTGGAGAACGTCACGGTCGAGGCCATCAGCGAAGCTGCCGGCGTCTCGCCCCGGACGTTCTTCAACTACTTCCCCAGCCACGATGACGCGTTCGTGCTGATCGACGAGGAGGTGGGCGAGCGGATCAGGGAGTCCGTTCGCCGTGCCCCGGCCGATCGTCCGCCACTCGACGTGGTCCGCGAGGCTCTCGCCGACGAGCTCGACGGATTCGAGCAGCGCCAGGAGTTCTGGGCGCTGCAGGCCAGGGTCCTCCAGCGTTCCCCCCACCTCATCCAGCGCGGCCTCCAGGCCCAAGTCGCGGACCAGCGGGCACTGGCCGCCGCCATTGCCGACTGGCTGAAGTCCGGGACCGCCGCCACGGGGACGGGCCGGGGCGGATGCCGCGAACGTGCGGCGCATCCGGACTCCGCAACAGCGCACGGCGGCGACAGCCTCTTCCCCCAGTTGCTCGCCGCGGTCGCCCAGACCGCCGTGCGGGTCGCCGTCGAGCACTGGTGCGACCACCCCGGAGAGGTGAAACTCGCCGACACGTTCCAGGAAGTCTTCGCCCAACTGGCCCAAGGCCTGCCACGACCACCCGGGTAGTCCCGCGGTTCGAATGCCCGGCGGTTCGGCGGTTCGCCGGTTCATCGGCTCGGCGGCTCATCGTTCCGCCGGTCAGCCGCTCACCTCTCCCCTGCCCGTCCGGCCCCTTTGCCCGACCCCGCTCCTCACACCAACCTCTGTTCTGTCCCAGCACCGAAGAAGGACTCCGTGACCGCAGTAGAGGCGCCCGATCAGGCGCCGTCCTCCATGTCCAACCGGCAGATACTCCAAGCGATGTCCGGCCTGATGGCAGGCATGTTCGTCGCCATCCTCGCGGGTACTGTCGTCGCCAACGCCCTGCCGCGCATCATCGCCGACCTCGGCGCGAGCCAGTCCGCCTACACCTGGGTCGTGACGTCCGAACTCCTCGCGATGACGGCCACCGTGCCGCTCTGGGGCAAGCTCGCGGACCTCTTCAACCAGAAGCTGCTGCTTCAGCTCTCACTCAGCCTGTTCGTCGTCGGCTCCCTGGTCGCCGGCTTCTCACAGGACGTCAACACCCTGATCGTCAGCCGGGTCATCCAGGGCGTCGGCGCCGGTGGCCTCACCGCGCTCGCCCAGATCGTGATGGCCGCCATCATCCCGCCGCGCAGGCTGGGCAAGTACGCGGGCATCTTCGGCGCCGTCTTCGCCGTCGGCACGGTCGCCGGACCGCTGATCGGTGGTGTCCTCGTGGACACCTCGTGGCTCGGCTGGCGCTGGTGCTTCTTCGTCGGCGTGCCGTTCGCGCTGGCCGGGATCATGCTGCTCCAGCGCACCCTGAAGCTGCCGACCGTACGCCGTAAGGTCAGGATCGACTGGCTGGGTGCCTTCCTGATCGTCGCGGGCGTCTGCGCGCTGCTGATCTGGACCTCGCTCGCCGGCAACAACTTCGACTGGGCCTCCTGGCAGACCGCCGCACTGGTGGTCACCGGTGTGGTGCTGCTGACCGCGGCGGTGTTCGTCGAGTCGCGGGCCGCGGAGCCGATCATCCCGCTGGACATCTTCCGCAACCGCACCGTCACGCTCACCACCCTGGGCAGCTTCTTCGTCGGTATCGCGATGTTCGCCGGAACCGTCTTCCTCTCGCAGTACTTCCAGATCTCCCTGGGCAAGTCCCCGACCGTGGCGGGCTTCATGAGCCTTCCGCTGATCGGCGGTCTGCTGGTGTCCTCGACCGTCGCCGGGCAGATCATCTCCGCGACCGGCAAGTGGAAGCGGTACCTCGTCGCGGGTGCCGTGATCATGACGGCCGGGCTCGGCATGCTGTCGACCATCGACGCCGACACACACTTCGGGCTGCTCAGCCTCTACATGGCGTTCATGGGGATCGGCGTCGGCATGCTGATGCAGAACCTCGTTCTCGCCGCCCAGAACGACGTACCGGCGCACGAACTGGGCGCGGCCACGTCCGTCCTGTCCTTCTTCCGCAGTCTCGGCGGCACCATCGGAACCAGCGTGCTCGGCGCGGTGCTCGCCAACCGGGTCGCCAGCGAGATGACCAAGGGGCTCGCGGAGAACGGCCTCCCGGCACCCGCCGGCGGTCACGGCAGCGCCGTGCCCGACATGACCAAGCTTCCCGAGCCGATGAAGAACATCGTCGAGCACGCCTACGGAGTCGCCACCGGCGACCTCTTCCTGATCGCCACACCGTTCGCCTTCCTCGGCCTTCTGGCGGTCCTCTTCCTCAAGGAGAAGCCCCTGAAGACGACCAGCGGCATGGAGCGCCTCGCCGCGGAAGGCGCCCCCTCCGATGTCCCGGCACCCCGCGACGAGGCGGGCCATGCCCCCGAGACCACCGCGACCGGTGGCGCGGCCGGCGCCGAGAAGGACTGACCCGCACCGAGCACCTCACACGTGAGAGCCCGCACCGCCCGTCCGGGCCGTGCGGGCTCTCACGTGCCGGACGGGCCGGGAGAACGGTCGCCCGCGGATGAACGACGGCTCAGCCCGTGTCAGGATGCTCGGCGTGTCTGGTCGCGCGCTGAGCTTCGGAGTGATGGCGGAAGCATACGAACGGTTCCGGCCGGGGTATCCCGTGGAGCTTTTCGACGTGGTGATGGCGTACGCGGGCCAACCGGTGCGGACCGCCCTGGAGATCGGCGCCGGGACGGGCAAGGCGACCCGCCTGTTGGTTCAGCGGGGGGTCGCGGTCACCGCGACCGAGCCGGACGGGGCCATGCTCGCCGAGCTGCGCAGGCACGTACCGACGGGTGTCAGGACGGAACGGGCCGCGTTCGAGGACCTGCGGCCGGGCGAGCGGTACGGGCTGGTCTACGCGGCGGCCGCGCTGCATTGGACGAAGCCGGAAGGCCGGTGGTCACGCATGGCCGAGCTGCTGGAGCCGGGTGGCGTGTTCGCCTCGTTCGGCGGGCCGGTCCAGCTGACTGATCCGGCGGTGCAGGAGGCTGTCCGCGCGGCACGGGCACCGTTCCTGGAGAGCGACGGTGTCCCGTCCCCGGACGGGACACCTCCGGAGAGCGACATGCAGTGGCCGGGTACGGAGCTCCAACGGTCCGAGTGGTTCACCGGGGTTCAGCAGTCCGTGATCGAGCGGCGCTTGACGATGAGTGCTCGCGACTACGTCGGCCATCTCTCGACCATCTCGGCCTGTCTCGTACTGCCGCCCCCGGCACAGAAGCAGGTATTCAGCAAGATCATGCAGGTCCTGCCCGGGACGGTCGAGATTTCCGCCGACGTCATCGTCCATCTCGCCCGCCGGCGCTACGAACCGTAGTGGCTCGACAGCCCGCTGTACGTCGGTCCTCTTCGGCTATGACGGGCGCCCACCGAACTGCCAGTTGTGCACCTCGACGTCCGCGTACCGCTCCGAGGTCAGAATGGCGCGTGCCGTCTCGGGGTCCGTCGACCGGGCCAGTACCGCGGTCCCCAGCCAGGTGGCGCCGTCGTCGGACAAGAGGGGCCCGTAGGCGATCAGCTCGTCCCGGTCGGACGGCACCGCGAGGTCGACGGCCTCCCCCGCACCGAGGCCGAGCACCAGGTAACGGTTTCCATCGGTGGGTCCGCCGGAGAAGTCCCACATGGTGTGCCCCAGCAGATTGCGCCACCGTCGCAGCAGTACGTCCCGGTAGGCGCCGGCCTGGTAGTTCGGCTCGTCGAAGGCGAAGGCGCGGGCGGCGGCCGGATCGGGCAGGTCGACGATGTGCACGCTGCCGGTGGGCGTGTCGCCGTCGTCGGCGAGGGTCGGACCCCGGGCGATCATCTCCTTCGCGTACCGGTCCATGTACGACCAGTGCTCTTCCAGCAGCTCCTCGCGCAGCGTCAGGGAGCCGGGCCGGTCGCGATGGTAGCAGAGAAACTCCATGCCCAAGAGTCCCTCCAGCGAGGCATCCAGGTCCAGCGGGTTTCACAACGACAGCTGCCCGCACCTGCCGCGCTCCCGCTCCGCCGGATCCCGGGAGGTGCGCCGGCTGCCGTGGGGCCCGGCCGAGCGACGGTCGGGCCCCACGGGACGGTGACTACTGTCCGAGCCGGGCGCCCTCGGCGTTCACGCGCACCCCGTCGACGGTGAGGGTCCCGTCCCGGTGCGCGGTGACCTTCGCGGCCATCGCGCCCGCGAGGTCGATGCGCTGCCAACTCCCCCCGTCACCATGCTCGTCGAGCACCGAGCCGGAGGGGATCTGGGTGGCGGCGAGGACGGTACGCCGCTGGGCGTCGGTGAGCTTCGGGTGCGCCGTGCGCAGCAGGTCCTGCGCCCCGGCCGGAACGGCCGGCGGCCGGCCCTCCGCGCCGATGTGCGGGAAGCCGTACGTCATCCGCTCCTTGTACACCCTGAGCGCCTCGGCCGTGGGCAGATACGGCTTCGCGCCGTCGGCGCACCGCGTGAGCGAAGCGCCCGCACCGGCCTCTCGGCATTTCTGCACGAGGACGGCTTCCAGCTCCGCCTTGGCCTGCTCCAGGAGGTCGCGGAACCCGGGGTCGGACCACCGCAGCTGGGCGGTCTGCTCGCCGACGATCCGGCCGCCCATGATGTCGGTCGGATAGTGGAAGGCCAGCAGGATGCGGTTGTTGCCGTACTCGGAGGCCCGCGCCAGGATCTGCGGTGCCAGTTCGGGCAGCAGGGTGGCGAGGACGATGCCCTGCGCGTAGCCGTGGCTGGTGTGCCCGCTCGGGAAGGAGCCGTCTCCCGCGAGACCGCCGTAGCTGCCGGCGCTGTCCCACGGCTCGATGAGCCCCTCCTCGTCGGTGAATCCCATGCGGACGAAGGGGCGCTTGTACCGGTAGTTGTTCTTGGCGTTCTGGTACCAGTCGGCCGGGGAGTCCGGGGTGTGTTCGACACGTCCGGACAACAGCGTCTGCGTCTTGGGTAGTTCGCCGTTCTTCAGTGCCTGCTCGTAGAGTCGGCCGAGGGTGGCGCCCAGTCCGTCCGCCATCGTTCGGTAGGGGCTGTTCGCTCCGTCCACAAGTGCCTTGTGCACCTGGGGATCGGTGCGCGCGGAGGGGGCGTTGTTGATGTCGACGACGGTCCGGTCGTTGAGCGCGGCCAGTTCCTCGTACGTCGTTCCCTTCGGCAGTGCCTCGTTGGCTCCCATGACGGACGGGGTGTTCCGCGCGGCGTCGAACGAGCGCAGCAGCCAGGTGAAGTAGTCACCGCCGCCGGGCGCGGTGGGCTGGGTGTCGGAGGCGTAGGAGGTGCCCAGTTGCTCGTCGGTGAAGGGCAGGGAGCCGGCGGTCTGTGTGAGCGAGCCGAGCCCGAGGTAGACGTCGGAGCTGGTGCTGTTGCACTGGTGTACCTCGACGGCCAGGGTGTTGGTGCCCACGCGCAGGGCCGAGGCGGGCACGCCGAAGCGGGCGGTGGCCGGGTCGCCCTCGCCGGAGGTACCGTCCGGGGTCTCGTACTGGAGGTTCTTCTCGATCTTCCCGTCGCCGTGGCCGGCGATGCGACGGCCGTTGAGGTACACGGTCACGGTGTCGTCGTAGACAACCGTTCCGAGGAGTCCGGTGATCGCGTCGAGGGAGGTGCGGTCCATCGAGAAGGACGTCCGGAAGAAGTACGCCTCGGCGCTGTCCCCCGTGTCCTTGCGGAGCCTCAGCTTGGTGCGGACGGGAAAGCCGGCCCCGAGGTCGGTGCCGTCGTTCTTCGCGCCGAAGGGACCGGTGGCCGTCTTCCAGGGAACGTCGCCCGCGTCGAAGCCGGCCTTGGTCCACGCCGTGCGGTTCTCGTCCCCGCGCGCCGGGTCGACGCCGGGGGTGTCGAGGTAGCTCCAGGAGGTCGAGGGGTCGACGACCGCCTTGCCGATGCTGAGATCGTCGATCCAGCCCGTGGGCTCGGCACCGGACTTGGCGTGCGCGTCCTCGTAGCGCAGCCGGATCTCGCTGACGCGCTTCCCGGCGAGCGCGCCGAGGTCGGCCGATACGGTGTTCCACTCCCCCGGGACGGGTGTTCTGCTACTCGTGCTCGCCTCGTGGGTGCGGGGGTGCCGGCCGTCCGGGTCGGTGTAGACGACGTCGAGTGCGACGTGGGCCGAGGCGGCGTCGTCCGGGCGGATCGCGTAGCTCAGCCTCGACTTGCGCACGAGCGGGACATCGAGGCCGGAGCGCAGGACCACCGTGGAGGAGGCAGGTCCGGGGGCGAGTACGCGGCCCGCGTACCGCAGCGCGGCCGAACCGTCCGCCGCGCCCACGGAGTCGGCGTTCTCGACCGCGACGCCGAGTGCCGAGGCCGGGGAGCCCGCGGAACTGCGCAGGGTCCAGTCGGCGAGCTGGAGCTTATCGCCGTCACCGGCCGAACCCTGGCACCGGTCGGCGCAGTTGTCGGTGATGCGGAGCTGGTAGTGGCGGTACGCGTGCGAGGTGCCGATCGGGTAGAAGTTGCTCTGCCCACCGGCGCCGAAGCGCTGCCCCTTCTCCTGGTCCAGGACCTTCCAGGAGGAGTCGTCCGCGTCCCTTCCGGCGGAGTCGCTGTCGCTCCCGAGGACGGTCCACGCGGCCGGGTCGCGCGGCGGCGCGTCGTTCGCGGAGGTGAGCGAGTAGCCGGTGACGGCCGCCGGGGTGCGCAGGGTGTAGAGCGCGTACACGGGTTCTTCCCCGGTGGGCCGGCCGCTGTCACGCGCGTACCACTTGGTGCCCGGGTCCTGATCGGCGAGGCTGCCGACGCCTTCCTGCGCACTCGTGTCGTTGGGGTGATCGGAGCGTACGTCGCGCACGGTGGTGGTGATCCGGGTGGTCTCGCCGCGCAGGTTCCGCGCCGCCCCCTGAGCCGGGAACCCGGCGGGCCGGGGCGTCCCGGGCTCGTAGGACGTGGCCCAGTACCCACCCACCTCCGACGCCGCACCTGCCTTGTCCACCACGTCGGCCGAGGCAGCCGAGGCGGACCCCGCGACGAGCGACCCTGCCACGAGCACCGCTACGACGGCACCGGCCCCCGCACCTCGCCCACGTCTCCTGAACACCCGCACGACTCGCCTCTTCTCTGCAGACAACGTTGTCATCAGGCGAGCCTGAGGGCTCGGTAGGAGACATGTCAACGCTCAGGAGACCGTGTGTCTCTTTCGCAGGGCTGGAGTTGAACAGAACGGGAAGGGGTGCGCTCGACAACCGGTCCGGGGGCAGTGGCTGCCGACTGCCCGGAAGCCTTGTCGGCCGTGGTGAGGGCGTGACGGCCGGACCAGGTCAGAACTGCCGTCGCGGTCAGGACGAGGAGCGGGACGGCGAATCCGGTTCGGGTGCCGCCCGGACCGTCGACGAGTCGACCGACCGCCGCGGCGGAAACGGCGATGCCTGCCGCGCTCGCGGAGTTCGTCCAGGTGAAGGCCTGGGTCAGGACCGACCGGTCCATGACTGAGTCGACCAGCGTCGAGGAGACGATGACGCAGGGCGCGACGCCCGCGCCGGGCAGCAGCAGGGCAAGGCCGAGTTGGTCGCCCCTGCGGCGAGACCGGCCGCCATGAGCGCCACGACGGGCGCCCCCGTCAGGGCCAGTGCGACCAGGGCGGCGATCGCGTCGGCGTGGGCGCACAGGAGGGGGGACGAGGACGCGCGGCTGCCCGAAACGGTCCATCAGACGGGCCGCCTGCGGGCCCACCAGGGTCTCCGCCGCGGCGAAGGAGCCGGTGACCAGGCCGGCCACCCCGAAGGACCCGGTCTCTGCATGGACCAGCCAGACGATGCCGAAGCCGACCATGGCCACCCCGGCCCGGGCGGGAGCCGCTGCCAGGAAGATGGCCGCCGCGCCGGGCGTCCGCAGCGCGGAACGGTAGGAGGCGGTTCCGGTCCGATCCGCCCCGGTGCGGCGAGACCACCGTGCCTTACGGCGGAAATCCGGTGCGGTACGGGAGAGATCCGCTGCGGTACGACGGAGCCCGTGCCGCGGGGCCACCGTGAACCTTCCGCCGCGCGGTGGGACGGTCCGGGCGGGCGGCGCCCGTCGAGAGGGTTCCGCTCCCCACCGCCAGGAGTCGTCCAGGTGACGCCGGCGCGGAATCGAAGGCCGCGTCGGCGTCGGCTCCAGCGCCGGCAGAAACGTTGAGTGCTGAGATCGGGAGTTCGAGCCTGAACGGCGGGTCAGGCAGAGAAGGACACCAGCGGCGACGACGGGCGGAGAGAAGACCGCCCTGACGAGGAACGCGCCCGGGGCCGAGAGCCGAAGCCGGACACGTCTCGCGGGCCCGTCCGCCGGGCGCGTGGTCGAACCACCACGAGCCGTTTGGGTTACACGTCCTGGTGGCACCACCGTGATAGCCCTGGAACAACCCCCGTGAGGGTGAGAACGAGGGCCACGCGTCCTCCAGGCCATGCTCCTGACGGAGACTCACCCGTAGGGCCATCAAGCACAGCAGGGAAGGTTCATGATGCGTACCGCCCGGAAGATCGCCGTCGCCTTCGCCGCCACAGCTCTGTTGGGCGCTGCGGGTGGGGAAACGGCGCAGGCCGCGTCCGTGAAGGCCGCCGGCACCGCACCCTCCGCATGCCGTCCGGCCAACCACCTCGCGAAGATCACCAAGGCGCCCAGCAGCGCGGGACACCGCCACTACCGCGTCACCCTGACCGCGCCGCGCGGGTACGCCCCGTGCCGGCTGGCCGGTTCGCCCACCGGTGTGCGGTTCTCGAACCACGGCTCGGAGGACAGGATCACCGCCGGCCGTTACGGCAACCAGCGGACCGCGGTGACCTTCGGCCCGGGGCACCCGGTGCACTTCGACATCCAGGTTCCCGACAACGTCCGTGGCGTCGCCGCGGACGAGGCGTCCTTCACGCTCCGCGCCCCGGGCGGGGAGATCCCGGGCACGTCCGTCGCCGAAGGCAAGCTTACGGTGGCCAGCGGCACCCTGGTCGGTCCGGTTCAGCGCGGCGCCTGAGCGCCTTCCCCCGCCTTCCGGGTCCGGGCCCGTCGCCTCTCCGAAGTCCCGTCCGCCCGCTCCCCTCCTCTGGAAAGCCAGTGCTTCGCGGCGTCCGTTCCGGCGGGCGCCGCTTTGCTGCGCCGACCGGAACGGGGATGCCGCCACGGCGAGACCGGTACGCGGCGGCACCGGCCGCACACATCACACCATCGAAGGACGCATCCGGATTCGCCGACTCGGCCCTCGGTCCGTCGGTAGCGTCGGGGTGGGTAGTGGGGGGCGGCTCGGAGCCGCATGCGTCGCGCGGCCCTGGACGGGAGCGAACTCGCACAACGCGCAGCCCGGCAAATCCAACGGTCTGCTCTGAGCGCCGAGGGAGCGCCCTCCGGGCCGCGCCGTCACCCCCCGCACCCGTGGCGATCATTCGCACGCTCACCGCAAGCCCGTCGAACCCGGCCTCCCACCCGGACGGCCACCGCCCGAGGAGGCAGCACGTGAGGAAGTACTTACGCCGGGTCCGGATGGTCGAGCCGGCCATCTCCGCGGCCGAGCAGGAGTTGTTCGGCGGCCCGCTGCGCTACGACATGGGCTTCGCCGAGCACGAGCACGCCAGGCTGGATCTGACGATGGTCTCGGCGATCCGGGCCATGCCGCGGCTGGTCGGCAGCACACTGCGCCGGGCATGGGCGGCCGACCGGCCCGCGCTGCTCGTCGTCGGCCTCAGCGAGATCGGGCAGGGCATCGCGGCCGCCGTGGGGCTTCTGGCCGTCAACTCCGTGATGCATGCCCTGCTGGGCAGCGGGGAACCCGTCGACCGGCTGCATGTGGCGGTGCCCGCGCTGGTCGTCGGCGCGGTGGTCGCCGTGGTGAACGCGGGCCTCGCCGGCCTGTCCACGTCACGGGCAGGTCGTCTGGAGCCGCTGGTCGAGAGGACCGCGACGACGGAGTACTTGGCTGCGGCCACGGTGGTCGAACTGGAGGCGATCGAGGATCCGGAGTTTCGCCGCCTGATCGATGTGGCCCAGTACGGGGCCGCCTCCGCCCGGCGCATGATCGGCGCCTGCGTGGCCGCCCTCAACGGCACGATCTCCTTGATCGCGACGGCGAGCATCCTGACCGTCCTGCACCCGGCGCTGCTTCCGATGCTGCTGCTGATCGCGGCCCCGCGGGGCTGGGGAGCGATGCGCGTGGCTCAGGAGCGGTACGTGTCGGTGATGACGTGGGTCGAACACGTGCGAGCCAGCCGTCTGATCGGGAACCTGCTGACCGAGCGCAGCGCGGCGCAGGAGGTGCGGATCCACGCCGTCGGTGCGTTCCTGCTGGACCGGTACCGCGGCATGGCGGAGAGCGCGGAGGCCGAGCAGAAGCGGCTCGCGAACGGCAAGGCGATCACCGAACTCGTGGCTGCCGCACTGTCCGGCCTGGCGATGGCCGGTACGTACGGAGTGATGCTCTGGCTGATCATGGCCGGCCACATGAGCCTGGCCGTCGCCGGGACCGCGGTGATCGCCGTGCGGTCCGGGTCGGCGAGTCTGGGGGCGCTGGTCATGAACATCAACCAGCTGCACGAGGAGAGCCTCTATGTGCGGGACCACGACCGGTTCCTGGCCGAGGCCGCGCAACGAGCCATCCCCGACGGCGGGCAGCACCTCCCGGAGCGGGTGGGCCACGTCGTGCTCAACGACGTCACCTACCGCTACCCGGACCGCGACGCCCCCGCGTTGGACGGGGTCTCGATCACGCTTCCCATGGGGTCGGTGACCGCGGTCGTGGGCGAGAACGGTTCGGGCAAGAGCACTCTGATGAAGGTTCTCGCCGGCCTGCTGCTGCCCCAGGACGGCACGGTGTACTGGGGCACGCACGAGCTCTCCGGCCTCGACCGCTCGCGGCTGTTCGACCGGGTGGCCCTGCTGACCCAGGATTTCCAGCGCTGGCCGGTCACCGCCGCCCTCAACATCCGCATCGGCCGCCCCGACCGGCACGCCGAGCACGAGGAACTCCAGCCCTCCGTCGACTACGCCGGCGCGGCCCCCGTCATCGCGAAACTCCCTCACGGCCTGAGCAGTCTGCTGGCCCGTGTGTTCCGGGGTGCCAGCGAACTCTCCGGCGGCGAGTGGCAGAAGATCGGTCTGGCCCGCACCCACTGGCGTACCGAAACCTGTCCGGCGGACAGTGTGCTGATCGTCGACGAACCCACCTCCGCCCTCGATCCCGAAGCGGAGATCGCCGCCTTCGACGCCATCCGCCGGCTTGCGGCGCCGCACCGTGCCGTCGTGCTCGTCACCCATCGCATGTCCGGTGTCCGCCACGCCGACACCATCTACGTCCTCAACCGGGGCCGCCTCACCGAACACGGCAGCCACGACGAGCTCATGGCCGCTCAGGGGCGCTACGCCGCCATGTTCGCCACTCAGGCGG
Source organism: Streptomyces sp. NPDC091387 (assembly GCF_044756945.1). Taxonomy (NCBI): domain Bacteria; kingdom Bacillati; phylum Actinomycetota; class Actinomycetes; order Kitasatosporales; family Streptomycetaceae; genus Streptomyces; species Streptomyces sp. NPDC091387. The sequence continues at coordinate 256,585 of NZ_JBIVTZ010000006.1, read as the reverse complement.
CCCAGTACGCGGCGCAGCCCCGTGCCACCGTTCCGCACCCCGGCACACCACCCGTCCCGGAACGCGCATAGCGCCGGGCGCCTTCCACCGGCCGGGACCTCGCCCACGAACTCACCTGACACCCCAACGGAGCCGAAGACGGAACCGGAACAGGCGAACACCGCAGCACGGGAGAGGTACGGAGCCCCCCACATCAACCGGCGGGCTCCCGTCCCCGCACGCGGAGTCGCTCGACGAGGCCATCGTCCGTGAGATTCACGAGGGAGACGGGGCTGGCCATCCCCGGTCTGGTGCCCTTCGCACGCACCCGAGCGACCGGGCCACACGTCTCCGAAGGGCATATTCAGGTCTATGTCGGACAGCGGGACGACGCCGCCGAGGCCCTGCCCGTCACCGACGGCATCATGTTCCGTTGGTTCGACGTGGAGACGATGGAGCAGCTGACCATGTGCGCCTGGGCACACCGCATGATCCTCGCCCACCAGAGCCGAGCGGGCCGCGCTGCCACCTCGGAATCCCGTCATCGTTCAGAAGGATCAGAGCTCTTGACCGCGAACCATGTTCATGAGGAACCCCGCATTCTCGCGAAGGGCGTCCAGCCGCAGGCGGGGCACGGCCGCCAGAGTGTGAGCCCGGCGTGGATGCCCGCCGAGCAGTACGCCGAGACGGTGCTGAAGGCGACCGCGTTCGCGTGCCTGCTCTTCACCGACGAGCACGACAACCCGCTGCAGCTGAGGGCGGTGTATTCCAGGACCCACCCGTGGCAGTTGGTCGGCGGGACCATGGATCCGGGCGAGCGGCCGTGGGAGACGGCCCTGAGGGAGTGCCGCGAAGAGACCGGAATCGCCTTCGAGGGTCCCGCGAAGCTCCTCGCGTCCATTTTCGGCCAGCCGGGAAAGGAATGGCCCTACGCCACGATCGGCTTCGTCTTCGAGGGCGGCCGGCTGACTTCCGACCAGATCCGGTCCGTGGTCCTGGACCCGGCCGAACACGACGACGCACGCGTCCTGCCCCTTCCTGAATGGCAGCCGCTCATGCCACGGCGGGACTTCGCCCGGCTGGAGGCCGTGATGGAGGCTCGTCGTACGGGCACGGCGGCCTTCTTCGATTCATGGGACTGGGAAGACCAGTGAGCAACCGGCCGGGCGCCTCACCCGACACCCCCGTGGCCACCGCGGTCGCGGACCGGTTCGACCGGATCACTTGGGTGCGGCGCCCGGTCGTGCGTGTGCGCATGAGCTGTCGAAGCTGAGCAAATCAGTGTTTCCGGGGAGAAGTCCGCCCTGTGGGGATCCCCGTTGTGAGGGCCGGCAGCAACGGTCATAGGGTCCTGTCATGTCTCTACGTAGGCGAATGCGCCAGGCCCTCCCGGATGCGATGCGCGCCCGCGACAAGGTCGCGGTGAGCGCTCTGCGCGCGACGCTCTCGGCGCTGGACAACGCGGAGGCGGTGCCCGTGGACGAAGCCGGGTCACGGGGTCCGTCCCTCGAGGAGTCACCGGTCGGCGTCGGCGTCACCGAGGCAGTGCGACGTGAGCTGAGCGAGCGCGACGTGACGGACATCGTGCGAGCCGAGGCGGCGGAACGACTCGACGTGGCAGCACAGTTGAAGGCACCCGCTCACGCGGACCGGGTCGCGCGCCTGCGCGCGGAGGCCGCTGTGCTGCATGGCTTCCTCGACGGCCACGACACCCCGGACACCACCCCGGATCAGCCGTAACACGCCCGGATCCACAGCGGCGCACCAGCAGCCACCGCTTGATCATCGGGGGTTGCGCGGACTCCTGAAGATCAACCGGCGGCAGAACAGGCCGGTCATATCCGGCCCGGGCCGATGCCACGCGCAGCACGGCGTACCTGCCACGCCCGCACGACAACCGGTGGACGAGGTGGTCGCCGCGACCGGACACCGGCCCCTGGCCAAGCAGTTGGCGACCCGCCCGGGCCTGACGGTTCCCGACCCCCTCCCCCACGCCCCCGTTCTCGGCCATGGCGCGGGGTCGAGTCAACTTCGCACCACCCGTGACCAGCGAACGCACCCGCGTACCTCCGCTAGCATGTTCGAACTCACGACGAGCGCCCTCATCGCCCGTCATTCACCGGAAAACCGGTCTTTCCGGCGCGAAGAGTGACTTACTCAACCAACGTCTAGCAAATCGGCCAAACAATTGATACCTATAGCATCGCGGGTGTTTTCGCGAATAACCAGCAGAATCACGTTCGCCGCGTGGCGTCAGCCGAGGACGATACTGTGGGCCACGGCGGGTGTGGTGACCCTCGGCTTCCTGATCGCTCTGGAGATCGCCGCGCGTCACTACGGCCTGCCGGGGCCGATCACCACCCAGGTGCAAGAGGTAATAGTCGCCCCCCAGTCGGGCTTCCTGCTCTACGCCAGCATGGCGTTGATGATGGTGGTGCTCACCTGGCGGCAACGGTTCATCGCGGTCGGTGTCGCGGTCGGAATCGACGTCACCATTCTGCTGGTTCGATGGGCGCTCGACGCCGAGGTGACCCACGGCCACCCCTTCGGCAACGGCGCGTTGTGGGTGATTCTGGGCTACGCGGTCATCGCCGTCACACGCCGCACGGGCGCGGAACGCATCCTGCTGCTGAAGGGCGTCGGGCTGGGCCTGCTCCTGGTGGCCGGCCGCAAGACCGGTGACACCTGGCTGCTCATCACATCGAAGACCCGTCCGGAAGTGCTCGACCAGTACGTGGCAACCGCCGATCACGCGCTGGGCAACCCGTCGTGGCTGGTGGGCCGGATGGTCACGGCCACCGGCCCGATCGGGGCCCACTTCCTCGACTCCGTCTACACCCAGCTCGCGGTGGCCGCGGTCTTCGTCGCGCTGTACCAGCTGCGCAACGTGGCGGCCGACCGCCGCTTCCCCGGCCACCACCTGGTGCGCACCTTCCTGGTCATCGGCCTCCTGGGGCCGGGCATCTACGTGCTCTTCCCGGTGGTCGGGCCGATCTTCGCCTACGGCGCCGACGGCGGACACTGGGCGGTGTCCAACCTGTGGCCGAACACGACGCCGCCGATCATCGCCCCGCAGCACATGTCGTTCGACGAGATCACGCCGCGCAACTGCATGCCCAGCCTGCACACGGCATGGGCGACCGCCATCTTCATCCATTCCCGCAAGGGCCCTCGCTTCCTCCAATTCGCGGGCGCTTTCTGGCTGGTGGCCACACTCGCCGCGACCCTGGGCTTCGGCTACCACTACGGCGCGGACATCATCGCCGGCGTGGTGTTCACGCTCACGATCGAGGCGGCTCTGCGCGCACTCGACCGCGGCTGGGACCGGTCGGGTATCCAGCTCGTCGCCTACGGTGCGACCGTCTTCGCGGCACTCCTGGTCTCGTACCGCTATCTGTCGATGCAGATGGCCAACCATCCGTGGGTGTTCGGTCCACTTCTCATTCTGGCGATGGCCTCGGTGATCCACGGCTACGTACGGACCACCGAACGGTGGGAACCGAAGACCGCCCCGGTACGGCAACCGGAACCGCTGCCCGAACCGGTTTGAGTCATGCCGCCTCAGCAGGAGGCGGGAAGCTCCCGGCGAACCCCGCCCCTGGTCGGGGCGGGGTTCGCCGGGCACGGGTCACGCACGCCCCTCAGGCCGCGCCCGTGGCAGTCGTGCGGACGGCGGGGGCGACCGGGACGCCGTCCTCGCGTGCCGAGGAGAGAGCGGCCTCGACCACCGCGACGGCCGCGTGAATATCGGCCGCCGTCACCAGCGGAGTGCGCCCGTAACGGATGTCGTCGCAGAACTCGGTGAACAGCAGCCGCAGCGCCGTCAACCCGGCGGGCCCGCCGATCTGGCGGGAGACGCTGACGCCGTCCGCCCCGCGCACGGCGACCGAGGGAGCGTCCTCGTCGGCGAGTACGTGACCGTGCGAGCCGAGGACGCGCAGGGTGGACGAGACGGGGGCCGGGCCGACACCGACGGGAGTGCGGGCCACGGTGGCCGTGGCCACCACTCCATTGCCCAGCCGGAGCGAGAGGACCGCCGCGTCCTCGACCCCGTAGGTACCGTGCGGACCGTCGAAGAGCGGCGTTCGGGGCGCTGCGCTGCTGAACGCGACGACCTCCTCCACCTCCAGGCCGGTCAGATGCCGGATCGCCAGAGCCGGATACCACCCGAAGTTCATCAGTTCACCCCCGCCGGACAGCGCGGGGTCGCAGACCAGTTCAGGGCGCTCGACGGTCGCTCCGTCGAGCCCGCCCGCCGCGAGCCACTCCGCGTCGACGGCCAGGGGCAGACCGATCGCACCGGAGTCCACGATGCGCCGGGCGCGAGCGATCTGCGGGGAGTAGAGGCGGTGCACGGCGCTGAGCAGCCCGCGCGAGCGGTCGGCGGCGTCCCACAGGCGCTGCGCGCCTCGCGTGTCGGTCGCGGCGGGCTTGTCGACGAGTACGTGCCGGTCCGCTTCGAGCGCTCTCACCGCGAGGTCGACGTGACGGGTGGGTTCGCTGCACACGAGGGCGATGTCGCAGGAGGCGAGGCCCTCGTCCAGGTCGAGCAGCGGGATGTCCGTCGCGCCCGCGAGGGCGGCGCTGTCCTCGGCGAAGGGGCTGTCGGCAGTGTCCGCACAACCGATGACATCGATGCCGGGCAGGGACCTCAGCAGCGGTACGTAGTCACGGGCGTGCCGGACCCCGGATGCGATGAGGATTCTCATGTCAGCAGACCTCCTTGACGTCGACGGGGCGGCCTTCGTCCGCGCTGAGCTGTGCTGCCAGCGCGGCGGCGAGGGCCGCGCGTATGTGGTGCGGTGCGGTCAGCGGGGCCGCGACACCGTCGAGCACATCGCGCAGGTGCCTGGTCTGCTCGGTCATCGCACCCTCGATCGACGCGGGTGCGACGGGCGACGCGGAGTGCGCTCGCGGCTCGTCCTCGCTGCTGTGGTGCAAGGTGCCGGCCGTGCCGGAGAGCATGAGGCGGCGGACGAACGTGCCGCGTGCGACGAGGGCGTAGCACAGCTCGATGGTGGCGAGAGCGCCGCCGGCGAAGCGTACGAGGATCTGGAAACTGTCGGGGGTCGGCATCCCGGATGCCCACGTACGGCACGGACGGGCGAACACCCGGACCGGTTCGTCGTCCATGAGCCAGGTCAGCAGGTCGAGGGCGTGCACGCCGTTGTGGGCGACATGGCCGCCGGAACGGGACGGGTCCAGTTGCCAGCCCCGCCAGCCGCCGGGCCAGACGTGCCCGGTGTACCAGGTGAGGTGCGCCAGCCGGGGCGTGCCGATCGCGCCTTCGGCGACCGCTCGGGCCATCTCGAGGTGGACGGGCTGGAAGCGAGCCGTCTGGGCCACCAGCAGGGGCCGGCCGGCCGTCTTCGCGGCCGCGAGGATCCGGTCGGCGTCGGCCACGTTCAGGGCGGCGGGCTTCTCCAGCAGGACCGCTCGGCCGGCTTCGAGGGCGGACACGGACAGTTCGGTGTGCGACTCGGGCGAGGTGCACACCGCGGTGACGTCGATGCCGTCGGACCACGCGGTCGCCGGATCGGTGGACCATGTGGCGCCCTCGGCGAGCGCGGCCAGCGCGGCGGCCCGTTCGGGGTGCCGGTCGACGACGTGGGTCAGCCGCATTCCCGGAACGGCCGCGATCGCGGTGGCATGGTCGCGGGCGATGGCGCCCGCACCGATGACAGCCACGCGGTGCTCGCTTCCCTGCTGTCCGGGATCACGCGACCTCTTCTCTCCGGGCACTGGGGCGTGGCTCATCCGCGACTCCTCACTCGACGACAACCTTAAACGTCAGACATCTTACGTCTGATGTTTAAGACCGGTTCGCCGCCCAGGTCATGGGGCTGCCGTTCGCTCCACTGCTGGCCGTCACACGGGGTGATCCGCCCGTGGCGCTGGGACTGGGCGACCTGCTGCTCCTGGTGGTCTTCCCGCTGGTGGCGTTCAAGGCCTTCGGGCGGGCCGCCGGTCTCCTCGCGGCCGGGATCGGGCTGGCGGTGTCCGCCGCGGTCAGTGCGCTGTTCGCCCTCGGGGCGCTGACCGGGGCGTTCTCGCTCCTGACGGCACTCGGTCCGCTGATCGTGGTCCAGCACGTGCTGTGGGTACGGGTACGGGGAGCAGAACGGACCGTGGCCGAGTGGCGCCGGGGAGCATCGCGGGCGGCAGCGGCGGCGCCCCCGACAAACCCCGACCCGGCCTTGCTCAAGGCCCTCGAACCCGCCGATAAGGAGGGGTTGCGGGCCGGCCTGCCCGATGGCGGCTGGCTCGCGGTCCTCGAAGGCCGGGTAGTGGGAACCGGGACGTCTCCCGGCCGGGCACGCGGGGACGCGGGGCTCCGCGGCTGCGCGTCGGTGCCTGTGGTGCGGCAGGACTGAAAGCGCCGACCTCGCCCTCCCGACCGGCGGAGCCGCGTCGGCGGTGCCGCGAGCGGGGGACGGCAGCCGGTTCCGTACCCTTGAGGCATGCGCATGCGCCCCACTCTGAGCTGGGCCCCCACCGAGGACCTGCCGCCCGCCACCACGGATCTGGAGCCGATCACCGATGCCCTGAGCACCGGCGGCGTGCTGGTGCTGAGCGGGGCGGGTATCTCCACCGAGTCGGGCATCCCCGACTACCGGGGCGAGGGCGGGAGCCTGAGCCGGCACACTCCGATGACGTACCAGGACTTCACGGCAAGCGCGCAGGCGCGGCGCCGGTACTGGGCGCGCAGCCACCTCGGCTGGCGCACCTTCGGCCGCGCCCGCCCCAACGCCGGGCACCGGGCCGTGGCCGCGTTCGGACGGCAGGGCCTGCTCGCGGGGCTGATCACACAGAACGTCGACGGCCTGCACCAGGCCGCCGGCAGCGAGGACGTCGTGGAACTCCACGGAAGCCTGGACCGGGTCGTCTGCCTCTCCTGCGGCACCTTCACCTCGCGCCACGAACTGGCGCGACGGCTGGAGGAGGCCAACGCGGGCTTCCAGCCAGTGGCCGCCACGATCAATCCGGATGGTGACGCCGACCTCACCGACGCGCAGATCGGGGACTTCCGTACGGTGGCCTGCACGGTCTGCGACGGCGTCCTCAAACCGGACGTGGTGTTCTTCGGCGAGGCGGTGCCCCCGCAGCGGGTCGAGGACTGCCGCGAACTGGTCCGCGAGGCTTCCTCGCTTCTGGTCCTTGGTTCTTCACTGACGGTGATGTCCGGGCTCCGGTTCGTCCGCCAGGCGGCTCAGGCCGGAAAACCGGTGCTGATCGTCAACCGGGACCCGACCCGCGGGGACCGGCACGCCGTCACCCGAGTCGCGCTCCCGCTGGGAACGGCCCTCACCACCGTGGCCGACCAGGTGGGCGTCACCGTCGACGACGAGACAGCAGGGCCTGCGTAGAGGGGCCAGTGTTCCCTGCCCGCCGGGATCGGGCCGAGCACGGTCTCCGCGCCGAAGGCGACGTCCGCCGGATACGGCAGCTCTCACGGACGTCGCCTCGCGCCGGGTCAGCGGACCTCGGTGACCCGGTGTTCCTTGAGCTTCGCGCAGTTGGAGTTCTCCACCGCCGCGTACACGTTGGCGATGTGGCCGCCCCAACTCACGCAGTGGCCCTTGCCGTAGACGTAGCTGGGACCCGCGTACGAGGTGTAGTTCCCGGAGTCCCCGGCCCAGTCGTCGGTGTCGGAGACGAAGATGTACGTGGCCATGTCCTTGGCCGCCCCCGGGTTGGCACGGATGGTCGCGACGCAGTTCTTGCCGTTCGCGGAGTTGTACGTCAGGTAGACGGTACCCAGCGATCCGACGGGCACCGAGTTCACCGTCTTGTAGGAACCACCGCAGACGCCCTGCGGCGTGACATTGGGCGCGGCAGAGGCGATCGTGCCGAACGCGGCCGTGGTGCCCAGCATCAGTGTGGCCAGAGCCCCGACAGTCGCGACATTACGCATGCTTCGCATATATCCCCCTTGTGTTCCCGAGAGCGGATTGCTCCCACTTGATGTGACCCTCGAACGGCAAGGATGGTTGTGCCGGGTGCGTACAGAGATGTCAGCCGCTCCCCGTCCCCGACGGGTCGGCGCCAGGGAGCGAGCGGCGTGGCTTCACCTCCTGGACACCGCGCACACCATCTCCATGTCCATTGCTTTATCGCTTCTATGGCGCCGGCCGTCATTCACCAACTCCCGCACCGCAGCTAGGAACTTCAACCTTCGGCGGGAACGAGGACCACCCACGGCACCACAATCCACCTGGCTGGCCAACCTCGAAGCGCCGGCCGCCCGCTACGTGGGCAACGACGCGATGATCGGCATCGACCTGCACAACGAGCCGCACGGCCCCGCCTGCTGGGCGGAAACCTCATGGGTGTCGGTCAGTATCCGGTGGAGCTCAACGTGGCGCACCGGGTGGTCTACTCGGCTCACGACCACGCGACCAGCGTCGCCTGTTCTTCCCCCAACTCCGTTGACGGCGGCGGAGGTGACGCCAGCGGCACCGGTGCCTCCGCGACTCCGGGCGGGCCCACCTCCCTCGCGTGGGCGGCGGCGTCCAGGGGCAGCGGCTGACCCGGACGCCGCTGCCCACCGGCAGCTACGACCTGGCCGGTACCCCGGGGGCGGGCAGGAATCCCGTTTCGTGGAAGTACGTCAGGTAGCGGATCAGGACCTCGTCGGTCAGGGGCGGCTGGTGGATTCCCGCGGCCGCCGCGGCGCCGGCTGTCCGGTGGGAGTCGAAGCGGCGGAGGTCCGTCGCCTCGCTCCGGGTCCGGCCCTCGTCGCCGAGGAACAGTTGCGCCGCGTTGTCGGGCTGCGCCGCCACCCGGGCCTGCCAGTCCGCCGCGGGAACGGTGCACAGCTCGTGCCCGAGGCCGGCGGCCGCTTCGAAGACGCGGCCCAGGCCGGGCGCGTCCGGGTTGGTGAGGTGATACGTCCCCGTCCCGGTCCGGCCTGACGCGGCGAGGGCCACGACCGCGGCACTGACGTAGTCGACGGGCACCCAGTCGGTCGACCCGTACGGCAGGTCCGGCACCGCTCCCGCCTGGAGACAGCCCTTGATGAGCTGCCACAGCAGATCGCGGTCCTGGCAGGCGCCGGTGGCGGTGTCGCCGCTGATCCGGCCGGGCCGGTGGACGGTCACCGGCAGGCCGCGTTCGCGGGCCAGGCCGACGAGTCCCTCGGCGACCCACTTGCTCTGCGCGTACCCGTCGGGCAGGCCGGGTGCCGGGCCCGTCGGGGTCGACTCCGTGATGGTGACGGGGCCGGGCGCCGGGGCGTAGACACCGGTGGTCGAGATGTAGTGCATCCCGGGTGAGGCGGAGTCCGCGAGCAGGCGCAGCAGTTCCTCGGTGCCGGCCACGTTGGGGGCGCGCAGATCACCGTATGCGGCGGCGAAGTTGACGCGTGCGCCGTTGTGCAGGACCGGGCCGAGGCGGCGGAGCAGAGCGGTCCGGTCCGCGGCTGACAGACCCAGGCCGGGGGCGGCGAGATCGCCCGGGACGGGGCGGATCAGTTCCGCGTACCGGGGACGCCACAGGCCGTAGCGTTCCAGGTTGGCCCGGAGCCGCTGCGCCGCGGTGTGGTCGTCCGCCGCGCGTACGAGGCAGTCGACGGGGCCATCGGTGGTCTCGATGAGGTCGCGCAGGAGGAAGGCGCCGAGGAAGCCGGAAGCGCCGGTCAGCAGCGGCCGGGGAGACGGACGCGGGTGCCTGTGTGCCAGGGCGGGCACGTGGGCCGACGCGGCCCGGCCCGTGATGTCCGCTGCCAGCACGACCTCTGAGGCGAGGTCAGGTGATGCGGTGTTCTCCTGGTCCTCCTCCCCCGCCTCGCTCCCCAGCAGACGGTCGACGCCCTCGACCGTGGGCGCCGCGAACAGGGCGCGCAGGGACGGGCGTACGCCGCATCGTTCTCCGATCCGCCTGGCCAGGGTCACGGCGAGCAGTGAGTGGCCGCCCAGGGTGAAGAAGTCGTCCGTGACGCCCACTCCGGGCACGCCGAGCGTCTCCGCGAACACCTCGCACAGGACGCGCTCACGTGCGGTGCGCGGCGCCCGGCCCCCGGCCGGCCCGGCGCGGTGGGGTGCGGGCAGGGCGCGCCGGTCGGTCTTGCCGTTGGGTGTGACGGGCAGGGCCCCGAGGCTGACGTGGGCGGCGGGGACCATGTGGGCGGGCAGGCTCGCGGCGAGGTGTGCGCGCACCTCGGCCTCGTCGGGGCCCGGCGCACCGTCCGCGGCCACGGTGTACACGACGAGGCGGCGGTCGCCGGGCCGGTCCTCGCGGACGGCGGCGCAGGCCGCGGCGACGCCGGGCAGGGAGGCGAGCACCGCCTCGATCTCGCCGAGTTCGATGCGGAAGCCGCGCAGTTTGACCTGGTCGTCGACCCGGGAGACGTAGACGAGCTCTCCGGCCGCCGTCCAGCGCACCAGATCGCCGGTGCGGTACATGCGGCCCCCGGTGCGGTCGAACGGGTCGGCGAGGAACCGGGACGCGGTGAGCGCGGCCCGGCCGTGGTACCCGCGGGCGACTCCCGCGCCGGAGACGTACAACTCGCCGACCACGCCGGGCGGTACGGGGGCCAGCCGGTCGTCGAGGACGTGGACCCGGGTGCCGTTGACCGGGGTGCCGATGGGCACCGTCCGGTCGGGTGCCGGCGGGCCGTCCGCTTGCTGGTAGCCGCTCATGGTGGCGCAGACGGTGGTCTCCGTCGGCCCGTAGGCGTTGACGAGGAACCGGTCCCGCGCCCAGGCGTGAACGAGGGCGGGCGGGCACGCCTCCCCGGCGAGGACCATCGTGGTGCCGGGCGGCAGCGAGCCGGGGGGCATCACCGCGAGTGCGGCGGGCGGCAGGGTGAGGTGGGTGATGCCCCGTTCGCGGACCAGGGCGGCGAGGGTGGGGCCGGGCAGCAGGGCTTCGCGTGCGTCGATCTCCAGGCAGGCTCCGGAGAGCAGCCCCATGCACAGTTCCCAGAACGCGGCGTCGAAGCTGACGGACGCCATGTGCAGGACCCGGCTGCCGGGGGTGACGCGCAGCCGTTCGCTCTGTGTCCGGGCCATGGCACCGACGCCCAGGTGGGTGACCACGACGCCCTTGGGGCGGCCGGTGGAGCCGGACGTGTAGATGACGTAGGCCGGGTGTGCCGGGTCGAGGGACGGGAACGGGGCGGGGACGGTGCGGGGACCGCCCGTGCGCGGGCTGTCCGCGAGTTCGTCGGCGTACAGGTGCGGTACGGCGGTGTCCGGAAGGGCGCGGTGGATGGCGGGGGTGGTGAGGAGCAGGCGCGGGGCGGCGTCGTCGAGCATGTAGGACAGGCGCCGGGCCGGGTAGTCGGGGTCGATCGGCACGTAGGCAGCCCCGGTCCTGAGGACGGCGAGCAGGGCGACGACGAGGTGGTGGGTGCGGGGCAGGGCGACGGCCACCCGGTCCTCGGGGCCGATGCCGTGGGCGGCGAGGTGGTGGGCGAGTGCGTCCGCGCGGGTGTCGAGTTCGCCGTAGGTGAGGGTGGTGCCGGCGTCGCGGACCGCCGGGGCGTCGGGGGTGCGCCGGACCCACTGCGCGAAGAGCGCGGGAAGCGTCGACTCGGGCAGGTCCTCGACGGGGCCGGTCCCCCAGGCGGCGATTCGGGTGTGCTCGGCGGTGGTGAGCACGTCGTAGGTGTGCAAGGGGCGGTCGGGGTCCGCGCCGACGGCGTCGAGCAGCAGGACGAGCCGGTCGGCGAGGTCGCGGACCGTCGCCGCGTCGAAGAGTTCCGTCGCGTAGTCGACGGCGGCCCGCATGCCGTTGAGGGCTCCGCTGTCGTCGTACGTCTCGGTGAAGGTGAACGAGAGGTCGAACTTGCTGACCCCCGCGTCGACCGGAATGCCGCTCACGGTCAGGCCCGGCAGGTCGACCGGGGCGGCGGGGGCGTGGTTCTGCAGGACGAGCATGGTCTGGAAGAGCGGATGGTGGCTCTGCGAGCGCGCGGGGTTGAGCAGTTCCACCAGTCGCTCGAAGGGGACGTCCTGATGTGCGTACGCGGAGAGGTCGCGCTCCTTCACCCGGTGCAGCAGTTCGAGGAAGGTCGGGTCGCCGGACAGGTCCGTGCGCAGGACGAGGGTGTTCACGAAGAGACCCACGAGGTCGGAGGCGGCCTCGTCGGTCCGTCCGGCGACGGCCGTGCCCAGCGGTATGTCGTCCCCGGCGCCGTGCCGGGACAGGACGGTCGACAGGGCTGCCTGGAGCACCATGAAGACGCTGCATCCGCCGGTACGGGCGAGCTCCGCGATCCGTCGGGAGGTGGCGGGGCCGACGGTGAAGTCGTGGGTGGCACCGGTGTGCCGGGGCACGGCCGGGCGCGACCGGTCCCAGGGCAGCTCGACCATCTCCGGCAGGCCGTCCAGCGCGTCCTTCCAGTAGGCGAGCTGGCGTGACACGACACTGTCCGGGTCGTGCTCGTCGCCGAGCAGGCGGCGCTGCCAGAGCGTGTGGTCGGCGTAGTCGACGGGCAGTGCGGTCGGCGCGGGTTCCCCGGTACCGGCACGAGCCCGGTAGGCGGCGCCGAGGTCGCGGGCCAGGGGCGCGAGGGACGAGCCGTCGGCGGCGATGTGGTGGATGACGAGCACCAGGACGTGGGCGTCGTCGGCGAGGCGCAGCAGGGTGGCCCGGAGCGGAGGACGGTTCTCGATGTCGATCGGCTCCGCCGTGGCGGCTCTGATCCGGTGGTGGAGCTTGTCCTCCTCGACGGTCTCCAGGGTGAACGGGAGGCGGACGTCGTCCGGGGCGGTGATGTGCTGGTGCGGTCCGCCGTCGCCCTCGGGAAAGACGGTGCGCAGGGCGGCGTGCCGGCCGGCGACGTCGTGCAGGGCGCGGCGCAGGGCCTCCGTGTCGAGCGGTCCGTCGATGCGTACGGCGAAGGGGATGTTGTACGTCGGGGAGGGGCCTTCGAGCCGGTGGAGGAACCACAGGCGCTGCTGGGCGTAGGACAGCGGGAGCGTGTGGGGGCGTTCCTGCGGGACCAGGGCGGGGCGGGCGGGCCGGCCCGCCGTCTCCAGGGCGGTGGCGAGTGCGGCGACGGTGGGGTTCTCGAAGAGGGTGCGGATCTCGGTCTCGGTGTCCAGGGCGGCGCGGACACGGCCCACGAGGCGGGTGGCGAGCAGGGAGTGGCCGCCCAGGGCGAAGAAGCTCTCGTCGATGCCGACGCGTGCCACGCCGAGCACGTCGGCGAACAGCCCGGCGAGGATCTCCTCCAGGGCGCTGCGTGGCGGCCGGACATCGGTGGCCGACGGGCCGGTGGGCTCGGGCAGGGCCGCCCGGTCGAGCTTGCCGTTGGGGGTCAGCGGCAGCGCGCAGATCGGCTGGATGACGGAGGGCACCATGTAGGCGGGCAGGTGGTGGCCTACGTGTGCGGCGAGTTGGGCGGGGTCCGGGGCGTACCCGGGGGCGGGGACGACGTAGGCGGTGAGGGTGCGGTCGCCGGGCAGGTCCTCGCGGACCAGGACGCAGACGGCGTCCACGGACGGGTCGGCGCGGAGCACCGTCTCGATCTCGGCGGGTTCGATGCGGTGGCCGCGCAGTTTGATCTGCTGGTCGGTCCGGGCCACGTAGTGCAGGGTGCCGTCGACGCCCCGGCGCACGAGGTCGCCGGTGCGGTACATGCGCGCGCCGGTGCCGTCGAAGGGGTCGGCGACGAAGCGGGTGGCGGTGAGGCCGGGCCGCCCGAGGTAGCCTCGCGCGACACCGGCGCCCGCGACGTACAGCTCGCCCTCGGCGCCAGGTGGTATGGGCCGCATCGCCGCGTCCAGGACGTAGCCGCGCATGCCGTCGAGTGGGCGCCCGATGGGGGCGGCACCGGTGGGGTTGTCGTCGGGGCGGACGTGGTGGGCGGTGGCGAAGGTGGTGGTCTCGGTGGGTCCGTAGACGTGGAGGACGGCGGTGTGGGGGTGGGCGGCGGCGAGGCGTTGCAGGACGCCCGGTGCGGCGGCCTCGCCTCCGGTGGCGACCAGACGCAGCAGGCCGAGGGCGTCGCTGTCCGTTTCCGCGAGGACGTTGAACAGGGCGGTCGTCAGGAACGCCGCGGTCAGGCCGTGCCGGGTGACGAGGTCTCTGAGCACGGCGGGCTGGAGCGTGCCCTCGGGCGCGACGACGACGCGGCCGCCGTTGAGGAGCGGGGCCCAGATCTCGAAGGTCGAGGCGTCGAAGACGTACGCCGAGTGCAGCAGGACGGCGTCGGCCGCGCCGTCGGCCCAGGCCCGGTGCGCCGCGAGGCCGGTCACGTCGGCGTGGGTGACGCCGACGCCCTTGGGCAGGCCGGTGGAGCCGGAGGTGAACATGGTGTACGCGAGCCGGGCTCCGCCGGTGACCGCGGGGAGGGTGCCCGGGGCGGCCGGTCCGCCCCGCCGGACACGGCCTTCGGTGTCGACGGTCAGCACGCCGGTGTCCGGGCCGAGTTGGCTCACCCAGGGGTGGGTGCGGGTGGTCTCGTCGACGATCAGGGTACGGAGGCCGGCCACTTCGGCGACGCGGCTGAGCCTTTCGGCCGGCCAGCGCGGGTCGAGCGGCACGTAGGCGGCGCCCGCGCGCAGGGCGGCCAGGGAGGCGGTGACCGTGGCGGTCGAGCGGCCCACGAGGACGCCGACGCCCTCCTCGGCGCCGACCCCGAGCCCGGCCAGGGCACCGGCCAGCTCGTCGGAGAGGTCGCAGAGCCGGCGGTAGGTCAGCTGCTCGCCCGCACCGGACACGGCCACCGCGTCCGGGTACCGGGCGGCCTGCCCGGCCACGGCGTCCGGGATGCTCATGCCCCTTGCTCCGCCGGTCAGTTCGGCGCCGGCCGCCTGGGAGAACAGGGTCTCGCGCTCACCGTCCAGCAGGACGGGCAGAGTGTCGGCGCGGCGGTCGAGCCCCTGCGCCATCGACGTCAGCACGTGCCGCATTCGGGCGACCGTCCGGGCCACGCCGTCGCGGTCGAGGACGGCGGCCCGGTAGCCGAACGTGATCCGCAGGCAGTCGCCGGGGGCGATGGTCAGGGTGAGCGGGTAATGGGCCGCGTCCGTGCCGCTGAAGCCGGTGACGGCCAGGTCCCGCAGCCCCTGCTGCGCGGTGCGCAGGGACTCGTCGTCCATCGGATAGTTCTCGAACACGGTGAGGGTGTCGAAGAGTTCGTCCAGGCCGGTGGCGGCCCGGATCTCGCTCAGGCCGACGTGCTGGCTGCCGAGGAGGCGGCCCTGTTCCTCCTGGAGCCGGGTCAGGAGCCCGGCCAGGGTCTCGCCGGGCTCCGGGCGGAGCCGTACGGGCACGGTGTTGATGAACAGGCCGACCATGGACTCGATGCCGGGGATCTCCGGCGGGCGGCCGGACACGGTGGCGCCGAACAGGACGTCAGGGCGCCCGGTGAGGTGCCCGAGCACCAGGCCCCAGGCGCCCTGGACGAGGGTGTTCAGGGTGAGCCGGTGGGCGCGGGCCGTCTCGCGCAGCCGGAGTGTCGTGGCCACGTCCAGCTCAAGGACCAGGGTCTCGGGCAGTTCGGCGGCGCTCTGCGCGCCCGCGCCACTGGGCCCGGCGAGCAGGGTGGGCGCCTCGATCCCGGCCAGGGCGGTGGCCCAGGCGTCCAGCGCGGCGGTGCGGTCCTGCTGCGCGAGCCAGCCGAGGTAGGTCCGGTAGGGGGTGACACGCGGCAGGGCGCTGTCGTCACCCTGAGTCGCGTACAGCTCGAAGAGTTCCCGCACGATGAGGGGCATCGACCAGCCGTCGAACAGGATGTGATGACTCGTCATCACGAGCCGGTGGCGCTGCGGCGCGGTGCGCACCAGGGTGAACCGCATCAGCGGCGGGGTGGTCAGGTCGAAGCGGCGGACGCGGTCGGCGGCGAGGAACGCGGTGAGCCGTTCCTCCGTGCCGCCCGTGCCGTCCGTACCGGTCAGGTCCAGTTCCTCCAGTGGTACCGGAACCGCGGCGGCTATGGCCTGTACGGGCTCGTCCAGGTCCTCGTGGAGGAAGCCGGCCCGCAGGTTGGCGTGCCGGCGCAGCAGGGCGGCGATGGCGGCGCGCAGCGCGGGTACGGAGACGGGGCCTTCGAGGTCGAAGACGAACTGGGCGGTGTAGACGTCCACGGCACGGGAGTCGTACAGGGCGTGGAAGTGCATGCCTGCCTGAAGCGGCGTCAGCGGTAGTACGTCCTCCAGCTGGAAACCGGTCACTTGCGTCCACCCCACTTGTTCTGCAGTCGGTCGATCTGGGCCTGGTTGAGCGACACCAGGGGAAGGTCGGACGGCGTGTAGCCGCCCGCGTCGGGTCGTTCGGCATGGTCGGCGATGGCGCGCAGCGCCCGTGTGAACGCGTCGGACAGGGCGCCCACGTCCTCCTCCTTGAGAAGGTCGCTGGGCCAGGTCCAGCGCGCCACGAGGCGCGGGCCGTCCGGCAGGTCCTCGGTGTGCGCGTTGATGTCGAGGACGTGGTGCACGGGCATGTCGGGGTCCTGGCTGCGCGGCCCGCCGCCGTCGAGCAGTACGGCCCAGTCGGCGCCTGGGCCCCCGTCTGCCGCCTCGTGCGAAGCGGCGTATCGCCCCAGGTAGTTGAAGCCGATCTGGGGTTCGGTCGCGGTGGCCAGCCGGGGGCCGGTCGCCGGGTTGAGGTGGCGGAGCATTCCGTGTCCGACGCCGTGGTCGGGGACGGTCCGCAGCTGTTCCTTGACCCGTTTGACAGCGCGTTCGACCAGTGCGGCGTCGAAGCCGCCGGGGCCTCGGGCGTCGACGGGCCCGGGGTCGATCCGGACCGGGTAGAGGCTGGTGAACCAGCCGACCGTCCGGGACACGTCGATGTGGTCTGCGATCTGCTCGCGGCCGTGGCTCTCCAGGTCGAGCAGAACGCCGGTGCCGGCCGGGCGGGACGCGCCGGGGGCCCGTTCCGCGCGCCAGGCGCAGACGGCGAGGGCGAGGCCCGTGAGCAGGATGTCGTCCACGCCGGCGTGGAAGGCGCCGGGAGCGGTGGTGAGCAGGGACTGCGTCCAGGTGGCGGGAAGGTGGGTGACCAGGGTGCGTGTCCCGTCGGCGGTGTCCAGGTGGGGGTCGAGGGGCCGGTATCCCAGCTGCGGGTCCGGGGTACTCAGCACGTCCTGCCACAGGGGCAGTTCGGCTTCCCGCGCGGCAGTGCGCGCCTGGGAGGCGAGCAGGTGCGCCCAGCCTCTGTAGGACGTGGTGACGGCGGGGAGCGCCGTGGCCGTGTCGGGGCGCTGCCCTGCGGCGGCCTCGGTGACCGTCTGCCATGCGCGGGCGAGGTCGGAGGCGAGGATGCGCCAGGAGACGGCGTCGACGGCCAGGTGGTGCACGACGAGCAGCAGGCGCCCGCGCTCGTGCGCTCCGGCGTCGCACCAGACCGCTTCGACGACGTCCCCCTGGGAGGGACGCAGCCGCCTGCGAACCTGTTCGCCCGCCTCGGTGAGGGCGGCCCGCACGGCTTCCGCGTCGAGTCCCGCGATGTCGACGCGGGTGAAGCGGCGGCGGGCGTCCACCGTGCCGGGCGGCAGGGCTTCGAGCACCGGTTCGCCGCCGTCCGGAAGGGTGACCCGCAGGCGGAGCATGTCGTGGTGGTCGAGGAGGAGTTGGAGGGCGGCGACGAGGGTGTCCTCGTCGGCCCCGGCGGGCGTGCTCAGGACCCCGGACTGGTTGTACCCGTCCGTGGCGCCGGGTCGCGCGAGGAGCCAGGCGGCGATGGGCGTCGGCGGCATCTCGCCGGTGCCCTGGTCGGCCGGCGCGGCGGTGTGTTCGTCGAGCGCGGTGGTGACGGCCGCGATGGCCTCGGGGGTGCGGTGGAGGAAGACATCGCGGGGCTGGACCCGGAGGCCGGCCTCGCGTACCCGGCTGACGAGCTGGATCGAGAGGATGCTGTCGCCGCCGAGCGCGAAGAAGTCGTCGTCCGTGCGGACGGCCGGGGTACGCAGGACGGAGGCGAACACGTCGCACAGGACGCGTTCCCGCGCGGTGCGGGGCCGGCCGCCCGGCCGGGTGGCGGCGGGGCGCGCCGGGGCGGGCAGGGACTTGCGGTCGGTCTTGCCGTTCGGCAGGAGCGGCAGCGCGTCGAGGGAGGCGAAGACGGCGGGCACCATGTACGGCGGCAGGGCCGACGTGAGCCGGTTGCGCAGTTCCGCGTCGCCGGGGTGTGCGCCGCCGCCGCGCCTGTCGGGGACGGTGTAGGCGACCAGGCGCCGTTCGCCCGGCCGGTCCTCGCGGACGACCGCGCAGGCGGCGGCGATGCCGTCGAGCGCGGTGAGCGCGGCCTCGATCTCGCCGAGTTCGATGCGGAAGCCGTGCAGCTTGACCTGGTCGTCGGCGCGGGAGACGTAGGTGAGCAGGCCGTCGGTGCCCCGTTTGACGAGGTCGCCCGTGCGGTACATGCGGCTCCCGGCGGGGCCGTACGGATCGGCGACGAACCGTGCGGCGGTCAGGCCGGGGCGCCCCAGGTAGCCGCGTGCGAGCCCCTCGCCTGCGAGGTGGAGTTCGCCGGTGACTCCCGGCGGCACCGGCCGGAGCCCGGCGTCCAGGACGTAGGCGCGGGTGTTGTCGACGGGGCGGCCGAGCGGCACGCCACCCTCCCCCGCCGTGGTGTCCTGCTCCCCGGTCCGGTGGTGGTGGGCGGTGGCGTCGATGGTGGTCTCGGTGGGCCCGTACAGGTTGTGCACCTCGACCCGCCAGGCCTGTCCGGTGCGCTCGGCCAGGGACCTGGGCAGGGGTTCGCCTCCGCACAGGACGGCGCGCAGGGTCGCGGGTGCCTCTTCGGGGCCGGTCTCGGCGAGGACGAGCGCGAGGTGCGAGGGCACGAACTGCGCGACGGTCACCCCGGCGTCCCGCATCCGGGCGAGCAGGCCGGAGGGGTCGTGGTTGACGGCGGGCGGCACGGGGCAGGTGGAGCCGCCGTGCAGCAGCGGCAGCCAGGTCTCCCAGACCGAGGCGTCGAAGCTCGGCGAGGTGCGGGCGAGAATCCGGTCGTCGTCGGTGAGGCCGAGGTGGCGGGCCATCCAGGCCATGTGGTTGGTCAGGGACGCATGGGTGACGACCACGCCTTTGGGGCGGCCGGTGGAGCCCGAGGTGTAGATGACGTACGCGGCGTCGAGCGGGTCCGGCGCGGCGGGGAGCGGCGCCGGGCGCCCCGTGGACCAGGCCGCCCGGTCGTCGAGCGCGAGGCAGGGCACGGAGGGGACGTACCGTGCGGTGCGGGCCGTGCCGTGGGTGAGGAGCAGCGCCGGGCGGGCGTCGTCGAGCATGTAGGTGACGCGCGCCTCGGGGTACTCCAGGTCGAGCGGCAGGTAGGCGGCCCCGGCCTTGGCCACGGCCAGCATCGCCACGGCCTGGTCGGCGGTGCCCTCCAGGGCGAGAGCGACGAGGTCGCCGCGGCCGATGCCCCGGTCGTGCAGGTGGTGCGCCAGGTCGTTGGAGAGTGAGTCCAGTTCGCGGAAGGTGAGCTGGTAAGCGCCGTCTCGCACGGCGATCGCGTCGGGGGTTCTGGCGGCCTGTCGGCGGAACGCCTGGGGCGCTGTGCGCGCCGCCGCGGGCCGGACGGGTCCGTGTGCGGCCCGCGTCAGATCCGCCAGCTCGGCCGCCTCCAGGAGGCCGACGGCATGGACGCGGCGGCCGGGGTCGGCGGCGAGTGAGGCGAGCAGCCGGGTCAGGCGGGCGGCCAGGGCGTGGGCGGTGGTGTGGGCGAAGAGTTCGGTGGAGAACTCCAGGACGCCGTCGAGGCCGGCGGGGCGGCCCTCGCCGTCACGTGTCTCGGTGAAGGTGAAGGTCAGGTCGAACTTGCTGATGCCGGTGGGCACGGGCTGCCCGGTCACCGTGAGACCGGTCAGGTCGACGGTGGTGTCCGCCTGGTTCTGGAGGACGAGCATGGTCTGGAACAGCGGGTGGTGGTTCTGGGCCCGGGCCGGGCTGAGGGCATCCACCAGGCGCTCGAACGGGACGTCCTGGTGGGCGAAGGCGGCCAGGTCGAACTCCCGGACCCGGTCGATCACTTCGGCGAACGTGGGGTCCCCCGTCAGATCGGTGCGCAGAACGAGCGTGTTGACGAAGAAGCCCACCAGATCGTCGAGTGCTTCGTCGGTCCGTCCGGCGACGGCGGTGCCGAGCGGGATGTCCTCACCGGCGCCGTGCCGGGACAGGAGGACCGACACGGCCGCCTGGAGCACCATGAAGAGGCTGCTTCCGCGCGACCGGGCGAGTTCCGCGAGGGCCCGGTGGGTCTCGGCGTCGACGGGGAAGGCGAACGCGTCTCCGCGGTACGCCGTGACGGCGGGGCGCGGCCGGTCGCACGGCAGGTCGAGCAGGTCGGGGGCGCCGGCGAGTGCGTGGCGCCAGAAGTCCAGCTGGCGGACGGCCTGGCTGGAGGGGTCGTCCTCTGCGCCGAGCAGCGCGCGCTGCCACAGCGTGTAGTCGGCGTACTGGACACCGAGTTCCGTCCAGCCCGGCTCCTCACCCTGGGAACGTGCCCGGTAGGCGTCGCCGAGGTCGCGGGCGAGCGGGACGAGGGACCAGCCGTCGCCCGCGATGTGGTGGACGATCAGCACGAGGACATGGGACTCGGCGCCGAGCCGCAGCAGCCGGGCCCGTACGGGCAGTTCGGCGCTCACGTCGAAGGGGTGCGCCACCTCGGCCCTCAGGACCGCGTCGAGCCGGCCGGGGGCGGTGTGGCAGGGGCTCAGGTCGAGGTCGGCGCCACCCGCGTCGCGGATGACCTGGCGCGCCACGCCGTCGGTCTCGGGAAAGACGGTGCGCAGGCTCTCGTGGCGTTCGACGACGTCAATGAGGGCGCTGCCCAGGGCGTCCGCGTCGAGCGGGCCGTCCAGGCGGAGCACCAGCGGCACGTTGTACGTGGCGCTGGGCCCCTCGAACCGGTTGAGGAACCACAGGCGTTGCTGGGCGAAGGACAGGGGCAGCGGATCGGGCCGGCCCGGGGCACGCTCCAGCGGGCTCCTGGCTCCCTCCGCACCGTCCAGCGTGGCCGCGAGCGCGGCGGGCGTGGGGTGCTCGAAGACGGCCTTGACCTGGACCTCCACCCCGAGCGCGGTACGGATGCGCGCGGCGAGGCGGGTGGCGAGCAGGGAGTGGCCCCCCAGCGCGAAGAAGTTGTCGTCGGCGCCCGCCCGGTCGAGGCCGAGCACGTCGGCGAACAGCGCGCAGAGGACCTCCTCGCGCACGGTGCGGGCGGCGCGCCCGGGAAGGGGTGTGTGGTGTGCGGGCTCGGGCAGAGCGGTCCGGTCGACCTTCCCGTTGAGGGTCAGCGGCAGCGCCCCGATCAGGACGAACGCCGAGGGCACCATGTAGGCGGGCAGGGACCGGCCGACGGCGCGGGCGAGGTCGGCGGGCTCGGGACGCGCCCCGTTGGCGGGCACCACGTACGCGACGAGCCGCCGCTCGCCGGGGGTGTCCTCTCGGACGACGGCGAAGGAGTCGGCGACCCCTTCGCAGCAGGCCAGCACGCCCTCGATCTCGCCGAGTTCGATGCGGTGGCCGCGCAGCTTCACCTGGTTGTCGGCGCGGGCGACATAGGCGATCTGCCCGTCGCGGGTCCACCGGACGAGGTCGCCGGTGCGGTACATGCGACCGCCCGACGTGTCGAAGGGGTCGGCCACGAAGCGGGTGGCGGTCAGGCCGGGAAGGCCGGTGTACCCGCGTGCCACACCACGCCCGGCGAGGTACAGCTCTCCCGTGACGCCCGGTGGGACCGGGCCCAGCGAGCCGTCGAGGACGTACAGCCGCATGCCGTCCAGGGCGCGCCCGATGGGCGGCGGACCCGACGGCAGGTCGGCCACTACGTCGTAGCGGGTGGCGAAGGTCGTCGTCTCTGTGGGGCCGTACACGTGGAGGACGCGCACGCCGGGCACGGTGGCGGCGACCCGCTGCATCGCGTCCGGTGAGGCCAGTTCTCCTCCGGCACAGACGAGCCGGAGGCCGGCGAGTGCTCCCGGATCGGTGTCGGCGATGACGTTGAACAGGGCCGTCGTCAGGAAGACGGCGGTCACTCCGTGTTCGTGGACGGCATCACCGAGGACACGCGCCTCAAGCACTCCGTCCGGTGCGACGACGACCTTGCCGCCGTGCAGGAGCGGGGCCCAGATCTCGAACGTCGAGGCGTCGAAGACGAACGCCGAGTGCATCAGGACCGCGTCGGCGGCGCCGCCCTGCCAGGCGGAGTCGGCCGTCAGCGCCACCACGTCGGCGTGCGTGACGCCGACTCCCTTGGGCAGTCCGGTCGAGCCGGAGGTGAACATCACGTAGGCGAGGGCTCCGGGGCCCGCCACGGGGGCGGGGTCCCCCGGCCGCTCGGGCGCGCCGCGGACGATCCGGCCGAGCCGGTCCACGACCACGACCGGGATCCGGCGGGCCGTCTCGCTCACCCAGGGCGAGCCGAGGGCGGCCTCGTCGACGACGAGGACCCGCACGGCCGCCACCGCGGCCGCCTGTTCGAGCCGCTCCCCCGGCCAGCGGGCGTCCAGCGGTACGTACGTACCGGCCGCTCGGACCGCGCCCAGGGACACGGCCACGACCGCCGGCGAGCGGGTGAGCAGCACGCCGATCCCGGACTCGGGGCTGATGCCCAGGCCCGCCAGGGCTCGGGCGAGGTCGGCGGAGATCCGGTCGAGTCCGGCGTAGGTGAGGGCGGTGTCGTCGTCCCCGACGGCGATGGCGTCCGGTGTGCGGCGCGCCTGGGCCGCGAAAAGCGCGGGCAGGGTGGCGTTCTCGGCGGGTGCGGGCAGATTGCCGCCGGTGCCCCAGTGGGTGACGCGGGTGTGCTCGTCCGGCGTCATCAGGTCGTAGGCCGCCAGTGGCCGGGCGGGGTCGTCGGCCACCTGCTCCAGGAGCCGGACCAGGCGGTCCGCGAGCGCTTCGACGGTGGACCGGTCGAAGAGCGCGGTGGCGTACTCGATCCCCGCGGTGAGCCCGCCCTCGCCCGGCTCCTCGCCGAACGCGAAGGTGAGGTCGAACTTGCTCAGGCCGTTGTGCAGGAGCCGGCTCTCCACGGTGAGGCCCGGCAGTTCGGGGCGGGCGGTCTCCTGGTTCTGCAGGACCAGCATGGTCTGGAACAGCGGATGGTGGTTGCGCGCCCTGACCGGGTTGACGCTCTCGACGAGACGCTCGAAGGGCACGTCCTGGTGCGCGTAAGCGGCGAGGTCGAACTCCCTTACGCGCAGGATGAGTTCACGGAAGGTCGGATGACCGGACAGGTCCGTGCGCAGGACCAGCGTGTTGGCGAAGAAGCCGACGAGATCCTCCAGTGCCTCGTCCGTGCGGCCGGCGACGGGCGAGCCGAGTGGGATGTCGTCACCCGCGCCGTGCCGGTGCAGCAGGGTGGCCACCGCCGCCTGGAGCACCATGAACAGACTGCTGCCCGACTCCCTCGACAGCCGCATGAGCCGGGCGTGCAGAGCGGGCGGCACGTCGAAGGTGTGGACGGCTCCCGCCGGGTCGATGGTGACCGGGCGCGGCCGGTCCAGTGGGAGGTCGATCAGTTCGGGCAGGCCCGCGAGGGCGTTGTGCCAGTGGTCGAGCTGCTGTCGCAGGACGCTCCGCGGTGCGATGCCGTCGCCCAGCGCGGCGTGCTGCCAGAGGGTGTAGTCGGCGTACTGGAGCGGGGTGCCGGCCACCGGCCCGGCCTCCCGGCCGGTGAGGTGGGCCTCGTAGGCCTCGCCGAGGTGCCGGGCGAGCGGGGCGAGGGACCAGCCGTCACCCGCGATGTGGTGCAGGACGAGGACCAGGACGTGGTGGCCGGGTGCGGAGCGCAGGAGCAGGGCGCGCAGGGGCGGGTCCGTGCTGACGTCGAACGGCTCGCGCACGGCGGCGAGCACGACCGCCTCCAGGTCCGCGGGTGCCGTGCTCACGACCGGCAGCCGGGGCGTGACGTCGGCGGCGGGAAGAACCAACTGATGCGGCACACCGTCCCGTTCGGGGAACAGGGTGCGCAGCGCCTCGTGCCGCTCCACCACGTCGCGCAGAGCGGCCCGCAGGGCGTCCGTGTCCAGGGCGCCGCCGAGTTCGAGCACGAGCGGGATGTTGTAGGCGGAGCTGGGGCCCTCGAGCCGGTTGAGGAACCACAGGCGCTGCTGCGCGAAGGAGAGCGGCAGCGGATCGGGCCGCCGTGCCGCGGGCACCACCGGCGGGTGGGGCCGGTCCCGCAGGTCCAGGACGCGGGCCAGTCCCGCGACCGTCGGATGGTCGAAGAGGGTGCGTACGGCGATCTCGGCACCCAGGACGGCGCGGACGCGGCTGACGACGCGCATGGCGAGGAGCGAGTGCCCGCCGAGGTCGAAGAAGCTGTCGTGCGCACTCACCAGGGGCCGTTGCAGAACGTCGGCGAAGATACCGGCGAGCACGCCCTCCTGGAGGCTGTGCCGGCCCGCACCGTCGGTGGCGGCGGTGCCCGGCGCGGGCTCCGGCAGGGCGCGCCGGTCCACCTTGCCGTTGGGCAGGAGCGGAAGCTCGTCGAGCACGACGACGGCGCCGGGCACCATGTACTGTGGCAGGCTCTCGGCCAGGGCGTCGCGCAGGGTGACGGGGCGCAGGCCGGGGTCACCGGTGACGGCGTAGCCGACGAGGCGGCGGTCGCCGGGGGTGTCCTCACGGATCACGGCGCAGGCGGCCGTGACGCCGGGGCGCGCCAGCAGCGCGGCCTCGACCTCCCCCAACTCGATGCGGAAGCCGCGGAGTTTGACCTGATCGTCGGCGCGGGCCACGTAGTCCAGCAGACCGTGACGGTTCCACCGCACGAGGTCGCCCGTCCGGTACATGCGCCCGCCCTCGCCGTCGAACGGGTCGGCGACGAACCGGGCGGCGGTCAGGCCGGGGCGGTCCAGGTAGCCGCGGGCGAGATTGGGACCCGACAGGTACAGCTCGCCGGTGACGCCGGGCGGTACGGGCCGCAGCCGGCCGTCGAGAACGTAGGCGCGCATGGCGTCGACGGGGCGGCCGATCGGCACGGTCTCGTACGGCGTCGCGGTGTTCGCGCGTCCGCCGCGCTGCGGGACGTCGACCCGGTGGGCGGTCGCGTCGATGGTTGCCTCGGTGGGCCCGTAGAGGTTGTGCACCTCGGCCCGCCACAGCCCGGCCACCTCGTCGGCGAGCGTGCGGGGCAGCGGTTCGCCGCCGCACAGGACGGCGCGCAGGCCGGGCAGCGGCGCCGCGTGCGCCGCCTCGGTGAGAACGAGGGCCAGGTGGGAGGGAACGAACTGGGCGACGGTGACGCCGAATCGCCTCATCCAGGAGACCAGGGCGCGGGGGTCCGTATTGGCGCCGTCCGGCAGCACACAGACTTCGGCGCCGTTCATCAGCGGGAGCCAGAGCTCCCACACGGAGGCGTCGAAACTGAAGGAGGTACGGGCGAGGACCCGGTCGTCCGGAGTGATCGTCAGGTGCCGCGCCATCCAGGCCATGTGGTTGGCCAGGGCCGCGTGCGACACGACCACGCCCTTGGGGCGGCCGGTGGATCCGGAGGTATGGATGACGTAGGCGGGGTCGGCCGGATAGGGGGCGCCCAGCAGGCTTTCGGCGCGGTCCGTGGCCCGGCCGGCCGGTTCGTCCAGGGCCAGCCACGGGACGTCGCAGTCGGACAGGTCCGCGTGGACGTCCGCGGTGGTGAGCAGCAGGACGGGGCGGGCGTCGTCCAGCATGTGGCGGATGCGGGCGGCCGGGTAGTGCGGATCGATCGGCAGGTAGGCGGCGCCGGCCCGCAGCACGGCCAGCATGGCGACGACGGTGTCCACGGACGGCGGCGCCGCGATGGCCACCCTGGTCTCACGGACCGCGCCACGCCCCCTGAGGGCCTGGGCGAGGGCGTCGGTCCTGGCATCAAGTTCGGCGTAGGTGAGGCTCGTGTGCGCGTCGCGCAGGGCGACCGCGTGGGGGGTGCGCCCGGCCCGGTCCCGGACAGCTTCGGAAACGGTGCGGGAGGCCACGGGCCGCCCCACGCCGCGTCCCTGGGCCAGGAGACGGTCCCGCTCCTCCGGGGCAAGGGGGTCCAGGTCGCTGACGGCCCGGCCGGGGTCGCTGACGGCCAGGGTCAGAACGCGGGCGAAACGGGTGCACAGGGCGCGGGCGGTGGCGGCGTCGAAGAGGTCGGTCGCGTACTCCAGGTATCCGCCGATGCCTCCGGCACCGGGCAGGGTGTCCGCGGCGGCGCGCTGCGGCGAGTCGGCCGGTTCAGCGGCTCCGATGGGTCCGGTGAGCTCGGCGGCTCTGCTGTCCTCAGCGGATCCCCGTTCTTCGCCGGCTCCGCTGACTTCGGTGACTTCGGTGAGCGAGAACGTCAGGTCGAACTTGCTGCCCCCGCGGTGCCGGGACCGGTCGCGGACGGTGACGCCGGGCAGATCGAGGTCCGCCCGCTCCTGGTTCTGAAGGACCAGCATGGTCTGGAAAAGGGGGTGGTGGTCGCCGGACCGCTCGGGGTTGAGGGCCTCCACGATCCGTTCGAAGGGAATGTCGCCGTGGCTGAGGGCAGCGATGTCGAACGCCTTGACCCTGTCGAGCAGTTCGCGGAACGTCGGGTCGCCGGACAGGTCCGCACGCAGGAGGACGGTGTTGACGAAGAACCCGACCAGATCGTCGAGGGCTTCGTCGGTGCGCCCGGCCACCGCGGTGCCCAGCGGGATGTCGGAGCCGGCGCCGTGGGCCTGCAACGTCACCGCGAGGGCTGCCTGGAGCACCATGAAGGGTGTGCAGCCGGCGGCACGGGCGAGCCGGATCACGGCGGCGTGCGCGGGGGCGGGAAGCTCGAAGGGGACGGCGCCGCCCCGGTGGCTGGGCACGGCCGGGCGGGGCCGGTCGAGGGGCAGATCCAGCAGGTCGGGGGCGCCTTGCAGCGCCTCCTTCCAGAAGGCGAGCTGACGAGCCGCCAGGCTGTCCGGGTCGCTGTCGTCGCCGAGCAGCCGGCGCTGCCACAGGGCGTAGTCGGCGTACTGCACGCGCAGCGGTGCCCAGCCGGGCGTGCCCGTGCCCTCGGTCCTGGCCCGGTAGGCGACGCCGAGGTCGCGGCTGAGCGGGGCGAGGGACCAGCCGTCGGCGACGACATGGTGCAGGACGAGAACCAGGATGTGGCGGGTGGGGTCCAGGCGGAGGAGGCGGGCGCGGACGGCGGTGTCGCCCGCGAGGTCGAAGGGTGTGGTGGTCAGGTGGCGCACGGTGCTCTCGGCCCAGGCGTCGGCGTTCCCCCCGGCCGGGGGGCGCTCGACGAGGAGGGGGACGAGCGATTGCGCGGCGTCCGCGTCGAGGACCTCCTGACGGGCGACGCCGTCGTGTTCTGCGAAGACCGTGCGCAGGCTCTCGTGCCGGGCGACCACGTCGGCGAGGGCGCCGCGCAGGGCGTCCGTGTCCAGAGGGCCGTCGAGTTCGAGGACGAGCGGAACGTTGTAGGCGTCACCCGGCCCCTCCACCCGGTTGAGGAACCAGAGGCGCTGCTGCGCGAAGGACAGCGGTACGGCGTCGGGGCGCGGCTGCGGGGAGAGGACGGGCCGGACCGCCCCGGTGGTGTCCAGGGCGGCGGCCAGGGAGGCGACCGTGGGATGGTCGAACAGGGTACCCAGGCCGAGTTCGGCGCCCAGGGCCGTCCGCACCCGGCCGGTGAGGCGGGTGGCGAGCAGTGAGTGGCCGCCCAGGGAGAAGAAGTTGTCGTCGATGCCGACCCCGGGTACGCCGAGGACATCGGCGAACAGCCCGGCCAGGACCTCCTCGTAGGCGGTCCTGGGGGCGCGGCCCCCGGCGGTGACGGCGCGGGGGGCGGGCAGGGCGCGGCGGTCGACCTTGCCGTTGGGGTTCAGGGGCAGCGCGTCCAGTGGCACGAACGCGGAGGGCACCATGTACGCGGGCAGTGCGCGTCCGACCCGGCGGGCCAGGGCGGAGTCGTCCAGCCGGGCGCCGGGGGCCGGCACCACGTAGGCGACGAGCCGCCGGTCGCCGGGTGTGTCCTCACGGACCACGACGCAGGCGCCGCGCACGTCCGGGTCGGTCAGCAGGACGTTCTCGGTCTCGGCCGGTTCGATGCGGAAGCCGCGGAGTTTGATCTGGCCGTCCGCCCGCCCGACGTACTCGATGTCGCCGTGGGCGGTCCAGCGCACGAGGTCGCCGGTGCGGTACATCCGGAGACCGGACGCGTCGTACGGGTCGGCGACGAACCGGGTGGCGGTGAGCGCGGTACTGCCCTGGTAGCCGCGGGCGACGCCGTGGCCGCTCACGTACAGCTCCCCCACGACGCCGGGCGGCACCAGGCCGAGGGAGTCGTCGAGGACGTAGAGGCTCGTTCCGTCGAGGGGCCGGCCGATGGGCGGCACGCCCCCGGCGCCGGGGGCGACCGGGTGGCGCGCGGCGAAGGTCGTGGTCTCCGTGGGGCCGTAGACGTGCAGGACGCGTGTGCCGGGCGTCGCGGCGGCGACCCGCTGCATGAGGTCCGGGGTGGCTGCCTCGCCGCCCGTGGCGACCAGGCGGAGCCCGGTGAACGCGGCAGGGTCCGCCTCGGCGATCACGTTGAACAGGGCCGTCGTCAGGAACAGCGCGGTGACGCCGTGCCGGTCCACCAGGTCGTGGAGGACCCGCGCCTCCAGGACGCCGCCGGGTGCGACGACCACGCGGCCGCCGTTCAGGAGCGGCGCCCAGATCTCGAAGGTGGACGCGTCGAACACATAGGCCGAGTGCATCAGCACGGCGTCGGACACGCCGTCCGTCCAGGTGCGGTCGGCGGCCAGCGCGAGGACGTCGGTGTGGGTGACGCCGACGCCCTTGGGCAGTCCGGTCGAGCCGGAGGTGAACATCACGTACGCGAGCCGGTCGCCGCGGATCCCGCGCGGCAGGGGGCCCTGTCGCGGAGGGGCGCCGCGTAACACGTCGCCGTGCGCGCCGAGGACGATCAACGGCAGGCCGGCGGCCGCCTCCCGCACCCACGGCTGACCGGCGGCCGCCTCGTCGACCACCAGGGCGCGGACACGGGCCGCTTCCACGACGCGGTCGAGCCGTTCGGCCGGCCAGGCGGGGTCCATCGGTACGTACGCCGCTCCCGCGCCGACCGCGCCGAGTGTGGCGGTCAGTACGGCCGCCGATCGGCCGACGAGGACGCCGACGCCGTCTTCTGCACCGACCCCCCAGCCGGCCAGGGCGCCCGCGAGCTCGTCCGCCGCCCGCGCCAGCTCCCGGTAGGTGAGCGTGACGGCTCCGTCCACCACCGCCGGGGCCCGCGGTGTCCGGCGCACCTGCGCGCCGAACGCCTCCGGCAGGCTCGATGCCACGGCTTCGGCGGGCAGGGCGTCGCCGCACCCCTGTGCGTGCAGGTCGGCGGCGGTGTTCGCGTCGAGGAACGGCAGATCGCGCAGGGGCGTTTCGGGGTCCGCGTCGGCCAGGGCGGACAGGAAGGAGACAACGGCCTGCTGGTGAAGTCGCGCGTCCTCGGGGCGGTAGAGCTCCGGGTTCGCGTCGAAGCCGATCAACGGCCCTTTGCCCTCGGCCCGTTCGGAGACGAAGAGGGACACGTCGTCGACGGGCCCGATGGACAGCACGCGGGAGACGCCGGGGCTGCCCGCGAAGTCGAGGTCGTAGTCGTAGCCCATGAAGTTGACGACGACACCGGTGAGGCGGGCCGCGTCGTCGGCCATGTTCATTTCACGCGCGAGTTGTTCGCGGGAGAACCGGCGGTGGCGCAGGGCGCCGCGCATCTCGGCGGCGGCGGCACGTACGAGGGCTCCGACCGTCATGTCGGGGGTGACGGTCAGGCGCAGCGGCAGGATGTTGGCGGTCATGCCGACGATGTGCCGAAGTCCGCCGTGCCGGCCGTTGGAGGCGAGGCCCACGGTGACGTCCCGTGATCCGGTGACCCGGCCGACGTAGGCGGCGACCGCGCTCACGAGGACGGCGCTCCAGCCGGTGCGGTGGGCGGAGGCGAGCGCGCGGAGGCTGTCGAGGACGGCGCCGGGCAGTGTCTCTCCGGTGTGCAGGCCGATGCCCGGCCCGTCGAGGGCGGCCGGTGCCGGAGCGTCGGTGCGCCGGCGGATGAGCGCCCTGCCGCTGTGCGCGTCCGCTTCGTCGGCACCGGGCGTGCCGGTGGCGCGGTCGGTGACCAGGTCCGCGAACCGGCCGATCCAGTAGGCGCGGTCGGCCTCGTAGCGGTCGGATCCGCGGTAGGCCTCCTCGTCGGCGACGAGATCGCGCAGCGGTGCGGCGGGCAGTTCGACTGTGGCGAGGTCCTCGCCCCGCACGGCGCGTCCGTAGAGGTCGGCGACAGTGCGGGCGAAGACGGCGCCGCCGAGACCGTCGACGGCTATGTGGTGAAAGCGGACGTACCAGTAGTGCAGCCGGTCGCCGAGACGGAGCAACGCGAAGTGGTGGTGCGGGGCGTCGAGCCTGTCGACGGCTGCCATGTCCTCGGCCAGGTAGCGTTCGGCCACGCCGGCGGGATCGTCGGCGTCGGTCAGGTCGACCAGGCGGAGCCGGCCGGTCTCGGCCGGGGGGCGCCGGACCACATGCTGGCGGACCGTGTCGTCCGTGCTGACGAACTCGACGTTGAGGCTGTCGCACAGCGCGACCGCTCGGTCGAGCGCTGCGGCGAAAACGGCCTCGTCGAGGTCGCCCCGAATCTCGAAGCATTCCCCGATGTTGTATTTAGGGCTCTTCGGATCGACCAGTTGCCCGTACCAGACACCTAGTTGGGCCGCGGTCATCCCGAAGTCCGCCTCGAGAACCGGGACTACGGGGACTGATTCTTTTTCGCGCATGCGGAACCACACCTTTGGGGAGAGTTTTCGTGGGGACGAAGAAGGCGCGACGGAAACCGGCCCGCGCCGATGCGGCGTCCAGAGCCGACGGCGGCCGGAGCTAGCGAAGAGGGAAATCGCGCAGCTGTGACAGCAGGCACTCAAGGGGCGCTACGGGGCAGGACAACCCGCAAGGCAGCCCGGTGCCTTCACGTATTCAAGGACGAGCCACGAGGCAGTCCACCGATGATTCATGAAAACTACGTGAAGGCGACATGAACGCTTACAGGCGAGGCATGACTGAATATCACTCCCGTCTGATCGATTCTGCTCGGTTTGGGAGCGACTTCGATCAGACGGGAGTGCCAGAACCTGCCCGCCCCGGTGGGGGCCTACGACACCTCCGACGGCTCGGACGCCCCCTATCCGGCGTCGGCCTCCATCAACCGCACGAGGCTGGCGGGCCGCATGTCGGTCCACGCGGCCTCGATCGCGTCCAGACACTCCTGACGCGACCCTTCCGGGCCGCCGACGCGCCAGCCGCCCGGGATATCAATGTGCGCCGGCCACAGCGAGTACTGCCCCTCGCCATTCACCAGCGTCACGAACCGCCCCGACTCGTCATCGAAAGGATTAGCCACGACCGTCCCCCACCTGTTCTCGCACTTTCCACGACATGTTCATCAGTCTTTTCCGGGCATGCTGCACCGATCAATTCATGCAGCCACCCGCCGGACCGCCCGTCCCCTCACGGTGCGATCTCGACGACGCGGGCGGAGATACGTTACGCCTCGGGATACCGACTTACGCCGATAGCCGAGCCGGAACCCCCGGCTTCACTCGCTCGCGTCAATCACAATAGAGGACCCTCGTCGGCCGAAGACGCAAATTCAGCCCATTGCCCACATGTACTCAATGGACCGGCAAGGGCCGCGACCCGCCCAAGACATACGCCGACCCGACTCCAACAGAAACATTCAGCCATCACCTGCCCCTATTGTGCGAGTATCGCTGCGTACGACCCGATCAAATCCGGATAGCCGCTGGCGTACGCCCGCACACTCTCCGGCATACCCAGATCACATCGCGCTCCCGTGCGCCGGGCACGCGCGCCCGCTCGCGCCCCCATCCCACCCAGCCGGCCGACCGGAGGCGGCCCCCGTCACCACCGACGCCCTCGGCAACCACGCCCTCCGCCGCCTTGTCCCGCGGTACGCGTCCATGCGGTCAACGGCCCCCGGAGTGCCGAGGACACGGTCGCGCGGCCACGCGACACCCACACGGGCGAAGGAGGAAGGACCCGGGCAACCGGCATTCGGACCGTCAATTTCTGCTCCACTCACGTCACTTGGAGAAAATTCTGCCCAGGCTCGATCCGTTTCCGCAGCTCACCGGAGTACAGAAAGGTCTAGACCACTAACGAATCGGAAAACTATTTACCGCATGCACGTTCCTGTGGCTCACTGTGTCGTGTTCGCGTCATGTGGACGCGCGTAGATCCCTCTCCGGGAAGCGTGCGGCCGTCTCCTCCTGACCGAACGCACCCTGACCTCTCCGTCTGGCGCACCGTTCCCGCACCGGCGCGCCAGGTTCCACCGCACCGCGTCTTCGGCACCACAGAACCCCACCCCCCACAGCAGGAGGAATCCATGTTCCCCCGGAGCCTTTCCCGCAAGTCCGTACAGCAGAGACTCACCGTGGCCGGTGTCCTCGGCATGAGCGCCGCACTGACCCTCAGCCTGATGTCGGGCACCGCCGCCGCCGCGCCGCTGCCGTCCGACAGCACCGTGCCACTGGGCAAGGGCTACATGGGCGTGGGCTACGTCCAGGACAGCAAGGACTTCAAGCCGGACACCCGGCAGCTGGACCTCGGCACGAAGCCGGAAGCGAACCTCCTGGCGAACCCCGTGGGCATGGACGTCTCCGGCTACCAGGGCAGCATCAACTGGAGCTCGGTCCGCGGCGCGGGCATCGAGTTCGCCTGGATGAAGGCGACCGAGGGCACCACGTACAAGGACTCCACGTTCAGCGCCAACTACCTGGGCGCCTACAACGCCGGCGTGATCCGGGGCGCGTACCACTACGCGCGGCCCGACGTGTCCGGTGGCGCGGCGCAGGCCGACTTCTTCGCGAGCAACGGTGGCGCCTGGTCGCGCGACAACCTGACGCTCCCCGGCGTGCTGGACATCGAGGGCACCTGCTACGGCAAGACGGCCGCGGCGATGCAGTCCTGGATCCTCGACTTCTACAACACGTACAAGGCCCGCACCGGCCGTGACGTCGTGATCTACACCAGCGCGAGCTGGTGGAACTCCTGCACCGGCGGCTGGACCGGCATGTCCGCCAGGAGCCCGCTGTGGGTGGCCCACTGGACCTCCGCGGGCAGCCCGAGCATCCCGCAGGGTTTCCCGTTCTGGACCGTCTGGCAGTACACGTCCACCGGTTCGGTGAGCGGCATCTCCGGGAACGTCGACCGTGACCGCTTCAGTGGCGACCGCTCCCGTCTGCTGGCCCTGGCCAACAACACCCCGTGACAGTGGGTCGCAGGGTTCGTTGACCTCCGCATGGGGGCCCACGACCCCGGCATGATCGGAACCGCGGGCCGGTGCAGGCCAACTGATCTGCTCCGGCCCGGAGTTCCGGCTGAGGGCCCGGCCGGAACCACACCAGCTCGCGAAGGAGAATGTCATGAGCTCGATACCACAGCCCCTCAGCAGGCGCGGCGCTCTGCTCGCCGGAACGGCGGCCCTGGCCGGCGGGCTGGGGCTGGCGGGCCGTACGGACGCGGCCGTGCGCGTTCACGGAAGAGCACGTTCCCCCCTGGCCGCCCTGACCCCGGCCCAGCGCGCCGGGCAGCGCGTCATCCACTCCTACTCCGGACTCACGCCTCCGGCCGGGCTGATGGACGCGATCAGGCAGGGCCGTACCGCCGGGGTGATCTTCTTCGGGGAGAACATCAAGAACCTGACCCAGATAGACGGTGTCATCCAGGAGATGAACGAGGCGAGCGCCTCGGCCCCCGTGAAGGCCCCGCTGCTCCTGATGACCGACCAGGAAGGCGGCCTGGTGCGCCGTCTGCCCGGCGAGCCCGTGCTGTCCGCGAAGGAGGTCGGTGCCTCCACGGACCCGGAGGGCCATGCGGAGTTCACCGGCAGCGGTGCGGGCATGAACCTCGCGGGCGTCGGCATGAACGTCAATCTGGCACCGGTGCTCGACGTGTACCGCACGGCCGGCGACTTCACCGACCAGTACAAGCGCTCGTACAGCAAGGACCAGGCGGCGGTGAGCGCCTGCGGCTCGGCCTTCGTCACCGCGCAGCAGGACGCCGGGGTGGCGGCCACCGCCAAGCACTTCCCCGGCCTCGGAGCCGCTTCCGCCGGCCAGAACACCGACCTGGGTCCCGTCACCCTCACCACGTCCGCGGCCACGCTGCGCGGCGTCGACGAGGTGCCGTACCGGGCGGCGATCTCCGCCGGGACCAAGCTGGTCATGCTGTCCTGGGCCGTCTACCCGGCGCTGGACGCCGACCGGCCCGCAGGCCTGTCCGCGACCGTGGTCGGCGAGCTGCGGAACCGGCTCGGCTTCACGGGCGTGACGGTCACCGACGCCCTGGAGGCCGGGGCTCTCCAGGCCTACGGCAGCACGGCGAAGCGCAGCGTGCTGGCCGCCGCGGCCGGCATGGACCTGATCCTGTGCTCGGCCCGCGACGCCGACCAGGGGGCGGAGGCGGTGACCGCGCTGAGCGAGGCGCTGGCGGCCGGCACGCTCGACGGGGCCGCCTTCGACGCGGGCGCCGGGCGCGTCAACGCCCTCCGCGCCGGCCTGTCCTGACCGGTCCACCGCCCGTGCCCGCCAGGTGGCCCCCGCTGCCGGCCCGGCCCGGCCGACAGCGGGCACGGGGTACCTGTCCGGCCGGTACGCTTCCGGAGTGACGCAGCACTCCGTGCCGGACGGGCGGCGGCCCGCGAACGACGGGCCGAAGGCCGCCGCACGCAACCGGGCCGCTCTGATCACCGCTGCCCGCGAGATCTACGCGGAGCACGGACTGGACGCCGCGCTCTCCGCGATCGCGCGTCGGGCCGGGGTGGGGCAGGGCGTGCTGTACCGGCATTTCCCTGACCGGGCCGCCCTGGCGGCCGCGGTCCTCGAAGAGAACGTGCGGCAGGTCGAGCAGGCGTCCGCGGCCGAGAACGCGACCCTGGCCGACGTTCTCGGTGTGCTGACGTGGCATCTCACGGAGTCCGCGGCCTTCATCGGTCTCCTGCACGCCGACAGCGCGGGCAACCGCTCCCGCATCGGGGCGCACGCCCTCGCCCTGTCCGAGCGGGTGGAGCGAGTCCTGCGGGGACACCTTCCGGACGGCCACCGGCTGGGCGCCGCGGACGACCTCATGCTCACGATCGCCATGGTCTCCGGCGCCATCACCGGCCCCACCCGCGCGGAGCGGGGACGCCGGGCGTCGGCTGCCTGGCGGCTGCTCGGCGTCGAGGTGGGACCGGTCCGGCCCTTCGAGGGGTGATCGCGGTCGGCGTCAGCCGCCGTTGGACTGCCGGATGCCTTCGGCCAGGGCGTCGAAGGCGAACAGGTATCCCCCGGCGGGCCCGCTGACGGTCATGTACGCCGTGGTGCCACCAGGTGTGATCGCCACGTTCGTCGCCGACTCGAGTCCCGCGGCCGCGGCGCGGGCGGGTATCTCGACGGTCGCCAGGCGCTCGCCGTACTTGTCGTACACGACCATCGCGGGCCTGCCGTGGAGTGCCTGGTACAGGTTGCCGTGTGCGTCCACAGCGATCGAGTCGGTCTGGGCGACCCCGGCGTCGACACGGATCGCGGTGTGCCGGGACGTCACCTCTCCCTCTCCGTCGAGGCGCAGGTAGGAGATCCGGTTCTGTGTGAGCTCGCTGAACCACAGCCCGCGGTAGTCGGCGTCGAAGGAGATCCCGTTGACCGACGCCAGGTCCCGGGCCAGGACGGTGGCCGTCCCGCCGTCGCGGTCGATCCGCACCACCCGCCCGAGCGCCTTCCCCTCGGACAGGCCCCGTGAGTCGCTGATGTACAGGTTGCCCGCCTCGTCGAAGGCGATGTCGTCGGGATTCATCTGCGCCCCCTCGACCTTCCCGGAGAAGAAGGTCCGCGCGTCGCCGCCGTCCGGAGCCAGGCTCACGACCTCCCCGTGGGCGTAGTCGGTCAGGTAGAGCCGTCCGTCGTACGGGCTGAACTGCGCCGAGGTGTAGGCCCCCCGGCCGTCGGTGTGGACCGGCCGTGACGTCTTCTTCCGGACGTTGACGCGCATCACCTTGGGCTTGCCGGCGGGTGCGGTGACATCGACGACGAACAGGTCGCCGTCCTCGTTGAAGGTGGGGCCTTCCAGCAGCGTCATCCCGGTCTCCTCATGCACCTGTGTCAGCCGCATGACCTGGTGGGCGTGGATCGTCCGGCCCGCGCCGGCGGAGGCCGCCCGGTCAGCGGAGCCAACGGAGTTGCCCGTGTCCGTACCGCATCCGGTCAGCGCCAGCACGCCGATCGTGGCGAGCACGGCAAGGGATCGGATCGGGGGTCGTCGTCGCATGGGAAATCGCTCTTCCTGTCCGTCGCGCGCGGGTGCCGTTCGCCGGGCGCGGGACGTGCGTGAGCCCGTCCGGAGCGCTGACGCGCCCTGGCCGAAAGCCGTCGCACCCCCCGCACTCCAACCGGACAGCACTGTCCGGTAGTTGTTACCGTAACGGACGGCCGCTCACACCTGGGCGGCTCGACAGGCAGGATCGAGAGGCCCCCACATGACATCCCCTCACGCGCCGGCTCCCGACGAACTCGCCGCACTGAGGCGGCGGTACCGCCTTGAACGCGAGCGGCGGGTACGGCCGGACGGCGCCCGCCAGTACCGTCCCACCGAAGCCGAGTTCGGCTACTACGCCGCCGATCCGTACGCGGGAGAGCCGGCCGGACGCGAACCGCTGCACGACACCGTCGACGTCGCCGTCGTCGGCGGTGGATTCGGCGGCATCCTCGCCGGGGCGCGGCTGCGGCAGCAGGGTGTGAGGCGCGTGCGGATCGTCGAGAAGGGCGGTGACTTCGGGGGCACCTGGTACTGGAACCGGTATCCGGGCATCCACTGCGACATCGAGTCGCACGTGTACCTGCCGATGCTCGACGAGACCGGGTACGTACCGGAGTGGAAGTACTCCCCCGGCGAGGAGATCCGCCGCCACGCGGTGCGCCTGGCGGAGAAGTACGGCCTCCGCACCGACGCCCTGTTCTCCACCGCGGCCACCTCCCTGACGTGGGACCAGGCCTCCGAGACGTGGATCGTGGCCACCGACCGCGGCGACGCCTTCCGCGCCACGTACGTCGTCACCGCCACCGGCACCCTCTCCGAGCCGAAGCTCCCCGGGATACCCGGCATCGAGGACTTCGCGGGCCACACGTTCCACACCTCGCGGTGGGACTACGGCTACACCGGAGGCACCCCGGACGGCGGGATGAAAGGCCTGGCCGGGAAGCGGGTGGGCATCGTCGGCACCGGAGCCACCGGCGTCCAGGTGATCCCGATGCTGGCCGAGGACGCCGGGCACGTATACGTCTTCCAGCGCACCCCCTCCACCGTGGACGTGCGCGCCAACCGCCGCACCACGGCCGGGGACGTCGGCGCCGACCGCGACGGCTGGGCACGCGAGCGCCGGGACAACTATCTCCGCATCGTCTCCGGCGAACCGGCCGAGCAGGATCTCGTGGCCGACAGCTGGACCCACTCGGCGGGCCTCCTGGAGAAACTCCTGCCGAGCTTCCGCCGCCAGGGCGACCGGAAGGCCTTCGAAGCGGCCTACGAGGCCGCGGACGCGAGCAAGATGAACGAGCTCCGCGGCCGTGTCGAGCGAACCGTCACGGACCCCGACACGGCGGAGAGGCTCAAGCCCTGGTACCGGTACGCCTGCAAGCGCCCCACGTTCTCCGACAAGTACTATCCGGCGTTCAACCGCGGCAACGTCACCCTGGTCGACACCGCGGACACCCACGGCATCGAGCGGATCACCGAACACGGGGTCGTGGTCGGGGACACCGCGTACGAACTCGACTGCCTGATCTTCGCCACGGGGTTCTCCGTCGGAACCTCCGGAATCCACTCCGGCAAGCTCCCCGTCCACGGCCGGGGCGGCACCCAGCTGCTGGACACCTGGGCGCAGCGGGGCCCGCGCACTCTGCACGGCCTCACCAGCAACGGCTTCCCGAACCTGATCCAGATGGGTTCGCTGCAGAACGCCAGCAGTGTGAACTACACGCACATCCTCGACGAGCAGGCAGGCCACGCCGCCGCGCTCGTCGCTGCCGCCGAGGCCGCGGGTGCCCTCGTCGAGCCGTCCCGCGAGGCAGAGAGCGCCTGGGTCGCCGAACTCGCCGAGGACGCCCCCGACCACGAGTGGTTCCACGCCGAGTGCACCCCCGGCTACTACAACCGTGAAGGACGCGGCCGGCCGAACGGCCCCACCGCCTATCCCCACGGCGCGTTCGCCTTCCACGCGCTGCTGGAGCGCTGGCGCGAGGAGTCCATCGGCGGGATCCTCCGGCCCAGGACCGTTCGGCCCGCGGCGAACCGAGGGCCGAACGTCCTTCCTGACAAGCTGACTTGAGGGGATGGCCGGTGCGTCAGCTCCGTACGGTGAAGCCGTCCACGATCATGTACTGCCCGGTCTTCATCGTTCCGGTGAGGGTGTGCACCCCGGCCGGGAGACCGCTGACCGAGTAGAGCTTCTGCTGGTACTGGCGGGAGTCGCTGGTGGCGTCGGCCGTCTCCCGGCGGACCCCGTCGACGGCGATGCCGATCGTTCCCTCGTCCGCGTTCAGTTCGGTGAGGAAGTCCGCTCCGGTGCCGTTGAAGGTGAGGGTGAAGGAATCACCGATGGTGGTGGTGGCGTCGATGTCGTTCTGGAACGAGTTCTGGCCGCCCGCCGCGGCACCACGCCATCCCCAGCCGGTCCCGGTACAGGTCACTCCCTCGGTGTTGTTGGACTCCTGCGGCCCGGTGGGCTTGACGAAGCTGACGGTGGTGGCGCCCATCAGCGGTTCGGGCCGGGTCTCGATCACGGCGTCGGGCTGCGGGGCGGCAGGCCATTGGACCGCGTGGGGGGTGTCGCCTCCCCCTTCCTTCCGGTGCCGAACCGGTTCATCGGGAAGCTGACGAATCCCAGGGTCCTGGCGGGTGAGTCCGCGACCGGCGTGTAGTCCGTCATGCCGGGCGAGTCCCACGGCGATCCTCCGGCGAACCGCGGGTCCGCGGTCACCGAGTGGGTGTCCAGGGCGGCGGCGCTCCAGACACCGGGCAGGGCGACCGGCCCGCCGTTGGCCCAGAACAGATTTCTGTCCGCGGTGTACTTGTCGGGGTAGCGGGCGAGGACCTGCCGGGTGCCGCCCACGAACAGTCCGTCGATCTTCCGGTGCGCGCCGATGTCCGCCACCCGGATCGTGTCGTTCTGCCGGTCGGTCTTCCATGCCGCCGTAACTCTGCGGCCGCCGCTGAGCACGGCTCGCTCTCCGGGGTAGGAGGAGTAGGCCACCGGGGCGGACGTGCTGCCCGAGTCCGCGGCGCTGAACTTCAGGGTCGCGGCGAGGTGGCAGGTCCCGCCGCGGACCCACACATGGACCGGGTGCCCCGCTCTGGACGCCTTCCGCGCGGCGGCCTGCGCGGCCGCCAGGGTGAGCAGGGGCTGACGGGTGGAGTGCCCGGAGTTCCGGTCGCTGCCGGACGCCGATACGTAGATGTCCCTGCCCGACGGGGCGTGGGCCGCCATCGCGGTGCCCGCGGTGAGCGCGGGAGCCACGCCCACGGCCATCACGGTGAGGACCGCCGCTGTCGAGAGCCGTCGTTTCCGGGCGGCTCTGCTTCCTGGTCTTCCGTCTGAGCTGCGGTGCACGTCTGACTCCCCGGCATGGATAGGGGTGAACCGTCCCGTTGATACGTCTACCGCGGCAAGCTTTCATCGGATGTATCGATGAATTTGCGATCGGGCGGAACTCTGCTCCCCGTCTCCTTGGGGCGAGTCTCCGTCGCCGGTGACACCGGGGAGAGCACCGAACTGCTCGGCCCTCGCGTCCACGGTCCGGCGCCTCAGCCCTCGGCCCGGGTACGGATCAGCAGGGCTCCGCACAGCCCGGCGATCACACGCGGCTGAACCCTGGCCCCGCTCGACACGGTCAGGCAGCCGGGTACTCGTGGGCGGGGGCGCCCTGCCACTCGGTGAGGGACGGTGTGTCGAGAGCTCGCTCGGGGTCCGCCATCCCGGCGTCGGCGAGGAACACGATGACGTCGTGGTCGCTGTGGGCGAGGCCGAGCCGTTCTTCACGGCCGGCGATGTGCACGGTGACGAGCCGGGCGCCGGATGGTGCCGGCCGGTGGATCACGATCGGAGGCGAAGCCATACCTCCAGCGTGGCCCGTACCTCCGGTACCCGCATCCGGACCGGATCCGGGTACCCGCAGGGGCCTGGTACGTGTGCCCGCGATGCACCGGCTGGAGTGGAGCAGTCCGGTTCCGCCTCGTCACGGTCCCTGTCCGACGGAGATCCTCATCAGGTGGCGGGTGGGATTCGATGAGCCCTGACATAGCGGGACGGGTCACTACGGTGGGTCGTCTGCCAGCGACGGGCCGTCTGCTCGGCGAAGGTCTCGTTCGTGTCCAGGATCTCGTCGAGCGGGTCGAGGAAGGCGACCGCGCCGGATTGTTCGAGCCCGGCGTGGACGCGGGCCTGCAGGCCCGCGCGTGCCAGCCCGAGCAAGTGCCGGGCCACGTCGCGAACGCTGTCCTTGCCCAGGAGCGTGGCCAGCCCGTCCGTGGGCAGGGCTCGCTGCGCCGCGTCGCTCTCCTGGGGCGTGTAGTGCCGCAGGAGCTCCCAGGCGGCCGCGCGGCTGGGAGCGTGATAGGTCAGTCCGGTCCACAGGGCCGGCACAGCGGGAATGTGCGGATACGGGGGGCCGTCCGGAGCACGGGTCTCCAGAGTCCGGCGCACCCGGACGGTGGTGTAGATCTGATCGAGGTGGGAGAGCCAGTCCTCCCAATGAGGAGCGGTGCCGTCGTCGAAACCGTGACGAACATGGTCTGCGAACGTCCGCGCTCCGGCAAGGCAGTAGCCGCCGGGACCGTGGCGGTAGATCATGGGCATGCCCAGTGCCCAGTCAGTGAGTGCCTCCGCCGTGAGCGGGGACCGCAGTGCGGGGCGCGGGGCTCCGCATCGCCGGGGGTCCATGCGGAGCCAGTCGCGGCAGCGGTGGGAGAGAACACCGTCGAGGCGGCCGGCGTACAGCGGCGAGTTGACGAGCAGCGCCGCGACAACGGGCGAGGCGGCGACTTGAACGCGCAGCTTCGAAGCCAGGTCGTCCTCGGAAACGTGATCCAGCGTGGTCTGGGTGGAGGTCGACAGCTTCATGATGTGCGGTGCCCCCCGCCCTTCGGGGCCGAGGCCGGCGAAGTACGTGCGCATGACTCCACCGCGCACCGTGGGAACCCAGGTGGCGGTGTCGACCCGGTTGAAGGGGAGGTTCCCCCCGGGAACGATGGCCAGCCCGTGTCGCTGAGCCACGGCGGCCAGGGCTTCCATGGTGCCCCGCATGGCCGTCACCAGAGTGACCAGGTCATCCGCGGGAGGGGAGGAGTATTCCAACTGGCCGCCGTGTTCGAGCGTCAGCTTCGTCCCGTCAGGGAGGTGCACTCCCGTCAGGACGTCTCCGGCCCACTGCGGTGCACCGCCCCACTCCCCCCGTACCTGGTGCAAGAGGGCGGCCATGCCGTGTGGCCCGGCGTAGGGGGCAGCGAGACCGGTCGTCTCGCCCAGCACCCCTGCCTCGACTTCCAGGCCGATGCGTTCGCGCGTGCCGTGGGGGGTGAGAAATGCTTCGCGCAGGTCCGACATGCGCAAGGGGATGCGAGCCCGGACGTTCTCCATGTCCTGCGCGCTCATGACACCGCTCCTTCCCTGATGAAGTCTTCCGTTTCGCGCTCCCCGCGCTGCTTGCCCACGCCTTCCGTGGTCGCGGACAGACGATTGAGCAGGTGGCCGACCGTGCGGAGTGCCGACTGGGCGGCGCCTTGCATCCACGCATGGGCGGCCGAGAGGTGCTCACCTGCGAAGAAGAGGCGGGGATCGCCCGCCGGGTGCGGCGCCGCGAGGCCGTCGAGGTATCTCGTGTGCTCGCCCGGCGCGAGGTAGGCGAAGGAACCTCCACCCATCCCGGGCCGGCTGTCCCAGTCCCAGTGCACGACGTCGTCGATGTCGTCGCAGATGCCCGGATGCAGTTGCTCCAGGCTTCGCATCACGATCCTGTCGCGGTCCGCGGGTGGCAGTGCGGTGAACCGCCGGGCATGCGGGCCCCAGAGGTAGGCGCCCGTGAGTACCCCCGGCTCATGCGAAAGGTCGGTGTTCCAGGCTGTCAGCCGCTGTGTCGAAGACATGCCTGTACCGGGGACGGCGCGGGCGTTGTCCGACGGGTACCAGCACTGCTGGACAGGAAGGTCGGTGAAACTCCCGCCGCCGTAGATGCCGTCGTCGAGTTCCCACGTTCTCCTACGCAGGTGCACGAGAGTCTTGGTGCTGCTCGCATAGGTGAGACCGCGCACGGCCTGTGCTTGCCGATGGGGCAGTGCCGGGGTGATGACGATCTGGTCGAGCGTGGGCAGCGGGACGCAGGCCAGCACCGCGTCGTGTGTCTCATCGAGGGGCCGACCGACGCACTGACCGCTGATCCGTGCACCGTCCGAGAACAGATCCACCGCGTCGACGCGCGCGGACAGGCGGAGCGTTCCCGGCCTCAGGCGCCGGACGAACTCACTGATCAGCGTGTCCATCCCACCGACGATTTCGAGGGGCGCAGCGTGGAAGAGGCCGAAGTAGTCGACGAGCACCTCGAGAAGCGAGGCCTGCTCATAGTGCACCAGGCCGCTGGCGTGCCCGAGCAGGTCCCAGACGTCCTCGGAGAACTGCCGCCGTGCGAACTGCCACAAGGAGGTCGACATCAACTCGTCCAGAGCCGCGTCCTGCCAGTCGCCCTCCAGAACACTCATTTGCTGTGCGGGACTGAGCGCGTCCCACGCCGTACGCAGTACACGGTCCAGCCACCTCCTCGGGTCGTCCCGTTCGGTGACACGGAGACCGTAGGCCGGATACAGCTGGCGCACTTGGCTTAATCGCACCCTTCGGCCGCGCAGGTGGTAGTACCCATCAGGATTCAGATTGATGAAGGGGCGAGTCCGCAGCCCGAACTCCTGAACGTAGTGCAGCACGCATTCATGATTTCCGGGAATGCGCATCGCTCCCACATCTGCGTGGGTGCCGTCCCAGAACCGATGCGTGCGCACCCGTCCCCCGGGGCGCTCGGCTCGCTCGTAGACCACGGCATCCACCCCACGCCGCTGGAGTTCATAGGCCGAAACCAGCCCGGCCAGGCCACCACCGATGATTCCCACACGCGCGGGGTGAGCGGGCGCCGCCACTCGCAATTCGTCCGGAAACGCAAAGCACTGATCGAACAACTCTTCACACTCCTCTGCTCACACGTCTTTCCTCGGACGGCCTGCGCCCACCTCAACGACGTTCGCTCGGTTCCACGAGCACAGAATATGAATGGTCATCAGCACCACTGGCGAAACGCTCAATCGTTCTTGACCGGGTCAGGGACGGGGATTCGCCTGGGTCGGAGTGGCCGATCCGCTCCCGGCTCGCTCTGCGCGACAGCGAAATTCAGGGAGTCCGGCAACGGATACCGATCCGGACACCCCACCGGCACACCCGTCGCCCCAACTGTGGTGTCCCACCACATACGCCCCTGCTAGGCCCCTTCCTACGGTGTGGCAACACGGAACCGTCCCCACCAACCGTCCGGAAGTGGTACCCATGACCACCCCAGCAGCCGCTCCCCCACGCGCCTCCAAGCTCCCGCGGATCGTCGCGGCCAGCCTCATCGGCACCACCATCGAGTGGTACGACTTCTTCCTCTACGGCTCGGCGGCCGCCCTCGTCTTCAACAAGCTGTTCTTCCTCGGCCGTCCACTTCGCCGTCATCCCGATGTGGGACGCACTGTCCGACCGGGTCGGGCGCAGGCCCGTCTACCTGATCGGCGCCGTCGGGGTCGGGCTGTGGATGTTCCCGTTCTTCGCGCTGATCGACACCCGCGGCTTCGGGAGTCTGCTGCTCGCCGTCACCGTCGGGCTGATCTTCCACGGCGCCATGTACGCGCCGCAGGCGGCCTTCTTCTCCGAGATGTTCGCGACCCGATGCGTCGATCGACGCGCAGTTCTCCTCGGTCGCGGCCGGTGCCCCGGCCCCGCTGATCGCCA
This sequence comes from Streptomyces sp. NPDC091387, assembly GCF_044756945.1. NCBI lineage: Bacteria > Bacillati > Actinomycetota > Actinomycetes > Kitasatosporales > Streptomycetaceae > Streptomyces > Streptomyces sp. NPDC091387. Next base: position 212,650 of record NZ_JBIVTZ010000006.1, on the reverse strand, counting down.
CCGCCCTGCTCGCGGAGTACGACAGCTCGACGCCGATCGCGCTGTACGTCATCGCCGCGGTGCTGATCACCGTGCTGGCGGTCGTCTGCGCCAAGGAGACCCGGCACCGGGATCTCGCGGGCGTCGAGCCGGTCACCGACCGGTCGGCGTCCGCGGGAGTGCCCGCGGACGCCCGCACGGTCAGCCGGCGGCCGGCCGAACCGGTGGAGTGAGGTGCTGCCAAAGGAAGGTGTGCATCAGGGCGGTGTTGTGGGCGGCCTGCTCGTTGTCGCCGGCGCCCGCGTGGCCGCCACCGGTGTTCTCGTGGAGCAGCACCGGGTGGCCGAGTTCACGCAGCCGTGCCGCCGCCTTGCGGGCGTGGCCGGGGTGGACCCGGTCGTCACGGGTGGAGGTCGTCAGGAGCACCGGCGGATAGGTCCGGTCCGCGGTGAGCCGGTGGTACGGCGAGAGCGCGCGGAGGTGGGGGCGGTCGGACGCGTTGTCCGGGTTGCCGTACTCGGCGGTCCATGACGCGCCGGCGAGCAGTTCGTGGAAGCGGAGCATGTCCAGCAGGGGCACCTGAGCGACGATCGCGCCGAAGAGCTGCGGACAGCGGGTGAGCATCGCGCCCATGAGCAGCCCGCCGTTGCTGCCTCCGGCGGCGCCCAGCATGGCCGGAGTGGTGATGCCCCGCGCGACGAGGTCAGCGGCGACGGCCGCGAAGTCCTCGAAGGCTCGCGGCCGGTCCGCGCCGAGTGCGGCCCGGTGCCAGTCCGGTCCGTACTCGCCGCCGCCCCGGATGTTCGCGATCACGTAGGTGCCGCCGCGTTCCAGCCATGCCCGGCCCGTCAACGCGCCGTAGTAGGGGGTCAGGGAGACCTCGAAGCCGCCGTAGCCGTAGAGCAGGGCGGGACCGGGTGCCGAGCCGGCGGCGGATCGGTCGGGGCCGATCACGAAGTACGGCACCCGTGTGCCGTCGTCGGAGGTCGCGAAGAACTGCTCGGCCGCCAGGCCTGTGGTGTCGAAGCGGGCCGGGGCCTGCTTGAGGATCTCCGAGCCGGCCCCGATCTCCCCGTGGTACAGGGTGGACGGCTGCAGGAACCCCGACACGTCCAGGACGTACTCGTCGGAGACGTCCGGGTCCGTGTCGACGACGCTGACGGCGGACAGCGCCGGAACGTCCGCGAGCGGTCCGCGGTCCCACCCACCGCCGGGGGCCGGGGTGAGCACCTCGATGCGGGTGCTGACGTCGCGCATCGTCTCCAGGATCAAGTGGTGACGGGTCCAGGAGTGCCCGGCCAGGGCCGTCCGCTCGTCCGGGGTGAACAGCGCCTGCGCGGTGCGGTCGCCCGCCAGGAAGGCGTCGAAGCCGAACGCCAGCAGGGAGCCCGCCCGGTGCCCGAGCCAGGCGGACTTCAGGCCCACGATCAGATGCTCGCGATGGGCGTAGGCGTCGGCGTCGTCCGGAACGTCGATCCTGACGAGGGAGTCGTCAGGGGTCAGGAGGTACGTCTCGCTGTGGTGGAAGTCCAGCGACCGGAAGACGAAGTCCCGTTCGAAGCCAGGCGTGCTGTCGTGCCAGGCCCCGGCCGACACGTCCTCCGTGCGGCCCTCGAACACCGGGGCGGCCTCCTCCGGCGGCGTGCCGCGCCGCCACCTGCGGACGGTCCGTGGATAGCCGGAATCGGTCAGCGAGCCCGGCCCGAAGTCGGTGCCGATGAAGACGGTGTCGGCGTCGATCCACCCGATCCGCGTCTTCGCCTCCGCCACCTCGAAGCCGCCCTCGACGAAGGTCCGGGTGGCGAGGTCGAACTCACGGACCACGACGGCGTCGCCGCCGTCGCGCGACAGGCGCACCAGTGCCCGGTCGTGCTCGGGCCGGCGCACCCGCGCGCCGGCCCACACCCACTTCTCGCCCTCCGCGGCGGCGAGCGCGTCGACGTCGAGGACGACCTCCCACTCCGGAGCGTCCTTGCGGTACTGCTCGAACGTCGTGCGCCGCCACACCCCACGCACATGCCCGGCGTCCCGCCAGAAGTTGTAGAGGAACGCGCCGCGGCGGACGGTGTAGGGGATACGGTCCGAGGCGTCCAGCACCTCCCGCAGACGCTCCTTCAGGGGGGCGAACCCCGCGTCGGCGGCCAGCGCGGCCGCCGTCTCGGCGTTCCGTTCGGCCACCCACGCGAGCGCGGCCTCACCCTCGACGTCTTCCAGCCACAGGTACGGGTCGTTTTCGATCACACACAGAATTGTGCAGGCCCGGGGCGCGCGGCGGGACCACCTGCCCTGATGCCGCACGCTCGGCAGGGGCTCACCAGTCGTGGACGGTGCCGTCGTGGAGGCGGTTGACCGGCAGGTACGCCGGGTCGTACGGGTGGGCCGCCGCGAGCTCCTCGTCCAGCTCCACCCCGATCCCGGCAGCCTCGCCCGGGTGCAGGTGGCCGTCCGTGAACGTGTAGGAGTGCCGGAACACTTCCCCGGTGAGGGGGGTGTGGCCCGAGTACTCCTGGATGCCGAAGTTGTGGACGGCGAGGTCGAGGTGGACGGCGGCGGCCATCCCGACCGGGGAGATGTCCTCCGGTCCGTGCACGGCGCTCTTGATCTGGTACTGGGCGGCGAAGTCGAAGAGCTTGCGCAGCGGGGTGACACCGCCGAAGTGGGTGACCGCGGACCGCACGTAGTCGATCAGCTGCTCGGTGATCAGCGTCTGGTAGTCGTACACCGTGTTGAAGACCTCGCCGATGGCCAGTGGCGTGGTGGTGTTGCGGCGTACCAGGCGCAGTGCCTCCTGGTTCTCGGCGGGTGTGCAGTCCTCCAGCCAGAAGGGCCGGTAGGGTTCCAGGTCCTTGCCGAGCCGGGCGGCCTGGATCGGGGTGAGCCGGTGGTGGGCGTCGTGCAGGAGCGGCAGTTCGGCGCCGAACTCGGCGCGTACCGCCTCGAATACAGCGGGCGTGTGGCGCAGGTAGGCCTCGGTGTCCCAGTCCTCCACCAGGGGGCGTGCCTGCTGGTGGAGGACCGGTGCGCCCGCGTCGTCGGTGTCGGACACCCCGTAGACGGCCTTGAGACCGGGAATGCCGGACTGGATGCGGACGGCGGGGTAGCCCTCGGCGAGCCTGGCCCTTACGGAGTCGAGGAGTTCGGGCATGTCGCGGCCGTTGGCGTGGCCGTAGGTGCGGACGCGTTCGCGGCTGGCGCCGCCCAGGAGCTGGTAGAGCGGGAGGCCCGCGGCCTTGGCCTTGATGTCCCACAGCGCGACGTCGACGGCGGCGATGGCGGCCATGGTCACCGGCCCGCGCCGCCAGTACGCGCCCCGGTACAGCGACTGCCAGGTGTCCTCGATCCGGTGCGGGTCGAGGCCGATGAGCAGCGGCGCGACGTGGTCGGTGAGGTAGCTGACGACGGCGAGTTCCCTGCCGTTCAGGGTGGCGTCGCCGAGGCCGGTGAGGCCCTCGTCGGTCGTCAGTTTCAGGGTGACGAAATTGCGGCCGGGGCTGGTGACGACGACCTTCGCGTCGACGATCTTCATGCGTGTGTTCTCTTTCCGGGTGTCGGGGGTGTGGGGGGGCAGCCCTGGGCCGGTGCGGAAGCTGTGCTCCGGCTGCCGCTGGGCGGGGGCTTCTCAGCCCTTGGTGGCGCCGGAGGTCAGCCCGGCGACCAGGTATTTCTGTCCGAGGACGGCGGCCAGCACGACGGGCACGGTGATGAGGGTGGCGGCTGCCATCAGCCCGCCCCAGTCGGTGCTCGCGTAGGAGATGAAGTTGAACAGGGTGACCGGCACGGTCTGGGTGCGGTCGTCGGCGAAGACCAGCGCGAACATGAAGTTGTTCCAGCTGAAGACGAAGGCCAGCAGGGAGGCGGTCGCGGTGCCCGGCGCCGCCAGCGGCAGCGAGATGCGCCAGAAGGCGCCGAACGCGCTCAGCCCGTCGGTGCGGGCGGCCTCCTCCAGTTCGACCGGCAGCCCCGCGAAGAAGCTGATCATGATCCACATGATCAGCGGGACAGAGACGAACATGTGGCTGAGCACCAGGACGGTGTAGGAGCCGACGAGGCCCATCCGCGCGAACAGGTAGTACCAGGGGACGAGCAGCGAGATCGCCGGGACGATGCGCGCGACCAGGATCAGGGAGCCGGTGCGGTGCATGTTGAACCGGCCCACCGCCCAGGCCGCCGGTACGGCGATGACGGCGGAGAGCACCGTCGACACCACCCCGACCAGCAGCGAGTTGCCCATCGAGCGCACGATCTGCCCGGCCTCGACGATGCTGCGGAAGTTGTCCAGGGTGGGCCTGAACCACAGGCCCACCGACGGGTCGGTGACCTGCACATTGGTCTTGAAGGCCGCGGCGAACATCCACACGAGCGGGAGCGCGAAGACGAGCGTCACGATCGTGATGGCGGTGCCGCGCAGCCAGGCCCCGGTCCGGCGCCCACGGGCCCGCGGGGCGGGGTGCGGGGCGGCCTGCGGACGGGCGGCACGGGAGACGGTGGCACTCATGCGTTCTTCCTTCCGCCACGGCGGCGCAGCAGCACCACGACGCCGATGATGAAGAGCGTGAACAGGACCAGGACGGCGGCGGCCAGCCCGTACTCCTGGTAGTCGAAGGTGAGCCCGTAGGCGTAGACGTTGAGGGTTTCCACCTCGAAGTCCGAACCGCCGCCGGCGCCCTTGGTGGCGTAGAGGATGTCGAAGGTCTTCAGCGCGTCGACGGCACGCAGCACCAGTGCGGTGGCGAGCGTCGGCCCGAGCATCGGCAGGATGACGTGCCGGAACCGCTGCCAGCTGTTCGCCCCGTCGACCAGGGCGGCCTCCTCGGGCTCCTCGGGCAGTGTGGTCAGCCCGGCGAGCAGCAGCAGCGTCATCATGGGCGTCCACTGCCACACGTCGATGAGCATCAGTGTCGGCAGCGACTGGCTGACCGAGCCGAGGAACTCCTGCCGGGGCAGGCCGACGGCGGCGAGCAGGTGGTTGGCTATGCCGTTGGTGGGGTCGAGGATCAGCAGCCACAGGATGCCGATCGCGACCGGTGTGGCGAGCAGCGGGACGATCAATACGGTGCGCACCCAGCGCATCCCGCGGAACGGCTTGCGCATCAGCATCGCGAGGGCGAGCCCGAGCACCGTCTCCAGTACCACCGCACCGACGGTGAAGACCAGGGTGCGGCGGGCGGCCGGCCAGAACCTGCGGGTGTCGCCCAGTGCGTCGGTGAAGTTGCGCAGGCCGATGTGCGCCTTGTCGGCGTTCACGGCGCCGAAGGCGTCGGTGAGACTGAGGTCGAGCGTGAAGGCCAGCGGGAAGACGATCATCAGGCCCACGAAGAGCAGCGCGGGAGCGAGCATCGTCCACTTCAGCCGCCGGTTGGCCTGCTCGAAGGTGCGCGGCCCGCGTACGCGGGGCGGCTTCGCTTCCGGCGGGCGCGCGGCGGTGCGGGCCGTGGAGACCTCGGTGGTGGACATCAGGACTCCTTGTGGCGGTTGTCGCGTACGAGGAACTCGGCGAACTCCGCGTCCGCGTCGCGCACGACAGGCGGGACGGACTCGCCGAGGATGCCCGCGACCAGTGGGCGGCCGACGATGTCGCGGGCCCGGCCGACCTGGAGGACCCGGGGCCGGTCGTAGCCGCGGCCGCGCTCGGCGTTGATCCGCATGGCCTCGGCGAGGTCCGGCGGGAAGGAGGCCAGCGTCTTGGGGTCGGACCAGACCGAGGAGCGGGCACCGGGTATGCCGTCCGACTGGAGGGCGGCCGACATCTCGGGACCCGCGGCCCATCTGATGAACTCCCAGGCGTCGTCGCGGAGCAGGGAGTACGTGTTGATGCCGAGGCTCCAGGACGGGATGTTGTGCGGCCTGGCACCGGCAGGCCCGGCCGGGAACGGTGCGAAGCCGACGCTCTCGCGGACCCTGGACACCTTGGGGTCGAGGAAGCTGCTGTAGATCGCGTCGGCGTCGATGTAGAAGGCCGCCTTGCCCTGCGCGAAGATCGGCATCGCCTGCTCGAGGCTCATGTTGGTCGCCCCGGGCGGCCCGGCCTTGGCCAGCAGGCTGCCGTAGTACTCGTACGCGGCCAGGGCCTCGGGAGTGCCGATGCCGGACTTCCCGTCCACGACGAAGTCGCCGCCGTGCGAGTAGAGGAAGCTCGACCACTGGGACACGGCGCCGCTGCGCTGGCCCCGGCCGACGTAGCCGTAGAAGCCCTGCTTGCGGCGGGTGAGTTCCTGTGCGGCGTCCATCAGCGCGTCCAGGGTGCGCGGCGGTCCGCCGAGGTCCTCGACCAGGTCCTTGCGGTAGTAGAGCGCCGGGCGTTCCGTCACCACCGGGACGCTCAGCACCCTGCCCGCGGTCACGGACGCCTCGCGCGGGGCCTTCTGGAAGTCCGCCCAGTCGAACTCCGTGTCGTCCGTGACCCGGTCGCTGAGGTCGGCGAGCCAGCCGTTGTGGCCGAAGACCAGCTGCTCCTGCAGTGCGCGGACCATCATCACGTCCACGTCGGTGCCGGAGGCGTTCAGCTTGACGTTGTAGCTGCTCGAAAGCTGGTCGGCGGTGAGCAGGGTCATCGAGACCCGGCGCCCGATCCGCTCCTCGAACTCCTTGGTGCGGCGCCGGATCGCCTGGGACCACACGTGGTTGATCGCCATGATTCGCAGCGGGGTGCCGGCCGAGGGCTTACCGCCCCCGGCCGAACAGGCGCTCAGCGCCCCTGCCCCGGCGGCTCCCGCGACCCCTGCCGCCAGCCTCCCGAAGGCGCGCCGGCTCAGGAGCTGGCTGCTCGTGGACATCCTTGTCCTCGTCTCTCTGCGGTGTCGTACGGAGTCTCGTGGTGCCGGGGCGGTGCGCGTCGCGTCCCGGCCCGCACCGCTCCGACCCATCTGGTCCAACTGGTAGGACCAGATGGTTCAGACGGGACCGTAACAGCAGAAGAGGCATGTCGACCAGCCCCCGGCGGAAGACAAGCCCCGGAGGAGGGCTCGGTGAAGGAGAGTCAGACGCGGGGAAGCGCCGCCGGGCCGGTCGCCGGGCTATTCGCCCGTCCGGTTCCTGCCCCGGCGCCCCTCGGCCTGGCCGAGCAGGGTCTCGATGTGGTTGCGTGCCATGGTGTCGACCTGCAGATCGAGATCCGCCCCGTAGGTACGCAGCCCCAGCAGCAGGTGCTCCCGCATCCGCGCGCAGGCGAGGTCCACGTCCCGCGCCTCGACCGCCTCGAAGATCTCCGGGTGGTGCGGCACACCGGCCTCACCGATCGACGGATCCGAGTTCGAGCGGAGCATCATCTCGAACATCATCCCGCTGATCGAGGACAGCATGATCCGCAGGACCGGGTTCTTGCTCGCCACCGCGATGGCGTCGTGGAAGTCCATGTCGGCCTGGGCCTTGACGACGACGTCGGTCGCCGCCTCCAGGGCGTCACGTGCGGACCGCATGACCGCGATGTCCTCGTCCGTCGCCCGCTGGGCCGCCAGGCGGACCATCTCGACCTCCAGCGGGATCCGCGCCTCGATGAGCTGCCGCACGGTGGGGCGGCCGGCCCGGTACAGTGCGTCGTACCCCCTGGCTTGCCCGGAGGACTGTTCACGGACGAAGGAACCCCGCCCCGGGGCGACTTCGATCAGGTGCTGGGCCTCCAGCCGTCGCAGCACCTCGCGCACGACGTTCCTGCTGGAGCCGAACTGGGCGGCGAGCTCGCGCTCCGAGGGGAGCTTCGTCCCGACGGCGATCTCTCCGGACCTGATGTCGTGTTCCAGCTGGCGGGCGATGCGCTCCGTCAGGAGTCCACGCCGGGCGGGGTCCGCGACCGGGCCCGACCGCTCGGAATCTGACGGGGAGGAAGGGGCGGACGGCTGCATGCTCGCAGCGTACAGGCCGGTCACGGCCGGTACGTGCCCCCGGGCCCGGCTGCGTACGGCACAGGTCCGCCCCTCCCCAGGACCTCGGTACGCGCCTCGGACGACGACGTGGTGGTGCCGGTGGCGATGACGGTCCCCCGATGCTCAGAAGTCGCCCGCCGCAGTCCGCTCGGCCAGTTTCTGGAACTCGCCGAGGTCGTAGTTGGCCAGGACCGAGTCAAGGTTGGTGAGGGCTCCCAAGTGCTCCACGAAGCCATGGGGGTCGTATTCGATCTGCAGAGTCAGCCGGCTCGACTCGTCGTCCAGCCGGTGGAACGTGACGACGCCGGCGTGGTGGACGCCCTCCGTCGTCTTCCAGGCGATCCGGTCCTCCGGCACGACTTCGGTGAGTTCGGCGACGAAGACCTTGTCGACACCAGGCAGGGCGAGCTGCCAGGCGAAGCGACGCTCGTCCAGCGGGTCGACGCGCTGGACATGGCTCAGGAACCTGGGCCACCGGGCCACATCGCTCCACAGCGCCCAGCTGATGGACACCGGGGCCTTGATATCGACGGTCTCGACGATCGAGGAGGACATGAGGGCTCCTTCGCAGGTGGGTGGATTCATACGTTCACGAACGCCGCCGGTCGGCCGTGGGGGCGTTTCCTCGCGGGTTCGCAGGGCTACGTCCCGCACGGCACGGCAGCTGGACGCGTTCGCGCGGGGCGTGACTCTCACTGGTCGTGTGCGGCCAGGGTGAAGGAATGTCCGGCGGGATCTGAATAGAGGCGCGTGTCACGGGCGCCCCCGTTGTTCTTCGTGTCCAGCGGACGCGCTCCGAGCCCGACCGCCTCGCGCTCCGCCTCGTCGATGTCCTCGCGTGCCACCAGAATCCGCAGATGAGCCTGCTGGGAATCATCGGGCCGCGGCCAGCTGGGCGGCGCGTAACCGTGGTCCCTGCGGATCGCCAGATGCACCCCGCTGTGGCCCACGATCTCGACGATATCGAGCTCGTTCCCGACACGAACTTCCGCGTTGAGCAACGCGGCGTAGAAATCGGCCAGTTCCTCCGGCTCCGCGCAGTCCAGCACCAGCACGCTCGTCTTCGGCACCGCCATCGCCATCCTCCTGTCATTGGGCATCCGGTCTCCGGACTTCGTCCCGAGTACCCGCGCCGAGGAGGGCCACACCCACCGCCGAACGGAAACGGCCGTCCGGTGCTCGGGCCGGCTCGGCGAGAGCGCGCGCGTTGCGGCTGTCGGCGCATTCGGGGCCGTGTGCGCCGGCGCACACGTGAGGTCACCTGCTTGGCAGGGCCGGCAGCCAAGGGTTCCTTGACCGGATTCCATCCGTGATCACGAGACCGTCCGCGCGCCGTACGCGGACACCGCGTTGCCGACCATCCACCCTGCGGACATCGCGTCGGTGGCACGGGTGGCACTGACCGAGCCCGGCCATCAGGGGCGCACGTACGCCTTGACCGGTCCGGCGCCGGTCACCGCCCGCCGACAGGTCGGGCCATCGCGGCAGCGCTGGGCCGAGAGGGACCTGCGCGGTGCCCAGGACCTGGGGCTGCGCATTCGTCGCCCGGCCCGGCGGCGACCCGCCCACCGTCTCTGACCGGTTCGACCTGTACGCCGACGGGCCGGCCGAACAGCTCGGCAAAGTCTGACTCATCTTCCGGAACGGGGCCTGTTCGGTCACTGGTCGTCGAGTCGTTGAAGGGTGGGGTCGAAGTCGCCTTCGTCGAGCAGGCCGGTGGTCATCTCCGTCAGATCCTCGATATCCTGAGCACGGAGCCTTGCCCGCGATCACGCCGATAGGCGGCCGGTGACGCCCTCTACCCACATGGACTCCATTCTGACAGCCTTTGGATTCGCGGGGCTCAATGACAGCGCAACGACACTTCCCACATCCATTGTCGACGCCGCGATCCAGACAATCCATGCCTGTGCGCGAATCACGATCACCTCCACTGCACGCAGAATGAACGACCCGAATTCCATGAGGATGCCCCTTCCTCATCAGCTGCTCATCGCAGGCGCGTAATATATGCGCCGACGTCACGGGAATGGGATCGGAGCCGGCGGCGTGAACAGCAGTGATCCCGGACTCGAAAGGGGAACGGTTCTCTCAGCCCGCATCGCCGACCTGGCCTTCGACGGTTCCCAAGGAGCCTGCGGGAGACGCCCCCGCCCCTTGGCCGGCGCCACCAGCCACGGACTCGCGTGACCCACCGAGAAGAACTGGAGACCTGAGTGAGCCTGACCTTCCACTGGTTCCTGCCCACCTACGGTGACAGTCGCCATGTCGTCGGCGGTGGCCATGACCTGCCTGCCGGGGCCACAGTTGAGGAGCAGCGGCCTGCCACCATCGAGTACCTCACGCAAGTCTCCTCCGCGGTAGAGCTGTTGGGCTTCGAGGGGGCACTCACTCCGACCGGTGCCTGGTGTGAGGACGCCTGGCTGACCACGGCCATGCTGGCGCGTGAGACGGAGCGCCTCAAGTTCCTGGTCGCGTTCCGGCCCGGATTCGTCTCCCCGACGCTTGCCGCCCAGATGGCCGCCACGTTTCAGCGTCACTCCGGGGGCCGGCTGCTCCTGAACGTGGTGACGGGCGGCGAGAGCCACGAGCAGCGCGCCTATGGCGACTTCCTCGACAAGGAAGCCCGTTACGTGAGGAGCGGTGAGTTCCTGGAAATCGTCGGTCGGCTCTGGAGGGGCGAGACCGTCGACTTCGCCGGGTCGCATCTGCGGGTCGAGGCGGCCAGGCTCGGACGGCTGCCCGATCCGGTTCCGGCCGTCTACTTCGGAGGATCCTCACCGTCCGCCATCCAGGTCGCCGCGCGCCACAGCGATGTCTACCTGACCTTCGGGGAACCCCCCGCCCAAGTGGCCGAGAAGCTGTCCCGCGTCCGGGCCCTCGCCCCGGCGGGGCGCGACCCTGTGCGTTTCGGCATCCGGCTCCACGTGATCACCAGGGACACCGCCGAGCAGGCGTGGGCCGAGGCCCAGCGGCTGCTCGACGGTTTCACCCCGGAGGTGATCCGCTCGGTCCAGGAGGGTCTGGCCCGCAGCGAATCGGAAGGCCAGCGCCGCATGGCCGCGCTGCATGGCGGACGTAGCGACGCCCTGGAGGTCGCGCCCAATCTGTGGGCCGGTATCGGCCTGGTCCGAGGCGGCGCGGGTACCGCCCTGGTGGGCAGCCATCAGGAGGTGGCCGCCCGGATCGTGGAGTACCACCGGCTCGGCATCGACGAGTTCGTCCTCTCGGGTCAGCCTCATCTGGAGGAGGCCTACTGGTTCGGTGAAGGCGTCCTGCCGCTGCTCACCGCCATGGGCCTGTGGGCCCATCCGTCCCGAGTCGCGACTGGGCACACGACCGCCGTCGCACTCGACTCGGGCCAGTGACGACCGACCCGCCCGGCCTGGCTCTTCACCGCGGTGGCGGTCGGTACTCGGTGGCCTACTCGTGTGCCCCGATGCGTCGATTGGGTCCGGAATCGTGAGCCGCGAGGAGATCCAGGACGCTGTCGGCACCGGCGCAGTACCGCACGAGCCGTTCGAAGCCGAGACCGAAACCGGCCGTCTGGATCCCTGAACGCTCCTTCCAGTCGGCGTACACCGGATTGGGCTCGCCACCCAGCAGCCGGGACTGTTCGGTGATCTCCCTCTTGTCCCGCGGCCGCAGTCCGCCGGTGGCGAGTTCGCCGTACCCCGCGGGCAGCATGAGGTCGTAGGTCTCCTGAAGACCGTCCTCACCTCGCTGATAGAGCGAGTCACGCACACCGAGTGGGTACCGGTGGATCCAGAAGGGTGAGTCGAAGCTGTCGGTGAGGGTCCGCTCCTCCTCGCGGGTCAGATCACTGTTCTGCGGCTCGTCCGGTTTGCGGCCGCCGAGCTTGAGCGCGTCCGCGAAGGAGACTCGGGGGTAGGGAGCGCTTCGCAGTCCCTGGAGCCGGGTGACTGCCGTGCCCGCGTCATCGGGGAGAATCGGCTTCATATGGCGGGCCAGGCTCCCGAGGATGCTCTCGGTGACGGTGAGGGCCTCGTCCGCGTCCGCGGCCCGCCACTCGACGACCACCTGGAAGAACGTGTAGAGGTGCTTGCCCGACGCCTCCTCTCCGTCCATGAGGAGTCTCAGACACGGCGTCAGGCAGTAGACCCGGTCGGCGTGCTCAAGAGCCATCTGCTTTTCCACCGAGTGACTCACGGGTAACTGGTACGCCCATTTCCCGTCCACCGAGACCCGGCCGTCGCTCTCCGCGGTCACCTTCGGTCTCGCCCTGTCGCCGAGGACCGCCACCGAGTGCCGCGCGCCCGGCTCCGCCTCGGACGAGAGCAGGGCCGGAAGTATTTCGAGGAAGTCATGTTCGAGAAGGCTACGGCGCAACGACTGCAGTACCCGACCGGTCCATAGGTACGACTGCGCGGAAGACAGGCTCACTACACTCCCAGGGATGAGGCAATCGCTGTGCCGAGGGCTGACTTCGAAGCCACAGACGCCGGAGATCTCGTCGGATCGATCCGACTCGCCTGCGATCTCCTCGAACGGAGCCCCCTTCACAGTCGCGTATTCGTCAGCGGGACCGGACGCACGATTGCAGTATGAAATATCCTGTGATCCTAGCCCATTTTCAACATCAATAAACATTGCTCATACGTGAATGATAATGGGTGAACACATGGCCGGAATGAAACCCTTGTCATCTTCGTGGTGTATTCGTTCGGCCGGATGAAGGTATTCCGTTTCACTTCGCACCTGCGGGCAGCCAACGCACCCCATGGATAAGCATCGAATTGATACGATGACTCATGCGCTGAGAACTCACGTGAATGAGCCAAGACAAGGGCGTACTCATGGCTGAAATACGGTCGGGCGGACTGGGATTCTTCGATCTCGACGGCAAGGTGGCCGTGGTCACCGGTGGAAGCAGCGGCATCGGGGCCGCCTGCGCGCGACGCCTCGCCGAGGCCGGGGCCGCCGTGGTCGTCGGCTACAACACGGGCGGCAGCCGCGCACAGGAACTCATCGCCACCCTGCCCGGCACCGGACACAGCTCGGCGCACATTCCCCTCGACGACTCCTCGGCCATCCGCAGAGCCGCAGAGGAAACCGCCCGCCGCCATGGCTCGGTGGACGTGCTCGTCAACTCCGCAGGCGTCACCGAGAAGGTGTCACACGCCGACCTCGAAGCGCTCACGGACGAGGCCTTCGACCGCGTCCTGACGCTGAACGTGCGCGGCACCTTCTCGGTGATCCGCGCCTTCATGCCGCTGCTACGCGCTTCCGGCGACGCCGCCGTCGCCAACATCTCCTCGATATCCGGCTTCACCGGGCTGGGCAGCTGCATCGCCTACTGTGCCGCCAAGGCCGGCCTGGACGTCATGACCGCCTCCCTCGCGCGCGTGCTCGGCCCGCACATACGCGTCTTCAGCCTCTCCCCGGCAGCCGTCGACACGAACTTCGTACCCGGCCGGGATCCAGCCACCCTCCGGGCACAGGCGGAGTCCGCGCCTCTCCCGGTGGTCGCCGACCCGGACGACGTCGCCTGTTCACTGATCGGTGCTGTCACCTCCCTGCGGCTCAGCACCGGCAGCAGCATAGTCATCGACGGCGGCCAGCACCTGTGACCGGGACGGACCGCCGGTTGGCCGCGAGTCAGCTCCGCTGGAAGAACTCCACCTCCGCCAGGGCCAGATGACGGCCCTCGGTCAGGCCCGTGGGCGAGTGCAGGATCAGGCGTACCGTCTTCACGTCGCTGATCCCGGTGGGAACCGGCTGCGCGCCCGGTTTGTCGCTGAGGGTGACCTGCTTCGTGTGCTTCTCGCCGTCCTCCGTCGTCACCTCCAGGTCGATCCGGAGCGCGCGTGCCTCACGGGCGTAGGCCTCCGGGGACTTGGACGCCCCGTTGGTGATGAGCACGTCGACCAGCCGGAACGGCTTGCTGAAGGTGTACGTCACCGAGGCCTGCGGCCCGGGTGCGCCCCAGTAGCGGTTGCTCAGCCCGTCCGTGGTGTTCTTCGCCGGGTGCCGGGGGATCTCGGCGCTCGCGGCGATGGCGACCGGGGTCACGGCCTTGGGCTTGCCCATCTTGTCCCGGGTGTCCTCGATCAGGGCGCGGCCGGCCGGCAGCAGCAGGAAGCCTCCCGCGCACAGGGCCACCAGCACGGCCAGGATCACCAGACCCCGGACCACCCGGCCCGAACTCGCCCGCGCCCGGCGGCGGCGGAACGGCCACACGGTCCGCCACCACGGCAGCGGGGCGGGCTTCGCGGTGGGGTTCAGCGGAGCCGCGCAGCGTCGGCAGAACCGGCGGTCCGGCAGATTGGGCGTGTCGCAGGCCGGGCAGGGCACCCCCGCCGCCTCTTCCTGCACCGCCGCGGACCGCACGACGGGGCGCCTGGCCACCGGCTTCGCGGGGAGTACGGGCAGCACGGGGTCCGGTACGGACGCCTCGGGGGCGGGTGAGGCCGGGGGCCGCGGTGGGCGCGCCCCCGGGCCGGGTTCGGCAGGAGTCGGCGCGGGCGCGGGGGGTGCGGCGCCGGGCGGGCCGTCGGTGGGAGGATCCACCGACGCGGGCTCGTTCGCGGCGGGCGCCGCGGTGGTGTCACGCGGGGTGGGTTCGGGTGCGGCCGGGGCGGGCGAGGGTGTGCTCGGGGGCGGTGTGGTGTCCGACCACCCCAGGTACGCACCGCAGTTGCCGCAGAAGTCGTCCGCTGAGCCGTTGGACGCCCCGCACGTGGGACACGCGCGCATCGCGTCACCTCCCTTCATCGGCGGGTGGGCCGGGCAGGACCTCCACCCGGCAGACGGTGTGCACCGGGCACATGGCCCGGACGATCTCGTTGACCCGGGTCGCGTCCACCGCGGCCTCGCGGCCCGGCCACACCCGGACCAGGATCTCGGCGGGGGGCCGCGGCGGCAGGTCGGCGCCGGAGGTACGCGACCACACCGCACCGCCGTCCCCCGTCACCTCTGCATGGACGCCGAGCCCGAGCCGCAACCCCTCGACCAGGCCACGCCTGGTGCCGCGCCAGCGGTGCAGCTCCACCGCGTGGACGACCGCCTCCCGGCGCAGTTCCACGGGCCACTGCGGGTCGTCGCCCGCACCCACCCAGGAAGCCAGCCAGGCCAGGAAGTCGGCCGGGGTCACCCGGGGGTCGAAGTAGGCGGGCAGGTTGTCGAGGGTCGCGAACACCGGGGCGAGCACGGTGTCGAGACCTGCGGTGAACCGCTGCGCGAAGTCGTCGTCGGCGTACAGGGCGGGCAGTTGCTCCCCGATCGGGTACCTGCTGGGCAGGCCGGGTACGGCGGCGCGGCTCATCCCCGTACCTCCGGTTCGATCGCGGTGACGACCACCTGGTGCTGGTACGAGAAGACCAGCGCGCCCGCGCCCACGTCGATGCGGTCCGACGGCGCGCTCCGTCGGCCCGTCGTCGGGTCGGCGGCGAACAGCCGGATCTCCTCCACGAGCGCGTTGCCGGTGGCGCGTTGCAGCACGCCGAACACCTCCCCGTACTGCACCGGCCGCCCGAACGGCCACCCCGTGCCGTCCGGACCGCCGTGCAGCGGGTTGAGGAGCCGGAACAGTGCGGCGAGCGCGGCGTCGCGCACCCGGTCGGTGTCGCCCGGCGCCGCCGTGAGCCGGGCCACGACGGTGACGCCCTGGTAGACCGGCGGCTCCACCACGAGGCGGGTCCCGATCAGCCGTCGCTCGTCGAGGCTCGCGGTGATCGCCTGGAGCACCTGGTCCGAGGGGATCAGCTGCTCGAAGCGGAGCCGGTCGCCCTCGTCGGCCACCGCGTCCGGCACCACCAGGACCCGCACCGCGCCCGCACCGTCCCCCGCGGGCAGACAGCGGACCCGGCGCACCGAGGGAGCCGCCCGGCGGCTGATGATCTCGTAGTCCTCCGCGGTCACCGCGCGCTCCTGCATCCGCAGCGCGTCCGGCGCCCGGAGCTTGGCGTTGGCGACGGTCTCACCGGCGACCCCGCCGCGCGCCGCCTCCCGGTTGGTGACCCGCGCCACGTACGGCACGGAACTGCGCAGCACGGAGATCACTCCGCGTGCGACATTGCCCGCCGGGCCTCCGCCGGTGCGGTAGCGGGCCACCCGTATCTGCGCGCCCTTGGGCGGTACGGCGCCGCACTGGCGCAGCGTGCCGTCCTGTTCGCGCAGCACCGGGGGGAAGGTGAACTCGCCGCTGGTGGCGTCCACGCGGACGTGCCGGTCGGCGGGCCCGGAGCGGCCGAAGTGCTCGACCACCTCCCAGCGGTGCCATCCCTCGGCCGAGGACACCTCCACCACCGGGGGTTCGCCGTCGAGGAGGACCGGCGGGCGGCCGAGCCGGAACGTCTGCCCCGCGACGCCTTCCGAGGTCCCGAGAGGTACGTCGGTCACCGTTTCGGCGTGCTCGACGTACATGGTGCCGCCCACGGTGAACACCGCCGCCTCGCGCACCGTCGGGGACTCCGAGTAGAACGGCTGGCCCGGCTCCGGCTCGGTGACGCGGCAGCGCAGCCAGCCGGCGCGGGTCCCGCCGATCACCGACGCGGTGTGCCCGGCCGGTACGTGGACGATGACCTCGCCGGGACGGTTCAGCCCCCCGGTGGTGTCCGTGCCGGTCTCGCACTCCCGCCAGCCGCCGCCGTCCCACGCCTCCCACACCAGCGGGGGCTGGCGCGGGTCCACACCGATGCCCTCCACCCTGCTGTCCACGCGCACCGCGACCACGCAGCGCGGCACCGGCGTCGGCAGGCCGAACAGCAGCGCGTCGCCGGGCTCCGGTGTCGCCTGGAAGCAGGGCACGTCGAGGCCTTCGGCGAGGGTCCGGGTCCGGTCGCTCTGCTCACCGGTCCGGGGCGCGGTCACCAGACCGGTCAACTCGCTCGGGATGATGTGGAGTTCGTCCGTGGTCGTGAACACCACGGCCTCCTCGGTCTCGCCGCGCACGGTGGTCACCTCGGTGCCCGCGGGGAGCGCCACCGTTTCGGGCTGCGGGGCCGACAGCCAGAAGTCGACCTCGGCCCCGGCCGCCGCCGGCGGGAACAGGCAGATGCCCAACAGGTCCAGGAAAGCGGTGTAGTTCTTGTCCGGGACGCGGTTCAGCCGGTACAGCAGCTGGTCCACGAGGTAGGCGAAGGTCTCGATCAGGGTGACGCCCGGGTCGGAGACGTTGTGGTCGGTCCACTCCGGGGCGCGCTGCTGCACGTACCGCTTCGCCTCGTCGACGAGTTGCTGGAACCGGCGGTCGTCCAGGTTGGGGAAGTCCAGAGCCATCAGTCCGCGACCAATTCCTCGGTCTCCTCTTCCGAGGGGATCGTGTAGAAGGGAAAGACCAGGTTGCGCCGGTCGTTGGTGGAACGCACGGTGTAGTGCACGTCGATGTAGAGGGTGCCGTCCTCGACGGCGTCGAAGGCGACCACCACGTCGTCCACCGCGATGCGCGGCTCCCAGCGTTCAAGGGCCTCGCGTGTCTGCTGCGCGATGCGTCCGGCGGTGGCACCGTTGCCGGGGGCGAAGACGTAGTCGTGGATGCCGCAGCCGAACTCGGGGCGCATGGGGCGCTCGCCGGGCGCGGTACCGAGCACGAGGCGGATCGCCTCCTCGATCTCCTGCGCCCGTTCGACCATGGCGATCCCGCCGGTCGGCCCGACCCGAAGCGGGAACGCCCAGCCGCGCCCGATGAACCGCTCGCTCATCACATGCCCCCGATCCGCACGTTCTGGGCTCCGGTCACGATGTTCCCGGAGCACGCCGTGCGGTCGCCCGCCCGTGCGGCCGGCAGCCCTCCGATCAGCACCATGCCCGTGGCGAGCGCGGCCGGGTCGGGCAGGATCACGTTGGCCGGCCCCAGCAGTGCGTGCGGCGGTATCGGGCAGGTGTGGAGGCTGCCCACGACGGCGGCGGGACGGCCGCCGATCAGCACGCGCATCACCGCGGCGGCGGCGCCGGGCGGCGGGGCGGCGATCACCCCACCGTGGCTGGTGGGGTCGCCGGTACGGGCTGCGGCTGGCATACGGCACTCCTTGCGGAAGGTCATGGGCCCGAGGGCCGGTCGCGGATTCGGTCGGTGGGACGGGTTGGGCGCGGGGGCCGGGGGTGGGCACGGGCCGGCTCTCAGTTGATCCGGATGAGCCGGGCCTTGAGGACGCCCAGCAGACCGCCGTCGACGGTGACGTCCGAACCGCCGGTGACCTTCACCGACCGGCCGCCGATCCGCACCCCGTCCGTCCCGTCGATGTCCACCTGTCTGCCCCGAACGCTCACGTTGCCCAGCTTCGCGTCCAGGGTGATGCCGTCCTTGTCGAGCACGACGGAGGTGAGGGGGCGGCCACGCCCCGCGAACACCGTGAGTTCGATCCGGTTCCTGCGGTCGTCGAGACGTACTTCGAGGCGCTCGTCACCGGTCAGGAGCCGCAGCCCGGACGGGCCCGGCGCCCTCGCGTCCAGGAGCTCCACCCGGTGCCCCGAACGCGACACCACCGACCGGCGGTTGACCTTTCCGCTGGTCCTGTCGATCAGCGGGACGTCATGGGGCGAAGGCTGGTCCACGCCGTTGTAGAGCCCGCCGATGACGTACGGGCTGTCCAGCAGGCCCTGTTCGAACCCGACCAGCACCTCGTCGTTGACCTCCGCGCTCACCACCCCTCCCCCGCCGACGCCGCCCCACTGCACGGTGCGCACCCAGTCGGTGACGTAACTCTCGTCCAGCCAGGGGAACTTCAGCCGCACGGCGCCACGTTCCGCGCCGTCCGGCTCGCGTACGTCCGTCACCACGCCGATCGCCAGACCGGGCATCCGGGGGCCGCGGTCCGGCCCGCCGGTCACCAGGCCCGTCAGGGAGCGGTCCGGGCCCGCGCCGACCCAGACCGTGGTCCGGTACCCGTTGTGCGGCTCCAGAACGTGCTGCACCGCCGTGGCCGTGTAGCGGCCCGAGAACGCCTGCCCGACGTTGCCGAGCGCCACGGGCTTGCCGGCCCGCAGCCGGGGGTTGCCCTCGGCCACCGCTTCCAGTTCCCCGAAGCCCGCGCTGACCTGGGCGGCCGTCGCGTCCGCGACCGCCGTCGTCTCGGCCTGGGTGCGGTACGGGGTGTCCGTGACGGTGACCTTGGCCGTGCCGAACCGGGCACTCACCGAAGGGCTCAGACCCGGCACCGCCGTCTCGCTGACCACGGACGGATTCCGGGCCACCAGCGGCCGCTTCGTCGTGACGTCCCAGCCGCGCACCTCCACCGACGCCGCGCTGTCCGCGGCCGACAGCGAGGCCCGCAGCGCGAGGAGGTTGCGGCCGTACTCCAGGACCATCGGGCTTCGCGTGGCCGAGGTCGACGGCGCGGGCGCGCCGGACGCCTTCTGCGGCCGGGTGAACTGGAGCAGCCCCTTGTCGTCGACGCGCACCTGGGCCCCGCTCTCGCCCGCCAGGTACTGCAGGAAGTCCCAGTCGGACACGTTCGCCTGCGAGAGCTGCTGATACGTGACCGGTGCGGCCTGCACCGTTCCGCAGGCCAGCCCGGCTCCGGCGGCCACCTTGCGGACGATCGCCGCCGCCGTCATGTTCCGGTACGCCACCACCTTCCGGCCCCGCTGGAGCCGGTGCGCCTTGGAGTACGCGCGCACCACGGTGAACGAGCCCGTGCCGTCCCGGTCCAGCTCCAGAGCCGTCACCTCACCGTCGAACAGCCGCTCGCGCGCCTGCCCGGAGGCGGTCACCACCGAGACCCGCAGCGGGGTGCCGATGGTGACGCCGGTCGCCTGCAGGAACTCGTGATCGGGGTCGCGGAAGGTGAGAACCGCCGCGTCGGGCAGGCCCACGTTCTCGTCCACCACACAGCTCACCAGCTGGGCCGCCCAGACCTGTGGGAGTTCGGCGGGCGTCTCCACGACTGGGTCCGCCGTGAACGACCGGCTGCCCTGGGCCTCGGTTGTGCTCACCGTTCCTCCTCATTCCCCGTGTCCCGCAGTGCCGGCACCACCAGTTCGGTGCCGGGCGCGAGCGCCATCGGGTCGTCGATTCCGTTCGCCTCCGCGATGACCCGCCAGGCCGTCGGGTCGCCGTACTCCCGCCAGGCCAGCATCGCGAGGCTGTCGCCCGCCACGACGGTGTGCGTACTGCGGGCGGTGCGTGCGCCGGACGTCGGGTTCTGGCCCGCCGGGTCGACGCTCGCCTCCTCGATGGACAGCGAGCAGGTGGCCCGCAGCGGCTTGCCGTCCACGTCGAACAGCGTGTAGCTCACCGACAGGCTGGACAGCACCCCGTCGAACGCGGTCGTCCGCGCGGTGCCCCACTCGAACCGGACCCATGGGCTGGCGGGCTTCTTGCGGCCCAGACTGGCCGGGGTCGGCACACACGCCTTCATCAGCTTCTCCACCGCCTGCTCCACGGAGTTGTCATGGGTGGCGGTGGCGTCCAGGAACACTTCGAGGCTCAGTGTGCGCGGGCCACTGCCGACGAACTCGGGCAGCGCCGACTGCCCGGCCATCCGGGACGGGGAGCGCCGCCACTCGGTGGTCTTGCGCAGCTCCAGAGTGGAGGGGTTGAACTGGAGGTCGAGCCGCGCGACCGTCCCGCCGGGTTTCGCGCCGACCGAGGCCGGGGGCTCCTTCAGGGTCAGCTGGGCTCTGGCCCGGCTGGAGCGCACCGCGGGAGACATGCCTGGAGTTCCTTTCCGGTGCGGGTTGCGTGGGCGGAGGGAGTGGACAGCGGATACAGGGGCTTGTTGCCGGTCAGGTGGTTACCGCCCGGCCCGCCAAGGCTTCACGAGGGCGTGTCAGGAAGGACGCAGGCCTTGATGGGCGATCTCCAGGGTCTCCACGGCGGCCTCCGATCGTGCGGGGTCGAAGGACGGCCCCTGCCAGCGGACCGGGACGATCCCGAACACCTGCCAGCTGATGATCCTGGTCAAGTCCGGTTTCAGCGCCACGATCTCGCCGTCCTTGGGCTCCACCCGGCGCAGCGTCTCGTCGAGCCAGCGGCCGATCTTCGCCGTGTCGGCGGTGACCGGCCTGGTGAGCGTGATGTTCGTCCAGGTCACGCGTCCGGGCAGTTGCCAGGTGAAGCCGTTGTTGCCGCCCTCGGCATAGCTCTCCATCTCTACCTCGGCGCCCATGCCGGAGCAGGTGTGGAAGGCGCCGAGGTCGTTCCCGGCAATCGCGAGCCGGAAGAACACGCTGGTCGCGAAGATGCTGTCTGTCATTGGTCCGTCATCCGTTCCGTGCTCTCAGCGGCGTCCGTCGTAGGGGCGGCCCGTGCGGTCCCTGCCGCGCCGCAGTTCGGTGCGCAGCAGCCGGGCCATGGGGTCGAGCAGGCGGCGCGCCAGCTCGTCCAGTTCGGCCCCGGTGCCCTGCGGAATCCCGGCCTGTCCGGCCGCGCCCCTGCCGGGGGCGGCCGACGCCGCGGCCGACCGCTGCTCCGTCTCCGCCTTGGCGGCCGGTCCGCCCTTGGATACGGAGACGTCACCGGCACCTTCACCGGCACCGGTGACCTCTCGCTGGACGGGGGGCGCTGCCCGGCCGGTTCCGCCGACCGCCGCTGCGGGGCCCGGCGGGACGGTCCGTGGCCGGACCACGGGGACGGTTCGTGTCGCATGTGCCGGTGTGACCGGGGGGCGGCCCGCGAGTGCCTGCGCCTGCGGAGCGGTCACCGGGAGGGGCCGCAGCGGTACGGCACTTCCCGGGGATGCCTCCCCGGGCGTCCCCCGGAGGGGCGGCGCGGGCCTGACGACCGGGACGCGCTGTACGGGGCCCTGAGCGCCGGTGCCTCCGACTGCGCGCCCCACCGGTCCGGGGCCGGGATGCCCGGCGGCGGCCCGCTGGACCTGCGGCGCAGCCGGGGCCACCGGGGCCGCTGAGGACGGACCCGGTGACTGCTGTGCGGGGCCGCTCCGGTGTGGAGCCGGTGTGCCGGGCCAGCGTGCGGCCACCACGGGGCGGCCACCGGAACCGGGGCCGGCGGGCGCCGCCACGCCTTCCGGAGCCCGGGTGTTCAGGCGGAGCGGGCGCGCGGCGAGCAGCGAGAGGGTGCGGGTGGCGGTGCTGGTGTGGGGTGCCGTCGGAGCGGAGTGCGTTCCGGCGCGGGGCACGGCGAACGGGCGCGGGCCGCCGGCGCTGAGGGTCCGAGCGCCGCCAGTACTACCCGTGGTGCCTGCGGTGCCGGTGCCGCCTGCCGATCGCCCGGTGCCAGACAGTCGTGCGGTGTCTGTGCCGGCTGTGGGGCTTTCCCGTGCGCTCTCCCCGGTCGGATGGCGGGTGGCGGCGGCCCGTGACGGCGCGACCAGGGGCCCGGCGGGTCCGTCTCCGTGGTCCGTGGGACCGGGCAACGCGGTGCTTCCGGTGGAGGAGCGGTCGGCGAGGCTGCGTTGGACGTCGCCCGTTCCGGCGCTGGAGGTGAGACGGGGCTGTACGTCACTCGCGCTCAGCAGCGGCGCGTCTGCTCCGCCCCCTGCCTGTGCGAGGGGCACGGCGAAGGATGGGGCAAGCGGTGCGCCCTCGGCGCGCGTCCGGGCCCGGTCCGCCGCGGGCGGCGCGGGAGTCGCGCCGGAACTCCGGTCCTGACGTGCGGGAGCACGCTGGATGTCGGATCCGGGCGCTGTACGGGAGGCACGCGCACCGGACACGGTGGAACCCGCCGGACCGGCGCTGGGCGGCAGCTCGGACAACGGCGCGCCCAGGCCGCCGCGCGCGCGTGCCGTGGAGCGACGGCCCGGGGTCCGCCCAGGGGCATCGGCCCGGTCGGCGGTGCCGTCCGACGCCACGGGGGGCGTGCCCTTCGAGCCGCCGGCGTTCGGAGTCGGGGTACCGGCCGTGCCCTCGGAGCGGCGCTGGACGACGGGAAGCGCCGGACCGATCGCGGGTCCGGCGCTGGACGCGGGTCCGGTACTGGGCGCGGCGGGGACGGCCGTGGCATCCGCTGCCAACGGCAAGGACGTGGGAGGCAGTTCGCTCAGCGGTGCGCCGAGGGGCGCACGGCTGACGGTGCGCTGTGCGGGCGCGGCCGGGCGTGCCCCTGACCCGGCCGGGGCCGTCGCGGTGGTGTCGGGGCCCGGCGCTTCGGTGCCGGTGCCGTTGCCGGGCGCCGGGACGGTGGTGGGGCGCAGGGCAGGAAGCCGGCGCACGGGTGGGCCGGCCGTTCGGCGGGCGGCGGTCGGCGAAGGGCCCACCGGGCGGAGCCGCACGGCCTCGCGGGACACCTCGGCCTCAGGGGCGCGGGATGACTCTCGGTGCCGGTGTCCCCGGGCTGCCCTGGACTCCGTCGTTCCCGTCACGGTGCGCTGGAGGGCAGGGCCGGACGGCGTACGGCTCCCCGAACCGGCCGACGGACGGGACGCCCGCTCGGAGTGCGGCTCGGACGTGCCGGACGGTGCCCGCGCGGCACGGCCACCGGAGGCGGACCGGGCCACGGGGCTGTTGGCGGCGGTGCCCGGGACCACCGACACCCGTCGTACCA
Organism: Streptomyces sp. NPDC091387; assembly: GCF_044756945.1. Lineage (NCBI taxonomy): Bacteria > Bacillati > Actinomycetota > Actinomycetes > Kitasatosporales > Streptomycetaceae > Streptomyces > Streptomyces sp. NPDC091387. The sequence goes on along the minus strand of NZ_JBIVTZ010000006.1, from coordinate 189,406 downwards.
GCGGAATGTGCGGAGCGGCCGGCTCGCGGCCGGCGCCCGTGTCCGTGGGGGTCACAACCGGACCCGTTCCCGGCGTCGCTGCCCGTTGGACAGGAGGACGTGACGGGCCGAGCGTGGCGGGGGACTCCGAGGACGTGATGCCACGGGTCCGAGAGATGTCTCCCGAACGGCCATTCTCCACAGCGGGTGTGTCGCCGGGGTGAGCCGCCGCGGCCGCCGGCTCCGGACCGGGGCCGGCGCCCACCGCCTCCCTGCCGCCCCCGCCCCCGTCGCCATGGGAGTGCCGTGTGGCGGAGGGCTGCGCGGCGGACGGCGCCGGACCGGCCTGCCGCGCTCCCGGACGTGTCCGGCGCGAGACCTGCGGTGACCGGGCGGCCGGCAGCCGCGCGGCACCGTCCGCGCTCCCGGCATTCGGAGCGCCGGCGTTCGGGGCTACGGCAGTCGGAGCACCAGGGGTCGATGTGCCGCGGTCCGGGCTGTCCGCCCCCGCCGGGCGCAGGGCCCTGAGCAGCAGCGGGCCCCTGCCGGTGCGGGTGGGCTGGGGTGCGGCGGGCGGAGTGACGCCGCGTACCAGGCCGGTCGGGGCGGTGGGCAGCAGGGCGTGGCCGAGGCCGGCGTCGAACGACGGGTTCTGCCAGGCCGCGAGGCCCGCGCGGAAGGCGAGGCCGTCGCTGACGACGATCGGGGCGCGGGCCACGGTCAGCTCCGGCGGTGTGGTGCTGCGCCAGCCGCCGTCCCAGTCGCCGGGCACGGAGGAACCCGGGGCACCGGATCCGCTCCGGTCCGGGCCGTCGCCGGACGAGCCGCCCGTCCCGGCGCGCTCCGTACGCCGGGGGCGGTCCGCGGTGTCCGGCCCGGCAGCCCGGCGGCGCAGCCTGTCCCGCCATGCCATGCGTTCAACCGCCTTCGTTCACATGGGTGTTGATGCGGGCGATCTCGGACACCCACTGCTGGCGTTCGCCGTGCGTCAGGTCGAGGATCTCCTCGCGTTGCCAGTGGAAGTGGTAGGCGATGTACGCGATCTCCTCCCGGAGCCGGGGAAGGGCGTACGTCACGATTCCCCCAGGCGCCCACCCGAGAGGTCGACCTCGAAGCCGCCCTCGCAGTGCGGGCAGGTCACCGCCGCCCGCGTGTGGCCCTCGCTGTTGACGCGCCGGTAGAAGTCCTGGAGGAACGCCACATCGGTGGCGTACATCCGCTCCACCACCCCGGCGTGCACATCGGTGATCGCGCCGAGCCGGGTGATCACCTGGCTCAGCAGCACCACGCTCAGGTACGCCGGGTTCTCCTTGACCCGCAGGTCGATCTGGGGCCGCAGCTCGTCCCGGGCGGTCGCCAGGCGCATCGAGCCGTGACGGTGCACCGTGCCCGCCTCGTCCACGTATCCGCGCGGGAGCTCGAACTCGAACTCGGTGCGCAGCCTGTGCTCCTCACCGGCCGCCGGGGCGGCGGCGGGGGTGGCCGCCGCCCGCTCCGGAGCCGGGGCGGGTTCCGTCGCCTGGAGGATCTCCTCCAGGCTGCCCGCGGACACCGTACGACGCCTCATTCGACGACGATCTCCTCGAAGACGATCGTGACCGTCTCGGTGGCCGCGGCGGACTCGCCCGCCTTGAGTGACGGGCCCTCCCACTTCGAGGCCCAGCCCTGCATCAGCTGGATGCGCCTGACGGTGCTGCCCTCGGAGTCCTTGATCTCGATGGTGAGGTTCTGCCGCGCGGTGTCCACGGCACCCTTGTTCAGGGTCTCCTTGATCCAGGTGGTGAACTCGCTGCTCTGGTCGAGTCCCCGGGTGATCGTGACCTCACCGGCCTGCCGGGCGCCGGGCTGCTTGCGGATGATCTGCTTGCCCTCCGCGCTGACCTGGCGGATCTCGACGACTTCCTCCTCGACGGTCAGCCCGCTGATCTCCTGAATCGACTCGACCAGGTAGCCGCCGAGCTGCACGCCGAAGACGTGAGTGGAAAGAGCATCGCCCTCTGCCATGACTGTCTGTCACCTTTCTTTGTGGACCCGCGGGTCACTCGTCGATGAGGCTGGTGCTGTCGGAGAACTGAGCCAGCCGGAACACCACGAACTCCGCGGGCTTGACCGGCGAGACACCGATCTCACAGATGACCCGGCCCTGGTCGATGGACTCCTGCGGGTTGTTGTCGCGGTCGCACCGCACGTAGAACGCCTCTTCGGCGGTGCGGCCGAACAGCGCGCCCCTGCGCCACTCCTCGGTGAGGAACGCGGTGACGTTGCGCCGGATGCTCGACCACAGCCGGTCGTCGTTGGGCTCGAAGACCACCCACTGGGTGCCCAGGAGGATTGATTCCTCAAGGTAGTTGAACAGCCGGCGCACGTTCAGGTAGCGCCAGGCCGGGTCGGAGGAGAGGGTGCGGGCGCCCCACACCCGGACGCCACGGCCGGAGAAGGCCCGTACACAGTTCACGCCGATCGGGTTCAGCAGGTCCTGCTCGCCCTTGCTGAGCCGCAGCTCCAGGTCCACGGCGCCCCGGATCACCTCGTTGGCGGGCGCCTTGTGCACGCCGCGCTCGGCGTCGCTGCGTGCCCACACCCCGGCGATGTGGCCGCTGGGCGGGACAGTGGTGTTGCGGCCGGCGGCCGGGTCGAAGACCCGCACCCACGGGTAGTAGAGGGTGGCGTACCGGGAGTCGTACCCGGCTTCGTCGTTGCGCCAGGTGCGCACCTGCTGGGCGGTGAGTCCCGGCGGGGTGTCCAGGACGGCCACCCGGTCGCCCATCTGCTCGCAGTGGGCGATCGCGGCGAGCTGCACCGTTCGCACGCCTTCCGCGTCGATGTCGCCGCGCTGGTGGGCGCTCATCAGGTCAGGCACCGCGACCATGGTGATCTCGTCGATGGTCTCCAGGCCGCCGAACCCCGTGCGGGCCGCGACGTCGCCGACGTACTCGGACGCGTCGAGGCGTGCCACCTCGCCGGAGCCGGGCGCGGCGGGTGCGGCCGGGGCGTCGGGCAGGGCCACGGTCTGGCCGGCGGGCCTGCTCTGGGGGGCGTTGCGCTGCTCGGTGACCTCGATCAGGCTGGAGGCACGCGCCTGGCTGACGAGGTACCCCTTGACGTTCTTCCGGGTCGAGGCCTCGTACGTCTCCACGACCTTGTCGCCCTGGCGGACCAGGACCTTGAAGCGGTCCTCCGGCGGGTTCTCGCCGTCCGCGTCGGCGATCTCCACCGACACCCCGGAGAGGCCCGGCCGGGCCACGACCAGGAAGCCGCCGAGCTCCACGGGCTGCGCAGCCCCGGCCTCCGGCCGCTGCGCGCCGTCGGCCGCGGAGGCTCCCTCCGCGGGGCCGCCGATCCGCACCACGTACGCGGCGCCTCCGCCGTTGGCGAAGTACCCGTAGACCGCGTGGGCCAGATAGGTGCCCTCGGTGAAACCGCCGAACAGCTGGGTGTACTGGTCCCAGGAGGTGACCAGAGTCGGTGCGTGGAACGGTCCGTTCCGGGCGAACCCCACGAACGCGGCGACGGCGGTGCCGACCCCTTCGATCGGTCGGGCACCGGACTGCACCTCCTCCACGTACACACCCGGGGTGAGGTACGTCGGCATACTCGCTCCTTCGCGTCCTTACGGGTCACCTGTGTCCAGGCCGAGTCTTCGCCGCCGGTCCGCCACAGCGACAGGGACGCGCGGACCTGGCCGGGGGCAGGACCGCTGCCTTTCCGGACTCCCCGCGCTGGCCGTCCGGACGTCATCCACCGCCGCCCTCGCGCCCCCGCCCACCAGCCCGGACGCACCGTCGGCCCGCGCGGCCCGCCGGGGGCGCGGCAGGAGCGCGGCAGGACGGCGCCGATGAGGGGCCGGCGGGAGGGCGGCGGAGAGGCAGCGGGCACAGTCGTTCGGGCAACGCACCGAGGCGGGCCGGGACCCGGGGGCCGGCGGCCCCGTCCCTCAGGCTCCGCCGGCATCCGCCATGTACGGGCCGAACTCGCCCTCCAAGACCAGGCGTCCGAGCTTGCGGTACTCCTGCACGACGGCGGTCACCACCTGCCGCATCGTGAGCGGGCTGCCGGACTCCGCGGCGAGGTACGCCGCGGTCACCGCACAGGCCCGGATCGAGCCTCCGGCCAGCTCGAAGCGGTCCGCGCAGAAGCCGAGGTCCAGGTCGTCGGCCCTGGGCAGCCGTTCGCCCAGGCACCGGTCCCAGAGGGCGAGGCGCTGACCGGAGTCGGGCACCGGGAAGTCCGCCACCACGTCCAGGCGGCGCGTGAACGCCTCGTCCAGGTTGGCCCGGAGGTTGGTGGTCAGCACCGCGATCCCGTCGAACGACTCCATGCGCTGGAGCAGATACGCCGACTCGATGTTGGCGTGCCGGTCGTGCGCGCCCTTCACCTCGGAGCGCTTGCCGAAGATCGCGTCGGCCTCGTCGAAGAGCAGGACCGCGTTGACCGCCGACGCCTCGGTGAAGATCCGCTCCAGGTTCTTCTCGGTCTCGCCGACGTACTTGTCGACGACCGTGGACAGGTCCACCACGTACAGGTCCATGCCCAGGTCCGCGGCGACGACCTCGGCGGACATGGTCTTGCCGGTGCCCGACTCACCCGCGAACAAGGCGATCACGCCGCGCCCCCGTCCGCCGCCGGGCCGCATCCCCCACTGTCCGAGCACCTGCTCGCGGTGGCGGGCGCGCAGCGCGAGTTCGCGCAGCCGCCGGTGGGTGAGCGGCGGGAGGACCAGGTCGTCCCAGCCGACCCCCGGCTCCACCCGGCGGGCGAGCCGGTCGAGGCCCGCGCCGTTCTGGGCGCGTACGGCGCTCTGCAGGTCGTCGGGGCGGACCGGGCCGCCCGCGAGGGCGGCCGTGCGGACCGCCGCGTCGGCGGCACGGCGCAACTGCCCGGCGTCCAGGCGGTGCGCGGCGACCGCCCTGGCGAGCACCTCGGCGTCGCCGGTCGCCGAGTCGTCACCGGCGGCCCGGTCGAGGGCGTGCCGCCAGCGCGCGGCCTGCCGGCCGGGAGAGGGCGCCGCCACGGTCAGCACGACGGGGGCGTCGGCCGCCCACGCCGGGTCCCAGCCGGTGGTGCCGTGCGTGAACAGCGGGATTCCCCGCAGCGCCGCGCACAACGCCCCGAGCGTACGGGCCCGTTCGGCGGGTTCCGCGGGCAGCGCCTCCAGCGGTCCGAGGACGGCGCCCGCGCCGGTCAGTCGGGCCTCACGGGCGGCGATCCGGGCGAGTTCCGGCACATCGCCGGAGCGCCGGGCCAGCGCCGCCGCGTCCAGGACGAGCGGACGCAGCCCGGCCGCGCGCAGGGCCGCGGTGGCCAGGCCCTCGGCGTCGCCGCCCCGGCTGCGCAGGTGGACGAGGCCGGTGCCCGTACCGGCCGCGGCCGCGGCCCGGTGGACCTCTGCCGCCTCGGCGGTCGGGTCCTCGCCGACCTCACCGAGCACCCCGGCGAGCCGGGCGTCGGGCCGCGCGTTCCCCAGGAGGTGCCCGGACACCCGGTCGGGGACCGCCAGCACCCGGGAGAGCGGTGGCCGTTCCGGCTCGGTGATCTCCAACAGGCCTCCCTCGACCAGCGGCGCCCCCGGGGCGAGCCGGAATCGGGCGGCTGTCGCGCCGGCCAGCCCGCACAGCTCAAGGGCGAGGCCGACCGTGGGTCGACGGCGCGTCAGGTCGTCGTTGAGATAGCCGTAGAACCGTTCGAACCGGGCGTCGAGATCGGGTGCCACCGCGATCAGGAGCAGGTCCAGATCCAGCGCCGACAGGCCGAACCGCGCGGCGAGGCCTTCGAGAACGGACCCGGGAGGCGGCTGCCAGGGCTCGTGGGCCGGTACGTCGAGGCCGCCCGGATCGTCCAGGATGCGGGTGATCGCCTCGGGGGTGAAGTACTGGCCCCGGTACGGGTCGTCGGGGTCGGGGTCGGCGGCGCGGCGGGCCGCCACCGCCCGCCGTACCCGCTCCTCGATCAGGCGGATCCGCGCCCAGAGGTGCTCCACGTTGGCGGAGACGTCGGCGGAGACGGCATCCGGTGCGGGACGAGACGCGGGGCCGGGCGCGGCAAGGACAGGGGGTTCGGCGGTGTGGGTCACGGCTGGCGGTCCCCTCGGCTTCGCCGGGCGGGGGCGGGCCGCCGCTCGCGCGGACCCGCGAAGCCGTCCGGGCCCGCCTCGCTCGTCCCCGTATAGCGCAGCCGACGTCCCGGCACCGCTTCCCCGCCCTCGCTCCGGGCGGCGGAGCGCACGACGAGCCCTTCGGTGACCGGCGACGCGACGGGCCTGCTCACCCCGGCGAGCGGCGCGCGCACCACCACCCCGAGGGACGCCTTCAGCTCCCCGCCGAGCGCCGACCACACATCGGAGGCGGCCGGTGCGTCGAGCTTGCCCCCGGCGGTGTCCAGGCTCACGGTCAGGCCGAGTTCGGCGAGCGTGCCGGTGAGGAGGCCGGCGGGCAGCGTGTCGGTGGCCACCAGGCAGGCGAGCACCTGCGAGAGCAGCCGGTGCTCGTCCTGGGGGCGGCTCGCCCACGCCGTGACCAGGTACGTCAGCTCGAACCAGCGCGGCGGGGTGCGTCGCGCCACCACGTTCCCGTCCGCGTCGTACACCTCCCCGGCGCCGCTGCCGCGCCGGGTGACGTCCTCGCGGATGTCGTACAGGAAGACGCAGACCGTCGGGGCGTTGCGGCGTGCCGCCCAGTCCTTGGTGGGGGCGTCGAAGACCACGTCGACGCCCGATGCCTCCAGGCCGGATCCGGCGAGCAGGCGGCGCATTCCCTCGTCGACCTCGTGGATCACCGGCGGGTCATCTCGCCGGGCGGCTGCCAGTTGCCGATGACCACCAGGAAGTCGGTCCTCACCGGGGAGAACCCGGGGCCTCTGGCCGTGATGACGCGCGGGCCGGTCTCGTCCTTGGCGAGGATGAGCAGCTGTCCGATGAACGTGCCGTCCGGCTGTGGCACGGTCGGCGCCGCCGCGGCGGTGATCCCCGGCTTCCAGGTGAACCGCACGGGCGCTCCCGGCGGGAAGTCCTTGCCGCGCACCGAGGTGACGAAGCCGGGCTTGCCGATCGGCGGCACCGCGACGATGCGCGGCTGGAGGATGCGGAGTCGCTGGCGGGCGGTGTTGTCGCGCTTGTCGGCGTCCGTGCCGGTGGTGGTGAGCCGGCCGGTGACGTCGGCGGTCAGCGCCTTGTCCGGGCTGAGGACGACGCGTACGACGGTGTTCGCGCCGGGGGCCAGGTCCGGCAGCGCGCACACCCAGGTGCGGTCGCAGCCCGGCGGCGGGCCGTTGTCCGGGATGCCCCGGGGCAGACCGACCTTCAGCCGCAGCCCCGTCGCCAGTGCCTCGCGGCCGTTGCGCACGGTGTACGTGACCACGACGCGTCCGCCGACGTAGCCGGGGTTCGGCTGGGCCGTGACACGTACCCCGGGTCCCGCCTCTGGCTCGTCCGGCGCCGGAGGCACGGTGGGCGGTGCGGTGGTGGGAGGCGGGGTGGTGGGTGGTACGCGGGTCGGTGTCGGCGGTGCCGGTGTCGTCGTCGGGGGCGGGGTGTCCTCGCGCACCGGCACCACGGTCCGCCCGGTGTTGTCGCTGGGCTGCGGGTCCACCACGGCGCCCGTCACCGACCAGTCGAACGGCGCGTCGCCGGGGGTGACTCCGACGACGGTGACGTTCACCGGGACGGTCGCACCGGGCGGGACCACACCGACGTCGCACTGGAGGGAGGCGGCATCGCACGTCCCCTCCGGCGGGGTCAGCCGGGTGATCCTCGCTCCGGGCGGTGGTGCGACGGTCAGGCGAGTGCCCGGGGAGGCGGCGGGGCCGTTGTTCACCACGTCGACGCGGACCGTCGTGGAGTGGCCGACGGCGACCGCCGGGACGTTGCCGGGCGCCTGCACCGCGAGGTCCACGGACTGCTGGACGCTGGGTTCCTTCTGCCGGCCCGGGAGACCGGTGGTGAGCGGGCTGAGGGCGCGGGTCGCGACGTCCAGGAGGTACAGCTTCTCGGGGCTGTTGGCCGGGAGGGCTTCGCGGGAACTGAGCACCAGGCCCGTGCCGTCGGCCGTCCAGGCGGCGTCACGCGGCTGGAACGGGCCGGTGGCGGAGGTGTCCGGCAGTTCCTGGCGGCAGCTGTCGGGGATGTCGTGGGCGGCCTCCGGCAGCAGCACCTGGCAGGCGCCGTCGGCCAGGGACGTCAGCAGGATGCCGTTGTGCTCGTCGATCCGGCCGCCGCCGTTCTTGCGGTTGAAGGCGACACCGCGCCCGTCCGGCGAGAACGCCGGGCTGTCGTCGATGACTTCGCAGTCCCCCGGGCAGATCGTGGCGCTCAGGTCGCGCTGGGCGGCCAGGTCGTTCACCGGCGCGGTCCAGATGTGCTTGTTGCCGCCGGTCCCGCCGATCACCTGGTTGCGGGTGAAGGCCAGGGTGGTGCCGTCGGAGGACCAGGTGGGCTGGGCGTCGCCGCCCTGGGGCTGCCCGGCCGGCGCGGTGATCCGGTCACGGATCTCGCCGCTCGCGACGTCCGCGATCAGGATGCTGCTGGGTCCCGCCGCGTCACCGACGCCGCCCGGCGAAACGCGGGTGAAGGCGAGGTACTTGCCGTCCGGGGAGAACGTCGGATCGGTGTCCCAGTCCTTCGGCCCACGTCCGTCGAGTTTCATGTACGCCTCGTTGGTGCCGTCGGCATCCGCCCGCCAGATCCGCTCGACCCGGTTGTCGGCGGTGCCCTCGAAGCGGGTCAGCACGATCTGGCGGCCGTCGGGCGTGTAGTTCTGCCGTTCGGTCCACGGGTCGGACCCGGCCGCGGGCCGGAAGAGCGGGTCGTGGGACGGATCGGTGTCGGTGTCGGCGGCCGGGTCCTCGTTGAGGATCGGCAGCCCCAGGTCGCGGGGATCGGACCCGTCCGAGCGGGCGTCCTGGAGCGTCACCTCGTGCGGTCCGGTGGCCGAGATCCGCTCGACCACCACCCGGCCGTCGGCGAGAGTGCCGATCCAGGTGGGCGACTCGACCTCCCGGTCCTCGCTGAGCTTCAGCTCCGGTGTGTCGCCGGAGTGCGGGGTCGCCCGGAACACATGGTCCCAGTCGCCCTCGCAGTCACAGGTGCGGTCGGGGCTCAGGAACAGCACGTCGCCCCCGTCGGGCAGCCACGCTGCCCCGTGGGTACGCCACTCTGCCTGTGCGCCCGCGAGCAGCGGCCCGTCGGTGCGCCCGTCCGTCACCCGCAGCCGGGGCCCCGGCGGCCCGGAGGCGGTGTACGCGATCAGGTCCCGGTGCGCGGGGTCGTCGACCGGGTTCCAGGCCGGCTCGGTGGCCTCGCCGTTCTGGGGGTCGGTGACCCGGATGGCGGCGCCGCCTCCCAGGGGCCGTACGTAGATCTGCATGCCGGCGACCGGGTCGCTGCCGCCGGAGTACGCCAGGCGCTGCCCGTCCGGGGACACCGTCGGGCACTCCTCGTCCCAGGGTGTGTCGGTGAGCCGCGTGAGACCGGTGCCGTCGGTGCGCACCCTCCACAGGTCGCGCTGCTTCCGGCCGTCCGGGCCACCGGGTTCCGCCGAGTCGAACACGACGGACAGGCCGTCCGGTGTCAGCTGGGGATGCCCGGCGTACCGGCCGCTGGTGAGACGGCGCACCGAACCGTCGGCGGTCCGCAGATAGACCTGCGGGGCCTTCTCGTCGCGCCGGCTCACGAAGACCATCGTGTCCCCGAGGGCGGAGGGCTGGAGGTCGAAGTGGGCCGGGCCCGTGCCGAAGAGCGGGGCACTGTAGGTATCGGTGTCCGCGCCCACCTCGCCGAGGCTGCGGTGCCGGGTACCGGCGTAGGCGATCCGGGTGGCCGCGGCGTCGGCCGCCTGCGGCCGGGGCTCGGCGCTGCCCTCCCCGGAAGCCGTGGTCACCGCGAGCAGGGGGATCAGGAGCAGCAACGACGCCCCGAGTCTTCCCGGGCGGAACCGCCCACCGGGGCCGGCGGTGCGCATCACGGTCCACCTCGCTGTCTGGTGCGGTATCTGGCTGTCCCCCGCCACCCTGCGACGGCCGCGCGCGGCGCGGCAGGGCGGCGGGGCCGTACCCGGGGGAAACGTGCGGTGCGCTTTCGGGCAGTGCCGGGGTGCCCGGCCGACGTCAGATCAGCCCGTTGCGCAGTGCGTAGCCGACCGCGTGGGCCCGGTTGCGCAGTTGCAGGCGCGTGATGATCTCGTGCAGAACGTTCTTGACGGTCCGTTCCGAGTACGCGGTCTTGCGGGCTATCTCCACGGTGTCCAGGCCCTCGGAGACCAGGCGCAGCATGTCCGCCTCGCGTGTGGTCAGCGTGGACAGCGACAGGCTCCGGGGGTCGAGCGCCGAACGCTGCAGGCTGCCCACGTGGGTGAGGAGCTTGCCGAGCAGATCGCCGGGGAGCACGCCCTCGCCGTTGGCTATCGCCAGGACCAGATGGAGGAGCTGGTCCTGGTCGGCCTCGGCGCGGCGCAGTACCGCAGAGACGCCGCACTCGATGACGCGTTGCAGCGCGCCCGCGCCGAGGGTGCCGACCACGAGGCCGGTGCGGGTCGCGGTGTTGTGCCGCAGGCGGTGCAGCAGGGCCGTCACGTCGTCGTCGACGCTGTCGACGACCACCAGCGAGACCTGGGCGTGCTCCGCCTCGGCCTCGTCGAGCAGGCTGACCTCGGGGCGTCGGCGTAACTGCTGGACGACGCCGACGTGCAGGACCGGATCGGCGGCGTACACGGCGACGGTGACCTGGTCCTGCCGATCGGGGTGGGAGCTCCGGTGTGCGGCCGGTGCCTGGACGGAGAGACGTGGGGTGGTGGCGGAGACGGCCGGGCGGTACTGCTCTGGGCAGGTCATGGGCGGAGTTCCTGTTTCATGAGTTCGCGGTCGGAAGGAGTGAGAGCGGATCGACGGCCGGTGCGAGCGCCCCTGGGGCGGCGCGCGTGAGGGGACGTATGGATCAACAGCTCATCGAGATAGTGGAGTTGGTCTGGACTTCCCGGGCACCGCAACTGCCCGGGTCTTGCCCTTGCGCTCCTCGTCGCGGGCGTGGTGCGGTCCTACCGTGGCGGTGTGACGCCTTCTGCAGCCTCTTCCGGCCCCAGCGCGCCCGGCCTCGACATCCCGGCGGTGACGGTGGCGCCGGGCAGCACTGCCACGACCAGCCTGACCGTCCGCAACGACAGCGACATCGTCGAGGCGTACAGCCTGGAGGTCGTCGGGGACTGCGCTCCCTGGGCCACCGTGGAGCCCCCGCGGGTCTCCCTCTATCCCGGCACGTCCGAGACGGTGACGATCCGCCTGGAGCCACCGCGTTCGCCGGATACCCGGCCCGGTGAGATACCCCTCGGCGTGCGGGTGCTGCCGGCCGAGCACCCCGAGTCGGCGCGAGTCCCCGAAACCACGGTGCACGTCGAGGAGTTCCGCGAGCTGCACACCGAGCTCGCGCCGCGCCGCCGACGCGGCTGGCTGCGCGGCCGCTACCGGCTGGCGGTGCGCAACCTGGGCAACTCCTCGGCACAGGTGGGCTTCACGCCCGGTCAGGCGGGCGAGGAGCTGCGGTTCACCTTCAGCCCGGCGAAGCCGAAGCTGGAGCCCGGCGCATCGGCGGAGGTCCGGCTGCGGGTCCGCACGGGCAAGCCGGTGTGGTTCGGCTCCCCCGTGGTGTGGCCGTTCACCGTCGACACCACCGAGTCCAGTGAGTCCGGTGAGCAGAAGGAGGAACGGCGGGACGAGACCGTAGTCCGGCCGCCCCTCAGCGCCGAGTTCGTCCAGATTCCAATCTTCCCGAAGTGGCTGCTCGTGGTGCTCGCGGCGCTGCTCGCACTGCTGCTCGCCTGGTTCACCCTGGTCCGTCCGGCGGTGCGCAGCGCGGCGAAGGAGGCCGCCACCAAGGAGGTCCAGGCACGCCCCAATCCGGGCGGGACGCAGGACGGGCAGTCGCCGGGCACCGGTTCCGGCGGCGACACGGGCTCCCAGCCCGGCGGGGACAAGGGCGCGCAGCCGGGAGCGAGCCCCGGGACCACGGCAGGAACGGGCGGCGACACCTCGGGGGGCGCGGGCCAGCAGAGCTCGGCGACCATCGACCTGAAGACCCCGAGCGGGGCGACCAAGACCGGTACGTATCCGGTGCCCGAGGACCGGACCTTCGGAATCACGGACATCGTCGTCGCCAACTTCCAGGGCGACGAAGGGGTGATGACGATCAAGTTCGGCGACCGCAAGATCACCACGATCGCGCTGGAGACCTTCCGTAACCAGGACTATCACTGGGTCACCCCTATCAAGATCACTGAGAACGACACCGTGACCATCAACGTGACCTGTGCGAAGCCGGGCACACCGGCCACCGGGCGTCGGGCGCAGGAGTGCCACGAAGTCCTGAACGTGAGCGGTGTGCTCATCCCCACCAAACAATGAACCAGGCCTTCCGGGACAATATCGGCCAGTGCGGTGCCGTCCGAAACGGCAGATTTAACGTTTCGTCTGAAAATCGACACCGCGTCCAGGAATAGGCCACGCGTCGATCCGGGGCCAGGAACGGCGGCGCGGGGAGGCGGATCCTGAGGTGATCCGTCACCGCACCCGCGCCACCACGCGTGATTCGACCCGCGACGGATGGTGTCGGCTCCTCGGCACCCCGTAGCCGGAACGCCCCGCGTGGATCACAAAGTGGCCGACATTCGCCGTGTCGGCGCGAGCGTCCGGGGCCGGGCAGTCGAGGCCCGCGGCGAGGAATTCATCCGTCCGGGAATAACCGCAGGTCAGGCAGTCGACACGGCCTCTCGCCCGGACCGCGACGGAGCCGCCGGCGCTGACCGGGCGCATCGAGGCCTGAAGGAGGGGTGCGGCCTGCCAGTTGCAGGCACTGGCAGACCGCTGGTCCCGCCCCGGCTCGACGAGTGGAGGTGTGCAGCCGGCACGGGACCTGCGCACCGGACGGCGGGAGCCACCAAAGGAGTTCCGGCTCCCCGGACCGCGGTCCCGTGGGGTGGCTGGGTCCCGCCGACACGCCCGGTGCACGCATGGGGTGACACACGCTCGGGGCCGGATCCTGCCAGGTTGCCGACCCGGCCCCGAGCGGCTGAGGCGGACCTCTCGCCGTGAGCCCCGCCTCAGCAGTCATTCGGAGCGGCGGCGCCCGCGGATTGGAAACCGGGCTGGATTCGGCACCGCCTTCACCTGTTCGGGCCCAGGAGCCCCCAGGTCGTGTCCGAGAAGTCCTGTCTGTCTCCTTGGTCAGCCGATCTACCGATCCGCAGCCTCGTGGATGGAAGCCTGACCCTATGGACACGTTCGCGGCCCGGCTCGACGACGGGTGGAAGTGGTGGGAGGCCGCCGTAGAAGAAGCGCAGGAAGGCCGCTGGGACCGTGACGCGGTCGAACGGCACGTGATCAAAGACATCGGCGCCGCCACCAACCCCCTCCACAGCGGGCGGTTGGCCCCGTTCGCAGAGGATTCGTGGCACGTGCGCATCGGGAGGATCGCGAACTGGGCCGGGGTATTGCGGCTCGCGGCCCGATCAGGCGGCTGGGTGCTCGAACCGGTCGCCGGACGCAACCCACCGCCCTCTGCCGGCATGGCCATGACCGCCTCGAAGGCCCCCGCGTGGGCGGCCGAGTGCGCGATCGTCAGGTTCGGCCCGTCCGGGAACCCCTTTTCCTGGCTATCCCCTCAACGGGACACGCTCCATGCCTGACCGTGGCTGCCGGTGAGAGTGGCGTACACGACGACGTTGTCGGCGTAGCGGCTGTCACTCTTGGAGTAGTCGCCACCGCAGGTGATCAGGCGGAGCCCGGCGTGGTCCAGGTTGCGGTAGACCTCGACCGTCGGGAACCGGTCTTTGGGGTAGCGGGCGGTCCGGTCGACGGTGAACTCTGCGGTCCGGCCGTCCGCGCGCCTGACGCTGATCCGGTCGCCGGGACCGAGCCGGCCGAGCCCGAAGAACACCCCCGGGGCGCCGTTCCAGGTGACGTGCCCCGCTATCACGGCGGGCCCCACGGCTCCGGGCGTGGCTCCGGGGCGGTACCAGCCCGCTTTGTCCGGGTCCCGGGGGGTCTCCATGGCGCGGTCCTTGCCGAGCCCGAGTTCCTCCAGGGTGGAGGTCACCTTGAGCGAGGGGATCGTGATGCTGACGGGCCGGGACGCGGGCAGCGGCGCGGTGCGCGGCTCGCCGGACGGCGACGCGATCCCCGCCTCCTGCCGCGCCGGGGGTTGTGCGGTGCGGGCCGGGCCTCCCTTGCCGGCGGCGGGGGCGGGCGGAGCGGGCTGCTGCCGGCTCGTTCCCAGCGCCAGCAGCAGCCCACCGGTCAGAAGCAGAGCGGCGGCGAGGGCGACGAGCGTGACATCGCGCCGCCGGGATCTCGTGCGGTGCTCTCCGTTGTCGGGCGTCCCGTTCATCGCTTCACCTGTCCCTGCGTCCGGCCGTCACGGAGTATCCGACGGGGCATCATCCATCGGTGCGGAACGCCTCAGCCGTCGTGCCGGGCGTCCGCCGTGCGCGCCCGGCGCCGTACGACGAACAGTCCGCCGGCCGCGAGAACGGCCGCGCCACCCGCTGCGAGCAGACCGGGCGACTCCACGCCCGCGGTGGTCCCGCCGCCGGTCTCGACACCGCCGGCCGGCATGGAGCCGACGGCAGCGCCCTTGACCATGCCGCAGCTCGCCGGAGCGGTGGCCTCCTGAGGCAGCTTCGGGTCGAGTTCGCTCTTGCCCTTGCCGAAGTCGTACTTGTCGTTGCTGTTCGGGTCGATGCCGTGCTGGACGACGTGCAGATCCTTGATGTGCTCGGTCACGGCCTGCGAGACCGCGATCGTCCGGGAGTAGCTCAGCTTGCCGTCCTCGTCCGCGACGGGCATCCGGTCGACGGCGAGGCCGCTGTCCTTGGACGTGTCTCCCTTGGTCGTCAGGGAGATGTTGATGTCCCCGTACACCGGCAGGCCCTCGGCCGTGCTGACGATGCCGTCACCGTCCTTGTCCGCGCTCATGTCCGGGCAGCTGAAGTCATGGCCGTCGGTCGAACCGTGGATGTGCTGGGCGTGCGGCTGACCGGGCACCAGACCTTCGGCCTCGATCTTCACCGTGAGCTTGTCGCCCTCCACGCTGACCAGGGCCGTGCCACTCGCGCCGGAGTCGTTCAACTGCTTCAGATCGATCTGGTACGTGTCACCGCCGGCAGCTTTCACGGTGCCGCCGGCGGCATGACCGTCGTGCGCCATGGCAGGCGCGGCCGCGCAGAGCGTGAGCGCGGCGGGTACGGCCAGCAGAGCGGTCAGACGGGTTGAACGGCGGGCTTTCACGAAGACGCATCCCCTTCCGGCGGTACCGGTACGAAACCGGAACCGCGTTCGGTCGCTGATGTCGTCTATTCGGTGCCATCGGCCGGAAGGATTGGTCGGAGCACGACATCCGCCGCGGTGGCGGGGCGGGGGCGGAGCACGTCGGCGTGAGCAGCGGCGGCCGCGTTGACGTATGAGCGGGTGGAACGTGGGCACATGGGTTTCACCCACATGAGAACAGGAGTTCCATCCATGCTCGGAATAGTCGCAGCCGTACTCTTCTTCGTCTCCTTCCTGATCAACGCCGCCGACATCGCGACCAACGACACGTTCTCCTCCGTGAACGTGATGCTGCTCGGTCTGACGGTCCTGGCGTTGCACGTGGCCGGGGTAGGCAGTGGCTGGGGGCCCGGCAGGTCGCACAGACGCTGATCCGCGGTCCGGCCGCATCCGAGCCCGCCCCCAGGTGGAACGTCACTTGGGGGCGGGCTCGCGAGGGGCGGGGGGGCGTACACGACCGCGTGGTCCCGGTACTCATGAGTCATGAGTGCTGCCCGGCCGCGAGCGTCGAATGGCACGGAATATACGCAACCGCGTACACATCGTGATATTGGAGCGCATGAAAATGCGTGGCCCGCCGGGACGGGCATTCGGGGTGGCGCGCGCCGACGCGCGGACATACTTTGCCCAGAAGTAGCACTCCGCCCCCTTTGCCTGGATACCGGAAGGTCGAGAGTTGTGAGCGCCGACAGTGACGACCCGGAACGCCTGGAGCCCGAAATGGGGCCCACACCCGAAGGGGACCCGGAGTTCCACCCGTATCGCCACCCCGCTGCGGGCTGGGGCGCGGCCAGGAGCGTGACCAGTTTTCTGGTACGGGAGGGCGCGCCGGTGGACGGTCCACGGGCGATCATGCGGATGAACCACGAGAACTCCGGGTTCGACTGCCCCGGATGCGCCTGGCCCGACGACACCAAGGGGCTGCATCTGGACATCTGCGAGAACGGGATCAAGCACGTCACCTGGGAGATGACCCGAAAGCGGGTCGGACGTGAGTTCTTCGCCGCCCACTCGGTGACCGAGCTGTCCGGGTGGAGCGACTACAACCTCGAGAACCAGGGCCGGCTGACCGAGCCGATGGTCTACGACGCCGACAGCGACCACTACGTCCCGATCAGCTGGAAGGACGCGTTCGAGCTGGTCGGCGGTGCTCTGCGCGGGCTGGACAGCCCCGACCAGGCATCGTTCTACACGTCGGGCCGCCTCGGCAACGAGGCCACGTTCCTCTACCAGCTGATGGCCCGTGAACTCGGTACGAACAACCTGCCGGACTGCTCCAACATGTGTCACGAGGCCAGCGGCCGAGGTCTGCGCGCCTCTCTGGGCACGGGCAAGGGGACGGTCGACCTCAAGGACTGGGAGAGCGCCGACGCGCTGTTCATCCTCGGGGTCAACGCCGCCTCCAACGCGCCCCGGATGCTCACCGCCCTGGCCGAGGCCTACCGCCGCGGTGCCCGGATCGTGCACGTCAACCCGATGGTCGAGGCCGCTGCCACGCGTACCATCGTCCCCCACGACTTCGTGGACATGGCCCTCTTCCGGCCGACCCGGACCAGCACACTGAACCTGCAGCCCCGCATCGGCGGCGACATGGCTCTCCTGCGGGGCATGGCCAAGGCGGTCCTGGAGCAGTCCGCGACGGACCCCAAGGCGCTGGACCGGGAGTTCATCGACCGCCACACCACGGGCTTCGAGGAATACCGCGCACTGTGCGAGGCCACGTCGTGGGAGGAGATCGAGAACCAGTCCGGGCTGACCCGCGCGGACGTCCTCAAGGCCGCACGCGTGTACGGCGAGGCCGACCGCAGCATCATCAGCTGGTGTCTGGGTCTCACCCAGCACGAACACGGCGTCGACACCGTCCGGGAGATCGTCAACCTGCTCCTGCTGCGCGGCAATCTGGGACGTGAGGGAGCGGGCCCCTGCCCCGTGCGGGGGCACAGCAACGTCCAGGGCAATCGCACCTGCGGCATCGATCACCGCCCCTCCGGTGAGTTCCTCGACCGCCTCGCCGAGGTCTGCGGCATCGACCCGCCCCGCGAGCACGGCCTGGATACCGTCCGCACCATCCCGGCGATGCACAGCGGCGAGGTGAAGGTGTTCGTGGGCATGGGCGGGAACTTCGCCCTCGCCGCGCCCGACACCCCGTACACGTACGCGGCGCTGCGGTCGTGCGACCTCACCGTCCAGGTGAGCACCAAGCTGAACCGCAGCCACATCGTCCACGGCCGCCGAGCCCTCATCCTCCCGTGTCTCGGCCGTACCGAGAAGGACCATCAGCGCAAGGGCGTCCAGAGCACGTCCGTCGAGGACTCCATGAGCATGGTCCACCTGTCGATCGGCATGAAGCGCCCCGCCTCACCGCAGCTGCTGTCCGAGCCGGCGATCGTCGCCGGGATGGCCCGCGCGGCCCTGCCCGACAGCGCCACGCCCTGGGAGTGGTACATCGAGGACTACGACCGGATCCGGGACACCATGGCCAAGGTGCTCGACGGCTTCGAGGACTTCAACCGCCGGGTGCGTCTGCCCCTCGGCTTCCGGATCAAGCAGCCCGCCCGCGAGCTGGTCTTCCTCACCCCGTCCGGACGCGCCGAGTTCTCCAGCGCCGTCCTGCCCGACGTCGTTCCGGCCCCCGGCACCCTGGCGCTCGGCACGATGCGGTCCCACGACCAGTGGAACACCACCATCTACTCCGACAACGACCGCTACCGCGGCGTCAAGAACCTGCGCACGCTCGTGTTCATGAACCGCGCCGACATGCGCGAACGCGCAATCGCCGACCTGGGGCCGGTGGACATCACCAGCACCGCGAAGGACGGCAGTCAGCGGTCTCTCCACGGCTACCTCGCCGTCCCCCACGACATCCCCCGAGGCTGCGCCGCGGGCTACATGCCGGAGATGAACGTGCTGTGCGCGCTCAGCGACTACAGCACCCAGAGCGACCAGCCGATCATGAAGCACGTCAAGGTCACCATCGTCAGCGCCCGTCAGGACGCGTCGCCGGACGCGCCCTGACGGGAGGCCGTGTCACCCCTGTCTCACCCCGGCCGGCGTCGGTGTGCCGTCGCGGCGTGGCCGGGAGGGCTCGGTCCCCGACTGCGTGACCACCGTCGCCGCCACCTGCGAGGCGAACGTCAGCATCTCGGCCGCCCGTTCGCGCGACAGCCGTGTGGCGCCGCCGTCGCGGAACGCTCCGGCATCGCCCAGCCAGTTGAGCACCCCCGCCATGAACGCGTCGCCCGCGCCGATCGTGTTGACCACGTCGACCCGGACCGCGGGGACGGAGACCTGTCCCAGGTCCCGGGTGAAGGCCGTGCTGCCCGCGGGACCACGGGTGAGCACCACCAAACGGTTCTCCGCGGCCAGTTGTGCGCAGGTCTCCTCTGGGGCGGCGCCCGGCCAGAGCGCTGCCATGTCTTCGTCGCTGACCTTGAGGACCTGGGCCAGTTCGCACAGGTCCCGCAGCCGGCGCACGGCGGACCGGTGGTCGAGCGTGCGGTCCTCGCGCACGTTGGGGTCGACCACCAGCACGGAGTGCCCGGCCCCGGCGCGCGCGGTCGCGGCCACCGCCTCGGCGGCGGGCGGGACGACCGCGGCGAGTCCGCCCGCGTACACGGCGCCGAAGCGGCCCACGTCGGCCGTGCGCTCCGGCAGCCGGAAGGTGGCAGTGTCCCGCAGATGGAAGTGGTAGCCGGCGGTGCCGTCGGGGCCCGGGTCTGCCACCGCGAGTGCGGTGGGCAGCTCCGAGCGTGCGCACAGGCCCAGTTCCGTACCGGCAAAGAGCAGCCGCTCCTCGATCAGCCGGGCGAATCCGTCGCCGCCGAGCGCCCCCGCGAACCAGCTGGGCGTGCCCAGCCGGGCGAGCCCGACGGCGACGTTGGCGGGGGCTCCGCCCGGCTGGGCCCGGTGCGTCCCCGGATCGTCCGCGGCGGGCACCAGGTCGATGAGCGCCTCGCCCATCACCAGTACGGCATCGGGGCCACCGCTCACGGCTCGACCACGATCTTGCGGCCCAGCCCCGCCTTGAACCGCTCCAGGGCCGCGGGGTACTGCTCCAGCGGCAGCCGGTCGCTGATGAAGACCGCGGGGTCGATCACTCCCCCGGCGAACAGAGCGGCGGCCCGCTCGTAGCTGTGCAGCACCGCCATCGAGCCGGTGATCGTGATCTCCTGGTTGTAGATCCGGTACGGCTCGATGACCGCTGTCGTCGCGTAGTCGGCGACCCCGAACTGGAGGAACGTGCCGCCCTTGGCGACCCGGCCCAGCCCGTCCTGGATGGCGCCCGCGTTGCCGGTGGCGTCGACGACGACGTCCCAGCCGCGTACCGTCTCCAGCTCGTCGGCCGAGGCGGCGGAGCGCGAGACGCCGAGCTTCTCCGCGGTGGTCAGCCGGTCGGGGTTGAGGTCCAGCACGTCCACGGAGGCGGCGCCAGTGCGCTTGGCGAGCTCCAGCATCATCAGCCCCATGGTGCCGGAGCCGTAGATGAGCACGTTGGCCCCGAGCGTGGACCTGAGCACGTCGTAGCCGCGCACCGCGCAGGACAGCGGTTCGATCAGCGCCGCGGTACGTACGTCGACGTGGTCCGGGAGCTTCACACAGTTCGCCACCGGGGCGACGGCGAACTCGGCGGCCCCGCCGGGCTTGCTGACCCCGATCGCGTTCCAGTTGTCGCAGAGGTTCCCGCGGCCGCTGCGGCAGTAGTGGCATTCGTGGCAGTGCAGCGACGGATCGACGGCGACGTTGTCGCCGACGGACAGCTCGGTCACCTCGGAGCCGGTCTCGACGATCTCGCCCGCGAACTCGTGGCCGGGGATGATCGGCAGCGCGGGTGCGAACTCGCCCTGCAGGATGTGCAGATCGGTGCCGCAGAGTCCGCAGGCCTTGACGGCGACGACCACGTCGCGGGGGCCCGGGGTGGGGTCGGGGACGGTCTCGACCGACACCTTGCCGATGGACTCGATGATCGCAGCCCTCATTTGACAGCTCCAAGAGAAAGGCCCTGGACGAGTTTGTCCTGGGCGGCGAAGCCGGCGGCGAGCACCGGCAGGGACACGACGACGGACGCGGCGCACAGCTGGGCGAGGAAGAGTCCCTGGCTGGTGACGACGCTCGTCAGGAAGACCGGTGCGGTCCCGGCAGCCACCCCGGTGAGCACCCGGGCGAAGAGCAGCTCGTTCCAGCTGAAGATGAAGCAGATCAGCGAGGTGGCCGCGATACCGGGCGCGGCGACCGGCGCCACCACCCTGATCAGCACCGTGGGCAGCCGGGCGCCGTCGACCTGTGCGGCCTCGATGATGGAGACCGGCACGTCCGCCAGGAACGACTGCATCATCCACACCGCGATCGGCAGGTTCATCGAGGTGTAGAGGATGACGAGGAACCAGATGTTGTCCAGCATCCCGGTGTTCTTGGCGAACAGGTACACGGGCAGCAGCCCCGCGACGACCGGCAGCATCTTCGTGGACAGGAAGAAGAACATCACGTCCGTCCACTTCTCCACGCGCTTGATCGAGAGCGCGTACGCGGCGGGGAGCGCCAGCACGAGCACGAAGAGCGTGGAGAACACGGATGCCGTCAGGGAGTTGATCAGCGGCGGCCAGGGGCTCGCCCCTCCGTCGGCGCCGAAGAACACCCGGTAGCCGTCGAGGGTGAGGGAGGCGCCGAGCGACGGCGGGTTGGTCGCCGCGTCGGCCTCCGAGTGGAAGGAGGTGAGCAGCATCCAGAGTGCGGGTGCGCAGAAGACGATGCCGACGACCCAGGCGATCAGGCCGAGAACGGTGGAGCGTCGCCTGCCTCTGCGTGCCGCGCGGGCGTGGTCGCCGCGGCCCGCCTCTGGGGTGTGCGGAGCGGTCAGGGTACTCATGCGCGGCGTGCCTCCTCGCTGAAGAGGGACGAGACCACACGCAGGGCGAACGTCGCGACGACGATGGTGCCGATCACCACGACCACGCCTGCGGCGGACGCCAGTCCGTATTCGTGAGCCTGGTAGAAGGTCTGATAGATCGTGTAGGGGAGGTTGGCCGTGCCGAGGCCGCCGGCGGTGATGGTGAACACCGCGTCGAAGTTCTGCACGATGTAGATCGAGCCGAGCAGTACGCCGAGCTCCAGGTAACGGCGCAGGTGGGGCAGTGTCAGGTAGCAGAACATCTGCCAGGCGTTCGCGCCGTCCAGCCGCGCGGCCTCCATCTGTTCGCTGGAGCGGCTCTGCAGCCCGGCGAGCAGGATGAGCATCATGAACGGGGTCCACTGCCAGACGAGGGCGGTCGCGACCGCGACCAGCGGCATGTCGGAGATCCAGTCGGGCTGTCCGGGGCTGTCGACGCCGAACAGTCCGGTGAACCATGCCCAGCCCCCGTTCAGCAGGCCGTACTCGGGGTTGTACAGCAGGTGCTTCCACATCAGCGCCGCCGAGACGGGCACCAGCAGGAAGGGCGTGATCAGCAGCGTGCGGACGAATCCGCGACCGATGAACTTGCGGTCGAGCAGCAGGGCGAGGAGGAGCCCGAGCACGACGCTCACGATCACGACGCTCGCCGTGAGCAGGACCGTGGTGAACACCGAGTCCCGCAGGCTCGGATCGCTGAACACCTCCCCGTAGTTGGCGAACGCGCTGAAGCTGCGTTCGTCGGGCGAGAGCGAGTTCCAGTCGAAGAACGAGACCACTACCGTTGCCACGAAAGGCAGTTGGGTCACGGCTATCAGGAAGATCAGGGCGGGCAGCAGCGGGGCGCGGGTGGCCCAGGCACGGGCCCGGCCGGGCGCCTTTGCGGTGGTGCGGGGCTGGGAGACGTCTGGCGCGCCGGCCGGGACGAGTTCCGGAGTGGAGACTGGGGCACTCACTTCTGCTCCTTGCCGACCTTTTCGGCGAGCGCCTGCGAGGCCTTCAGGGCGTCGGACACCGACTGGCGGCCAGCGATGGCGGAGCTGATCTCCTGCGAGACCTTGGTGCCCAGGTCGGTGAACTCCGGGATGTCGACGAACTGGATGCCGACGGTCGGCCGGGGCTGGGTGCCGGGGTCACGCGGGTTCGCGCTGGAGATGGCCTGCTGGGTGACACTGGCGAACGCGGAGGCGTCCTTGAGGTAGTCGGGGTTGGAGTACGTCGACGCGCGCTTGCCGGCGGGCACGTTGGGCCAGCCGACCGTCTTGCCGACGAGGTTCTCGTACTCCTTGCCGGAGGCCCAGGAGATGAACTTCCAGGCGCTGTCGGTCTTCTTGGAGGCCTTCTGCATGCCCCAGGCCCAGGTGTAGAGCCAGCCGGAGCTGTCGGTCTTCTCGACGGGGGCGGCCACGTATCCGACCTTGCCCTTGACCGGGGAGCCGGAGGCCTCCAGCGATCCGGCGCCCGCGGTGGCGTCGTACCACATGGCCGTCTTGCCCTGCGTCATGTTGTTGAGGCACTCGGCGTAGCCGGCCTGGGGCGCACCCGCCTCGCCGTGTTTCCTCACCAGGTCGACGTAGAACTGGACGGCCTTCTTGAACTCCGGGGAGTCGAGCTTCGCGTTCCAGTCCTTGTCGAACCAGGTGCCGCCCATGGTGTTGACGACGGTGGTCAGCGGGGCGATGACCTCGCCCCAGCCGGGCAGACCGCGCAGACAGATGCCCTTCATACCCGTCTTGGCGCCGTCCGCCTCGGCCGCGAGATCGGCGACCTGCTGCCAGGTGGGCTTCGCCGGCATCTTCAGGTTCTTCTCGGCGAAGACGTCCTTGCGGTACATGAGGAAGGACGACTCGCCGTAGAACGGCTCGGCGTAGAGCTTGCCGTCCTCGGCGGTGAGGGATTCCTGCAGGGGCTTCAGGATGTCCTTCTGGTCGAAGGTCTTGTCCTTGGCCGTGTAGTCGTCGAGCGGGTGCAGCCAGCCGTTCTTCGCGTAGAACGGCACCTCGAAGTTGCTGATGGTGGCGACGTCGTACTGGCCGGCCTGGTTGGAGAAGTCCTGGGTGATCTTGTCGCGGACGTCGTTCTCCGGCAGGACCGTGAAGTGGACCTTGATGCCGGTCTCTTTCGTGAAGTTGTCCGCGGTGAGCTTCTGCAACTCGACCATCTGCGGGTTGTTCACCATGAGCACGTTGATCTCGTCGTTGCCGCTGGACGAGGTGCCGCCGCCCGCGCCGCTGCACCCGGCGAGCAGGGCCGTGAGGGCGGCGCCCGTACCCAGACGGACACTCAGCCTGCGTCGACGTTCCTGGTGGTGGAGCATGTGGTTCTCCTGATCACTCGTCATCGAGGGATTTCCTGTAAGGGGCATGTCAGCCATCCCGGCTGACGGGCGGGGCTTCCGGGTACTCGGTACGAAGACCGCGGGGACGGGGCCCGCGAGGGGCGTCAGACGCGGATGACCTGCGGGCCGAGTCGCGAGTAGCGCTGCGCCTCGGCCGAGGGCAGACCCGTGTCGGTGACGATGGACTCGAAGTCGCCGACCTCGGCGAAGCGACAGAAGCTCACGGCGCCGAACTTGGTGTGGATCCCGGCGAAGACACGCCGTCGGGCGCTGCGCATGGCCTGGGCCTTCACCTCGCTCACCGCCGGGTCGGGCGTGGTCAGGCCGAACTCACGGGAGATCCCGTTCGCTCCTACGTACGCCAGGTCGATGACGAATCCGGCGAGCATCCGGGTCGTCCAGTGGTCGACCGTGGCCATCGTGGAGCCGCGCAGTCTGCCGCCGAGAAGCAGCACGGTGATCTTCTCCGCGTCGGCGAGAACGGTCGCCACGGCGAGCGACGCGGTGACCACGGTCAGGGGCCGGCTCCTGGGCAGCACCTCGGCGACGAGCATGGGCGTGTGACCCTCGTCGATGAATACGGTCTCCGCGTCACCGATGAGGTCGGCCGCGGCCGCCGCGATCCTGGACTTCTGGGGTATGAGCCGGCTGGCGCGTGCGGCCAGCGTCGTCTCGAAGCCCGCGCTCTCCACCGGATAGGCGCCGCCGTGGGTACGGCGTACGAGACCGTGCTCCTCCAGGGTGTGCAGATCGCGCCGGACGGTCTCCTTGGCCACCTGAAGCGTCCCGGCCAGTGCGGTCACTTCCACCGACCCGTCACGTCGGGCGATCTTGAGGATCTCTCGTCGGCGCTCGTCGGTGTCCACGACACACTTCCCTGCGTTTGCTGCGAACCAGGCCCCGTTCGGGCTCATAAGTCGTTTGTACAAGCAAGGCACCCATGGCGACCAGGCTCTTCACAGCTTCGCCTGTGCCCGTTCGTGACCGTTTCGCCGAGGTCGTATCGGCTGGTCAGTCCGCAGGAACCGGTTTCCCCCGCCCGGACCGATGCCCGAATGAGGCCGCGGCTGCGCCCGAACGGCGCCCGCGGCGGTCGGCAGTCTCCGCTTCGGGGGCCGGGTCACTGCCCGTTTCCGCAGGACGCCCGCCCCGGTCCTCCGCCGGTGCGGTGGTGGCCGTCAGAGGACCGGAGGGCGTCCCAGCCGGGTCATACGCCACACGGTGCGCCACTTCATCGGTTCGCGCGGGCCGCACGGCGTCCGCAGCCCCTCGGCGAAACCACCCCACCAGGCCTGCAGACCGGCCGACGACCGCATCCGCAGCATGGCGAGGGAAATCCACACGCCGAGATAGACCGGGATCAGCGGCACCGGGAGACGGCGGCGGGCCAGCCACACCCGGTTGCGGGCGGTGAACCGGTAATGGGCCGCGTGCCGGGCCGGCGACGTCCTCGGGTGCTGGAGGACGAGTTCGGGCTCGTAGAGGATCTTCCAGCCCGCGTCGAGGGCACGCCAGGCGAGGTCGGACTCCTCGTGCCCGAAGAAGAACTCCGCCGGCCACAGGCCGATCCCGCCGAGCATGGGCATCGAGAAGGCGTGTCCGCCCCCGAGGAAGGCGGTCACCGGACCACGCCGCATCGGATCGCCGGCGCGGAGGCGGGGAACCCAGCGGCGCTCCGTGAGCCCGTTCTCGTCGGCGACCCGGAACCCGACGATGCCGAGCGCGGGGTCGTCCGCGAACAGCCGCTGGACCCGGCGGAACACGTCGTCGGCGATGAGCAGGCCGTCGTCATCCAGTTCGACGACGACATCCACCTCACCCGACTCGCTCAGCATCTGCAGCCCGGCGTTGCGGCCGCCGGGGCAGCCCAGATTCTCCCCCAGCGGGATCTTGGTGACGTCCGCCGTGATGCCGGTGAGGGGCGTCGCGTTGCCGACCAGGACCACTCTGGCCGCCGGCACGTCCTGCTTCTCCACCGAGGCGAGCAGGGCAGCCAGCTCCCTCGGGCGGGTGCCCATCGTGACGATGACAACTCCGAGGCGTGGCAATGGCATGGCGGCTTGCTCCAGCGGTCGGCGAAAGAAGCTGATGTTAGTGCCCGAGCCGGCCCCGCCGTGACGGACACCGGCCGGCGCACTCGCCCCCCGGAGGATCACTGGTCCGCGGGCCCGGCTACACGAGCGCGCCGAGGGCGACTTCCGTGGCTCGGGCGATGAGGGCGTCGTCGCGTTCGGCGTCCTTGGTGTCGCGGCGGGAGAGGACGGCCAGGGTGATCGGGGCGGCGCCGGGAGGCCAGATGACGGCGATGTCGTTCCGTGTGCCGTAGCCGCCCGTGCCGGTCTTGTCCCCGACCTGCCAGTTGCCGGGTACGCCCGCACGGATGGTGTGGTCGCCGGTGGTGTTGCGCCTGAGCCAGTCGGTCAGCACGGCCCGCTTGTCCGCGGGGAGCGTGCTGCCGAGGACGTACGCCCGCAGGTCGGTGGCCATGGCGCGGGGTGTGCTGGTGTCGCGGAGGTCGCCAGGGGTGGCATCGCTGAGCGCGGTTTCGTAGCGGTCGCAGCGGGTGACGTTGTCGCCGAACGCGCGGAGGGCGTCCTGCAGGGCCCTGGGGGAACCGAGTTCGCGGAAGAGGAGGTTGGCCGCGGTGTTGTCGCTGTAGCGGATGGCCGCGTCGCACAGCTCACGGAGCGTCAGTCCGGTGGCGAGGTGTTTCTCGCTGATCGGCGAGGCGCTGACGAGGTCGTCGCGGCCGTAGCGCACGAGCCGGTCCATCTGCCGGAGCGAGCGCTTGTCCAGTACGGCACCGGCGAGCAGTGCCTTGCAGGTGGAGGCGTAGGCGAAGCGCTCGTCGGGCCGGTGCGTGACGGTCCGGCCGCTGCCCGTGTCGAGCGTGTGGACCCCGAGCCGGGCGTCGAACTTCCGCTCCAGTTCACGGAATGCCTGTTCGGTACGGGAATCCGGGGGCGGCGCGGAGGACTTGGAGGGGGCATGGTCGGACGAGGCGGGTGAGGCGGTGTCCGGGCCGGTCGTGCATCCGGTGAGGGGCAGGGCGGCAAGCCCGGCCAGTACGGCACGACGGGACACGGGAGTGCGAGAGCGCATGGCATGCGGGCTTTCTGTTTGAGGAGGTGCGTCTCCACCGCCGGGGGTGAAGCGCCTGATGACGGTGGTGGCGCGCTGCCGACACGCAGCGGGCCCGCACGGGGATGGGCTGGGCTGGATGGTTACGGCGGGGCGGGCCCGTACGGCGCCGTCCGTTCAGCCGGTCAGATTGCGCAGGAACCGCGCTGCGACCGGTCCGGCGTCGGCTCCGCCGGAACCCCCGTCCTCCAGGAGCACCGCCCAGGCGAGGTCGGAGTCGCCCTGGTAGCCGATCATCCAGGCGTGCGTGCGCGGCGGGGTCGCGGTGCCGAATTCGGCTGTTCCGGTCTTCGCGTGCGGCCGACCGGGCAGATCCTTCAACGCATGAGCGGAACCCGAGGTCACGGTGGCGCGCATCAGCTCCTGGAGGCGGCGGGTGACCTCCGCGTCCAGCGCCGTCGGGGCACTGAACTTCTTCTTCACCGCGTCCGGCACCAGCATCGGCTGTTGGAACGTCCCGTTCTTGACGGTGGCCGCGATGGACGCCATCACCAGCGGTGATGTCTGAACGCGTGCTTGCCCGATGGTGGCGGCGGCCTTGTCGTTGTCGCTCGTCGTGGCGGGGACACTGCCGTCGTAGGTGGTTGTGCCCACGTCCCAGCTGCCCCCGATGCCGAACGCACGGGCCGTGTCGCGCAGGTCGGTGCCGGAGAGCCGGCTGCGGGCGTTGACGAAGTAGGTGTTGCAGGACTGGGCGAAGACGTCGGTGAAGGTCGATCCCGTCGGGAGCTCGAACTGTCCCTGGTTCTCGAAGCGCTGCCCGTTGACGCCTGCGAACTTGGGGCACGCCGCGGGGTCCGAGGGCCGGATGCCGCTCTTCAGGAGTGCCGCTGCCGTGACGACCTTGAAGGTGGAACCGGGCGGGTACCGCCCTTCGAGTGCGCGATTGAGGCCGCCGGGCCGGTTGACGGCGGCGAGTATGCGGCCG
Source organism: Streptomyces sp. NPDC091387 (assembly GCF_044756945.1). NCBI lineage: Bacteria > Bacillati > Actinomycetota > Actinomycetes > Kitasatosporales > Streptomycetaceae > Streptomyces > Streptomyces sp. NPDC091387. The sequence continues at coordinate 161,836 of NZ_JBIVTZ010000006.1, read as the reverse complement.
TTGCGCGGGTCGATCGCGACGACGGCCGCGTTCTCATCGACCCCGGTCACGGCGTCGGCCGCCGCCTTCTGGATACGCGGGTCGATGGTGGTACGCACCGCTCGGCCCTCGGCCGGTGCGGTGGCGGTGAGGCTCTTGAGAGCGCGCCCGCTCTGCCGGTCCGCGACCACGAGGGTCTTGGCTGCCTTCCTGCCCCCGGACAGCATCGCGTCGTAGCGGGCCTCAAGACCGGATACGCCCTTGCCGCTGACCGGGTCGACGGTGCCGACGAGGGAGTCGGCACGGAGCGGGTCGCCGTTGCTGTCGAGCACCTTCGCCCGGCCACCGTCACTCTTGAGCGCCAGGGTCTGCCCCTGTCTCAGCTCCGGGTGGATCATCGGCGAGGTGAACTCGACCTTCCACTCCCCCGACGTACGGAGCACCTGTGCCCGGGAGCTCCAGGTGACCTTGCCCGCCCCCGGAACCGTCATGGCCACGGAGAACGGGAAGTCCACCTCGCCGTCGTCCTTCCGCCTGCCTCCACCGGGAGCGATCGTGGTTTCCGAGGGCTTGAGGTTGGTCAGCACCGAGGTGAGGAGTGAGGCTGCGTTGTCGGGTGTGTCGGTGTGGCCGGCCGCCTTCCGGGCGTCGTGCGCGGCCCACGCGGCGAGGAACGCCGTGAGGGGCTTCCGGGCGGCCGCCACCTGCGGATCCGGTTCCTGCGAAGCGCCGCCCCGGAGGCCGAAGGCGGCGTACCCGCCTCCCGCCAGCAGGAGAAGGGCCACGAGGATGCCGAGCAGCCGCCGGTCGACGTGCCACCGCCCGTACCGCGTGGGACTGTTCCGGCTGTCTGCGCGCGCCATGGTGCGCTCCGTTCTGGGTCCGGCCTGGATCGGCCCGCCGGGGACGGTCCCCGGCGTCGACGGGGCACCTGTGCACGGTGTCGGACCGCGACGGCCTGCCGACACCGGTACGGCCTGCCGAGCGGTGCGGCGCCTGCCCCTGTCCGGGAGTCAAGTCCGCCACCCGGCCGCATGTCGAATACGATCTCGGCATCAACCTCATTCACAAGCCATATCACCGCACGCCAGGAGGTACGGAGTGCTGACCGAACGGCACCTGGAAATCTTCGTCGCGCTGGCGGAGGAGGAACACTTCGGGGCCGCCGCCCAGCGTGTGGGCATGACCCAGCCGCCTCTGTCACAGGGGCTGCGCAGGCTGGAGGCCCTGGTCGGCGTCCGTTTGTTCGACCGTGAGCGAGGGGTGTCCCTCACCGAGGAGGGGGCTCTGCTGCTGCCGCACGCACGCCGCGCCCTGGCCGCGCTCTCGGAGCTCCGCGAGACCGGTGCGCGCGAGCGGGCCGACGGACGCCGGCTGCGGCTCGGGCTCGCCCCGGAGGTGCCGGCTCCCCTCGCGGCCGAGGCGGCGGCCGCGCCGGTCAGGGCCGGTGAGCGGGCCCGGATCGGCATGGTGACGGCGTCGACCGCCACCCTGCTCGGTGACGTCGCGGCCGGGCGGGTCGACATCGCGGTGATCCGGCACCCCTCCGTGCTGCACGGCCTCTCCGCGGGCCGGGTGATCCTCCTGCCGACCTGGGTCCTCGCCCCCGTCGGCCTCCAGGGGGCCGGTGACACGATGCCGTCGCGTCTGCCGGTCGCGGTGCGCCCGCGCGCCGAAGCTCCCGCGGCACATGATCTGTTCATCGACACCCTGGCCAGTCGCGGCCGCCGCGTGGAGACCGTGGTGGTCTCCGACGAGCGCGCCGGTCTCGCCCTGGTGGCGGCGGGCCAGGCGGTACTCGTCACGGCGGACCACTCGCTGATGGCCTCCGGCGTCGAGCGCCGCACGGCGACGGACCCACCGCTCCCCCTGCGGCTGCGGGTGGCCTGGGATCCGCGGCGTCCGGGAGCGAAGGAGACCGCGGAGACGGCGCGGTTGCTCGAGGACGCCCTGGCCCGGAAGGTGGCACCGTGAGAGAGCCGCGGCGCGGCACCGGTGCGGAGCGCGCCATCCGCGACATGTTCGACGACGCGGGCGTCCGAGGCTGGCTGCACGTGGCGGAGCTGCACCGCCCGTCGGCCCACGTGGTCATCGATCCGGACGAGCAGCTGCCCCTGGGTTCGGTCTACAAGGTGCCGCTCATGGTCGCGTTCTGCCGGCTCGCGGATGCGGGGCTGGTCGACCCGTCCGACAGGCTGACCCTGGAGGCCGCCGACCGGGTTCCCGGTCCGACCGGCATCTCCGTCCTCCACGACCCCGTCACCATGTCACTGCGCGACCTGGTGACGCTGATGATGACCGTCTCCGACAACACGGCCGCCGCCGCCGTCCTCCGAGCGGTCGGCCCCGACGTGGTCGACGCCGTCTGCCGTGACCTGGGCCTGCCGGACACCCGTATCCACGGTGGCGTCGTCAGCACGTTCAGCCGGCTGGTCGCCGAGACGGGTGCGCCGTCGCTGGACGCCGCCCTGGCTCGCGTGGCGGACAACGACACCGTCGTGCCGGCCGGGGTGTACGACCCGGCCTTCAAGGCGTCCGGCACACCGGCGGACATGGCACGGCTCCTGCGGGCCGTCTGGACCGGCGAGGCCGCGTCCGAGGACCGCTGCGCCTTCATGCGCGACGTCATGCGCCGGCAGCCGTGGACGCACCGGCTCGCCTCCGGATTTCCCTACGACGACGTCACCGTCTACGGCAAGACCGGCACCTTCGGTTCACTGCGCCACGAGGCCGGCGTCGTCGAACTCGCGGACGGCAGCACCTACACCGCGGTGGTCTTCACCCAGGCCGCCCGTGCCGACAGCAGACTGCCGCGCGCCGACGCCGTGATCGGGGCCGCTGCCCGGGTCGCCGTCGAGGAGCTGCGAGGGAACCAGGCCACCTGACCGACCGGGCTCCCCCTGCCGTGCGGGCAGCCGCCTGGCGTGACCTCCACATGAGGTGACGACGCGGCCGCCACCGCACGGCGGCATCCGCCCAGGGGGGCGGTGCGTCCCGGTACCCGCACGGTCCCGAGACGTACCACCCCCTCGCCGGCGGGCCGGTCACCTCTTGCGCCACTCCTCGGCCAGCAGCTCGTAGGACCGCACCCGGTCCGCGTGCCCGTGGGTGATCGTGGTGATCAGCAACTCGTCCGCACCGGTCGCCTCCTGGAGCCGGGTCAGTTCGTCGGCGACCCGGCCCGGGGAGCCGACGAACTGGGTTTCGAGGCGGTCCTGGACCAAGGTCCGGTCCGCATCCGACCAGACGTGGGCGCGGGCCTCGTCCGGCGTGGGGAACTCGATCGCGCCCTCGGCCGAACGGATGCTGCGGACCCACGGGGCGTAGCCGGTGGCGAGTTCGCGGGCGGTCTCGTCGTCCTCGGCGACCACGACGTCCGCGGACACGCTGACGTACGGCTTGTCGAGTACGTCCGAGGGCAGGAACGCGGCGCGGTACCCCTCCACCGCCTCCAGCACGGTGGCCGGACTGACGTGGTAGTTCGCCGCGAACCTGAGACCGCCCCGGCCCGCGACCCGGGCGCTCTGGCCGCCGCTGCTGCCCAGGATCCAGAGCTCGAGATCGGCGCCCTCGCCCGGGACGGCATGGGCCTCGACGCCGTCCGCCGAACGGTACGTGCCCGCCAGCAGGGCCAGGATGTCGTCGATCTGCTCACCGTAGTCCTGCGATTCGGCATGCGGCTGCTGGAGCAGTCTGCGCTGGAGCGCGATGCGCGGGGAGCCGAGCAGGTGCTCGAAGGAGAAGCGGGCCGGGATGCGGAGGCCGTTGGGGGTGCGTCCGTCGACCACCGGGGTCGCGGACGGCGGCGGGGCGGCCGCTCCGGCGGGCGGGCGGCCGCCGGAGCGGCCGAGGCCCAGGTCCAGGCGCCCTGGGTGCAACGCGTCGATCAGGCCGAACTCCTCGACCGTGGACAGGGCCGTGCGGTGGCCGAGTTGCACGGCACCGGCGCCGAGCCGGATGGCCGAGGTCGCGGAGGCGGTCAGGGCGAGGACGACCGCGGGCGAGGTCCCGGCCACGCCCGGGTTGAGGTGGTGTTCGGCGAACCAGTAGCGGGCGTAGCCGAAGCTCTCGGCGCGGCGGGCCAGGTCGATGGAGTTGCGCAGGGCGTCGGTGGCGGTGGAGCCGGACGGGACCGGGACCAGGTCGAGGACCCCGAGAGGAATGTCGGACATGGCGGAGGTCTCCTCTAGCGGCCGGCCGGCACGGATGCGGGTACGGGGGCGGACGCGGGCGCCGCGGAGACCGGGCCCCAGGCGAACGGGGGGTCGGGGATCTCCCGGCGCAGCAGGGGTGCCACGTCGGACTGGAAGAGTGCGAGCGAGTCCCGGTGCCGGCGGTCCGACAGTCCCCCGGCGTCCGCGTGCAGATGCAGCACGGTGTGCCCGAACTGCTCGTGGTAGCGGTGAACCTTCTCGATGATCTGCTGGGGGCTGCCGACGAGTGCCGAGCTGCGCTCGACGAAGTCCTCCAGGGTCGTGAACACCGGGTCCAGGCCCAGCCGCCTCTGGAACGCCAGGTTGCCCTCGAACACGGGCCGGTAGGCGGCGAGCGCCTCTTGGGAGGTCCGGGCGGCGTAGAGGCCCGCGGTTCCCGCGCCCACCGCGATACCGGCCGGATCGTGGCCGTGGTGTACCCAGCGCTCACGGTAGTACCGGATCAACTCGGCGTAGGGCTCTATGGGGTTGGTGACGTTGGCTGAGAAGAGCGGGTCGCCGTAGCGGGCGGCCAGGTCGACGGACTCCCTGCTGGTCGCGCTGCCGTGCCAGACCCGGATCGGCTGCTGGAGGGGGCGGGGCCACACCTCCGCGTCCTTGAGTTCCGGACGGAAGCGGGTCGCGGCGGTGACCTTGTCCTGGCGCCAGATCTGCCGGAACACCTCGTAGCTCTCGGCGTTGCGGTCCCACTGGTCGTCGGGTGTCACCTGGAACAGGTCCCGCTGGGCGGCCCCGTTCCCCTTGCCGATGATGAGTTCGAGGCGTCCGCCGGAGAGGTGGTCCAGGGTCGCGTAGTCCTCGTACGCGCGCACCGGGTCGAGGAGGCTGAGCGTGGTGACGGCGGTGAACAGCCGGATCCGGGAGGTGAGGGCGGCGATGTGGCTGAGTACGACCGGTGGTGAGGAGGAGATGAAGGGCCGCTCGTGCCGCTCCCCCACACCGAAGCCGTCGAAGCCCAGTTCCTCGGCGAGGACCGCGTTGTCGACCACTTCGCGGAAGCGGTCGCTGGTCGGTTTCCGCACACCCGTCACGGGGTCCGGGCTGTGCACGATCAGGGTGATGGCGAGGAACTTCATGAGGCCTCACGCTCTTCGCGCACCTCGTCGGGGTGGGCCAGGCCGAGGTGGTCGCGCAGGGTGGTGCCCTCGTACTCCGTGCGGTACACGCCTCGTTCCTGGAGCAGCGGGACGACCTTGTCGGCGAATTCGTCGAGGCCGCCCGGCGTGATGTGCGGGGCGAGGATGAAGCCGTCACTGGCGTCGGCCTGGACGAATTCGTTGATCGTGGCGGCGACGGTGGCCGGGGAGCCGACGAATGACTGGCGGTTTCCGGTCTCGATGACCAGGTCGCGGATGGACCACTTGTTGGCGGCGGCCCGCTCCCGCCACTCGCGGGCGGTGGCCAGCGGGTCACGGTACATCCGCACCTGGGCGCGGCCGCGGGCGATCGTGTGCTCGCCGGGGTCGGGGTCGATGTCGGGGAGGGGGCCGTCCGGGTCGTACGCGGACAGGTCCCTGTTCCAGACGAACTCGAGGTGCTTGATCGCGGTGGCGCCGCTGACCTGGCGGCGGCGCACCTCGCGGGCGCGTTCCTCCGCTTCGGCGTCGGTGTCGCCGAGGGCGAAGGTGGCCGCCGGCAGGATCAGCAGCTGCTCGGGGCGCCGGCCGTAGCGGCCGAGGCGGCCCTTGACGTCCGTGTAGAACGCTCGCCCCTCCTTGAGGGTGGAGTACCGGCTGAAGATCGCGTCCGCGCTCGACGCGGCGAATTCGCGGCCCTCTTCCGAGTCGCCCGCCTGGAAGATCACCGGCCTTCCCTGCGGGGAGCGCGGGACGTTGAACTGGCCCTCGATGTCGAAGTGCTGTCCCGTGTGCACGAAGGCTCCGGCCTTCGCGTCACTGAGGAAGGTGCCCGTCTGCCGGTCGGCGACGATCTCGTCCCCGTGCCAGGAGTCGAAGAGTTCGTTCGTGGTGGACAGGAACTCCTTGGCCCTGGAGTAGCGCTCGTCCTGCGGGAGGAAGCCGCCGCGGCGGAAGTTCTCGCCGGTGAAGGCGTCCCAGGAGGTGACCACGTTCCAGGCGGCGCGTCCGCCCGAGAGGTGGTCGAGGCTGGCGAACTGGCGGGCCACCTCGTAGGGCTCGTTGAAGGTCGAGTTGATGGTGCCGGTCAGGCCCAGGTGCTCGGTGACGGCGGCGAGCGCGGTGAGGACGGTGAAGGTGTCCGGGCGGCCCACGACGTCCAAGTCGTATATCTGTCCGCCCTGTTCGCGAAGTCGCAGTCCTTCGGCAAGGAACAGGAAGTCGAACCTCGCGCGCTCGGAGGTCCGGGCGAAGTGGGCGAAGGAGCTGAACTCGATGTGGCTGCCGGCCTCGGGGTCGCTCCACACGGTGGTGTTGTTGACTCCGGGGAAGTGGGCCGCGAGATGGATCTGCTTGAGCGGCTTGCTCATGATCGGGGGTCCTTCCGGCTCAGGCGGTCGTGGCGGCGGCGTAGCGGTTGGCGGGACGGGCGAGACCGAGCAGCCCGCGCAGGGTGTCGGCCTCGTACGCCCGGCGGAAGGCGTTGCGGCGCTGGAGTTCGGGGACCAGGTGCCGGGTGATCGCCGGGAGGTCGTGGCCGGCCACGGCGGGACGGAGCCGGAAGCCGGTCAGTCCGGCCGCCGCCAGCTCCTGGAGCAGATCGGCGAGCCCGCTGGGTGTTCCGGTGAAGATCCGGGCGTCGCTGGTGTACGGCCGGCCGGCGAGGTCGTCCAGGCGCTCCCGGCGGGCCTGGGCCGCGGCGTGGTCGTCGTCCAGGAAGACCACCAGGTCGCCGAAGACGTGCAGGGTCTCGTCGGCGCGGCCGGCCGCCGCCTGTTCGGCGCGGATCTCCTCGACGACGGCGCGGGCCTCCTGGGCGTCGTGCGGGGTGACGTAGCCGATGTCGGCGGAGCGGGCCACCAGCCGGTACGAGGCGGTCGCGTGGGCCAGCGCGCTGACGATCGGCTGGCCCTGGGGCGGCCGGGGGGTGATCGAGGGGCCCTTCACGCGGAAGTGCGTGCCCTCGAAGTCGATGTAGTGCAGTTTCGCCCGGTCGATGAAGCGTCCGGTGGCGACGTCCCGGATCTCCGCGTCGTCCTCCCAGCTGTCCCAGAGTCGCCGCACGACCTCGGCGTAGTCGGCGGCCTCGTCGAACAGGCCGGCCGCCAGCTCCTGTCCGGCGGGGGTCCGGTAGTACTCGATGCCGAACGCGGGGAACCGGCGGCGGCCGAAGTGCGCGGCCTCGTGCTGTCGGGCCGTGACCTGAAGGCGCAGGCCCGCGCGGCCGGTGCTCACGTAGTCGAGGGTGGCGATGGCCTTGGAGATGTGGAACGGCTCCGTGTGGGTGACCACCACGGTCGGCACCACACCGATGTGCCGGGTCAGCGGCGCAACCCGAGCGGCGATGAGGACGGCGTCGAGCCGGCCGCGGACCTGGTCGGTGCGCCCGTCCGGCTCCGCGTGGGACGAGGACTGGAGGCCGAGCCCGTCCTCGATGGTCACGAAGTCGAGCAGTCCGCGTTCGGCCTCCGTGACGAGGTCGGTCCAGTAGGCGGCGGTGAGCAGTTCACGGGGGCGGGCGACGGGCTCGCGCCAGGCGGCCGGGTGCCAGCCCGCTCCGTCCAGGGACACGGCGAGATGCAGGGGGAAGGGTGACGACGACACGAGAGAGGTGCCTTCCTGATCGACCGTACGAAGAAGCCGGCCCCCGGACGCGGGGAGCGGCTGCGAGGGCAACAGGTCAGGAGCAACAGAGCGCGCCGGCGACGCGCAACAGATCGATGTGCTGCCGGGAGTACAGCCGCGGGCGGCTGGGCATGGCGGTGTTCGCGGCGCGGCGGCGGGTCACGGCAGGCATACGCACGTGCTCCACCTCCACCCATCCGGCGCGGCGGACCCCGGGGTCCGCGCCGCTCTCGCGCTCGCGGTGCCCTTCGGGGCGCCGCTCGGTCGTTCTCAGGCACAACCGCACGGCTACGCCGTTTCTTCCGGCTGCCCGGCTTCTTCTTCCTGCGGCGCTTCCGGCTGCCCGTCCGGTGTGCGCACGAGCAGGAACCGTGTGCGGCGGCGCAGGGTGAAGCCGATCGACTCGTAGAGCCGGATGGCGTGGGTGTTGCTCGCGGCCGCGTGGAGGAAGGGGGTGTCCCCGCGTTCCCTGATGCCCGCCGCGACCGCGCGGACCAGCCGGGTGGCCAGGCCGCGGCCGCGGTGGTCCGGGTGGGTGCAGACGGCGCTGATCTCCGTCCAGCCCGGCGGGCGCAGGCGTTCACCGGCCAGGGCGATCAGCCGTCCGCGGTCCCGGATGCCCAGGTAGCTGCCCAGTTCGATGGTGCGGGGCAGGAAGGGGCCCGGCTCTGTGAGGGCGACCAGGTCGAGGATCTCGGGTACGTCGGCGGGTCCGAGCCGTTCCGCCTCTGGGGCGGGTTCGGCGTACAGCGTGGTGGCGATGAGCTGAACGCCGTCGCCGCCGCGCTCGATCGTCCAGCCGTCGGGCACCTCCAGGGCTCCGGAGACCGGGGTGGCGGTGCCGGGTCCGACCAGTGCGGCCAGATCGGCCCAGGCCCGGGGGTCGGCGGGGTCGTCGAGGGCGCTGAACGGGGAGATGTCCGTGGGGTAGCGGGCGGCCCGGCCCACGCGCTCGGCGAGGCCGGCGTGGGGACCGCTCAGCGCGGCCCAGGCGGCGTTGTCCAGGATGTGCGGTTCCGTCGGGACCGGGGGCGGGGCGTGATGGACGGTGGTCGACATGGCGGTGCGGAGTCTCCGTATCCGGAAGGCGGCCGGGCCGGCGCCGGCTCATGGCAGCGCGGGCCGGCGGCAGATGCGCGGGCGTGGACGTGAATGCGGATCTGAACGCGGACGCGGGTCAGGAGTTGTCGAGCGGCAGTCCGGGCGGGTCGACCAGGGAGGTGGGGACGGCCTCGTCGGAGAGGTTCCAGGCGGCGAGCCACTTGGCGTACTGGCCGTTCTTGATCAGGTGGTTGATCGCGGCGGCGATGGGCTTCGCCAGTCCGCTGCCCTTCTTCGACGTGGCGGCGATGAGCCCCTGGAGCGTCGCGCCGGCGCCGGAGAACTGGCCCGCGCTACGCGTCGGCGTGGGGGTCTTCGCGGTCTGGGTGATGTGGTAGGCGATGCCGGGATTAGGGCCGAAGGAGGAGTCGATCTTCCCGCTGGACAGCGCCAGGGCCGTGGCGTTGCCGTCCTGGTAGTACTTGACGGTGAGCTTCTTGCCCTCCTTCGCCAGCTTCGCCTTCCACTCCAGCAGGATCCGCTCCTGGTTGGTGCCGGCGCTGACGGAGACGGTCTTGCCCGCCAGGTTGCGGTAGTCGCCGTCGAAGTTCCAGGTGCTCTTCTTCAGCGCCTCGAAGGCGAGGTTGTCCGCCCGGTAGGAGGCGAACTCGTACTTCTTCTTGCGCTCCTCGGTGTCGGTGACATTCGACAGCGCCACGTCGAACTTGCCGCTGTCGATGCCGACGAACATGTTCTCCCAGGTCGAGTTCTTCATCTCCGGCCTGAGCCCGAGGACCGCGGCGATCAGCCGGCCGAGGTCGGGTTCGGCGCCGGTGAAGGTCTTCTGGTCCTCGCCCACGTATACCAGCGGAGGGTACCCGGCAGGCAGCGCGCCCAAGCCGATCACCAACGTGCCCTTCTCGGCCACCGACTTGGGGAGCCCTGCGCTGATCGACGTCACCTCGGACACCTTGAGCTCGGTCTGCTTGGCGGCGCCGTTGGAGAGTGCGCCGATGGTGACCGATCCGGCCGGCGCGCTGTCGGTCCTGGTCGCGGCGTCACCCGCACCGCCGCACGCGGCGAGCCCGGCGGCGAGAGAGGCGACGGCCGCGGCGGCGGTGACGCCGCGGAGGAATCTGCTGCGGCGACTGGGGGAGGGCGTGAGGGCGAGGGTGCGCATGATGGCTGTCCTTGTCGGGTGCGGTGAGGGCGTACGGGTGAGGTCGCGCCGTGAAGTGGGTACGGGATCAGGGGTGTTGGGTTGGAGGTTTCGGGATCAGAGCACTTTGCTCAGGAAGTCCCTGGTCCGCTCGTGCTGCGGGTGGTCCAGCACCTGCTCGGGCGGGCCCTGTTCGACGATTCGGCCTTCGTCCATGAAGACGACCCGGTCGGCGACCTCACGGGCGAACCCGATCTCGTGCGTGACGACCAGGAGGGTGGTTCCGCTGCCGGCCAGGTCCTTGATCACGGCCAGCACCTCGCCGACCAGCTCGGGGTCGAGCGCGGAGGTCGGCTCGTCGAAGAGGATGACGCCGGGCCGCAGGGCGAGGGCGCGGGCGATGGCCACGCGCTGCTGCTGCCCGCCGGACAACTGCCGCGGGTAGGCGGCGGTCCGGTCCGCGAGCCCCACGCGGGCGAGGAGGCCGCGGGCCAGTTCCCTCGCCTGGGGCCTGGTCAGCTTTCCGGTCGCCACCGGAGCCGCGGCCACGTTGTCCAGCACGGTCAGGTGCGGGAAGAGATTGAAGTTCTGGAAGACGAAGCCGATCCGGCTGCGCTGCGCCAGGATGGCCCGCTCGCTCAGCTCCTTGAGGCGACCGCGGTGCCTGCGTACGCCGATCAGCTCGCCGTTGAGGCTGACATGGCCGATCTCGGGCTTCTCCAGGTGGTTGATCACCCGTAGGAGCGTGGACTTGCCGGAGCCGGACGGCCCGAGGACGACCGTGACCTCGCCGGGCCTTACGGTCAACGCCACGCCTTCCAGAACGCGTTGGGATCCGTACCACTTGTGCACATCGTGCACCTCGACCGCGGCGGGGCGTACCGCGAGCACTCGGCCGGTCTCCTGCGCCCCAGCCGTACCGGCCGCCTCCGCCTTCTCGGCCGTCCCGGTCTTCTCGGTCGTCTCGGCGCTCATATCGCCGTCTCCTTCCGGACCCGGGCCCGCAGATCGCCGAGGCCGGTCCGCAGCTTCTGCAACGGGGTCAGCGGCAGGGTGCGCAGCGCGCCCCGCGAGTAGTGCCGCTCGACGTAGAACTGGATGACGGACACGACGCTGGTGAGAATCAGGTACCAGACGGTGGCCACCAGCAGCAGCGGCACGATGTCGCCGGGGTAGCTGCTGCCCATGCTCTGCACGGAGCCGAACAGGTCGAGCAGAGAGACGTAGAAGACCAGCGAGGTGCCCTTGATCAGGCCGATCAGCTGGTTGACGTAGTTCGGGGTGATGGAGCGCAGGGCCTGCGGAAACACGATCTTCGCGAACTGGTAGCGCCTCGGGAGGCCGAGGGCCGAGGCCGCCTCGTGCTGGCCCTGGTCGACGGAGAGGATGCCGCCGCGGACCACTTCGGAGGCGTACGCCGCCTCGTTGAGGCTCAGGCCGATGACGGCGACGGCCATGTCGGTGGCGAGGCGGGACTCGTCGAACGTGAAGAACGCCGGGCCGAACGGCACTCCGATGCTCAGCGTCCGGTAGAGCGCGCTGAAGTTGTAGAGGAACAGCAGGACCACGATCAGCGGCACCGATCGGAAGAGCCAGGTGTAGCCCCAGCTGACCCCACGCAGCACCGGGCTCGGGGAGAGCCTGGCCAGTGCCAGCAGTACGCCGCCGAGCAGTCCCAAAGCGGCGCTGTACACGGTGACTTCGAGGGTGATGAGCAGGCCGTCGAGGATCGTGGGCCGCAGGAACCAGTACGAGAACCGGTCCCACTGGTAGAAGGGATTGGTCACCAGGCCGTGGACGATCTGGGCGACCAGCACGAGCACGACGGCTGTGATGATCCAGCGGCCGGGGCGCAGCAGGGGAAGGACCCGCTGCGCCGCCAGGGGCTTCGGCGCGGCGGGCGGGTGGAGGCGGGGGGCCGCCTCGGCGGGCGGCGCTGATCCGGAGGACACAGCGATGCCAGGGGATTCACTCACGGAGGGCTCCAGCGGATTCGGACAGTCCGGACCGCGGACGGCGGCGACGCCGCACCGATCGGGGACGAATCGGCGGGACGCGGCACACGGCACGGGACGGGGGCCGGGCAGGGAGAGGGCGCACCGCGACAGCGGTGGACGTCAAGAACGCGGAGAGCAGAGGCCCGGAAGGCAGAGGCCGGGAAGGGCTGGGCCGGGAATGCCGTCAGGCTTGACAGAGCACGCGTGAAACGGCGCTACACAGTGCGCTGTTGACGCGCTGCAGGTCGACGGAGCGGTCCGCGCAGAGCAGCAGGGCGCGGCCGCGGGACCGCCAGGCAGCCATCCCCTCAGCTGCGTGCATCGCTCTCACCGTCACCATTCCGCCCCGTGGGGCCTACACTCCCGCCGAACGTCATCCGGTCCGGACCGAACCTGGGCACCCCACCGCGTACGAGGGTTGCCGGCCGGCGCACCAGGGATTTCCGCTGACGCTCATGACCGTTCTGCGCCGCAAGTTAGGCACGGCCGGAAACGAATGTCAACGCCGGTGACCACCAGGCGAGACGGCCCGTGCGGCCTTCTTGACTGCGTCACGTGACGCACCGAAACTGACATGGACGGTCACGATTGTCAGCGCCTCCTGTGCGGGATTCTCCTGCTCAGGCGGTTATCGGCCCCGGCCCGCTGGCAGGCAACCCTTCCACCGCGACGGGGTGCCCCGGGTGACGACCGGGTCCCGCCGGTGCGGCGGGGCAAGCGTGGTCTCGCGTCTCGCGAGCCCCGAAGTCGGGACCGGTGGGAATTGTCCAGGAACGGCTTGACGAGGCGCCTGCACATCGATCTGCTGCGTGTCTCCAGCGCTTACTAGCCCGGACAGATCCGGACGCGTACCGGACCGCTCGGTCCGTCCGGACCGGTACGAGAGCGCAGCCATTCCACATCCGGCCGCTGGTGCCCACAAGGCGGCGGTGGCTTCCTCGTTCCCGCAGGGATTCCCACCGGGATTCCCATAGGAGAGTCATGCCCGAGACAGTTTCGCGCAGTTCCAGTTCACGCGGTCCCGGTTCGCGCAGTTCCGGCACAGGCAACTCGATGGCATGCGGCCCGGTTTCCCCGGGTCCGAGTCCGTGCGCCACGCAGCCTCGTCCCGCGGCTGCCGTGCAGCCCTCCCGCATCCACAGCCGTATCGGTGTCGGTCTGGCCGGCGGCTTCTACCCGGCGCCGCACCGCTACGAGCTCTTCCTGTCGGCGAGTTGTCCGCGCTCGCTCCGCATCTCGATCACTCTCGGCCTGCTCGGCCTCAAGGACTCGGTCGCCACCACGATCCTGGGACACCCCACCGAGACACCCGGCGCGTTCGCCTCGCTGCGCAGCGCGTACGAGGCGACGATGCACCACTACGACGGACCGCTGACGGCGCCCGCGCTGTGCGACCGGTGGAGCGGACGGATCGTCAGCAACCACACCCCCGACATCCTGCGCGACCTCGCGGGCCTGCTGTCCGGCCATGACGAGGCCTGCCCCTCCGCTCTGCGCCCGCCGGGACTCATCGCGGACATCGACGCCCTCCGTGACCTGCTGGACTGCGACGTCACCCCGGACGCCGGGCCCGCGGAGCGATCGGCGACGCTGGACCTGCTGGATCACCGCCTCGACCTGCGGCCCTACGTACTGGGCGGGGAACTGACGGCGGCGGATGTGGACCTGTGGGTCGCGCTCGTCCGTCTCGGCCCGGCCGCACTCGGCGACCGTCCTCGGCTCCGGGAGTACGTGGGCCGCCTGCGCGACCACCCCGCCTTCCCCGACGCGCAGGAGCGGGACGACGGCCTCCGGCCCGCGTAGTTGGGCGCACCGGAGCCGGTGAAGGCCCCGGTGCACCTCTCGTTCAACGCGACATTCAGGTCAACCTCTTGTCCAACGGCTCCCTCAGGCGCCGACGTAGGCCGCGAGGTGCCGGCCGGTGAGGGTGGAGCGGTCGGCGACGAGGTCGGCGGGGGTGCCCTCGAAGACGAGCCTGCCGCCGTCGTGGCCGGCGCCGGGGCCGAGGTCGACGATCCAGTCGGCGTGCGCCATGACCGCCTGGTGGTGCTCGATCACGATGACCGACTTGCCGGAGTCCACGAGCCCGTCGAGCAGGCCGAGCAGTTGCTCGACGTCGGCGAGGTGGAGGCCGGTGGTCGGTTCGTCGAGGACGAGGATGCCGCCCTTCTCGCCCATGTGCGTGGCCAGCTTGAGCCGTTGCCGCTCACCGCCGGACAGCGTGGTGAGCGGCTGGCCGAGGCTGAGGTAGCCGAGCCCGACGTCGGCGAGCCTGCCCAGGACGCGGTGCGCGGCCGGTGTGCGCGCCTCGCCGTCGCCGAAGAACTCCTCGGCCTCGGTCACCGACATGGCGAGCACCTCGCTGATGTCGCGGCCGCCGAGGTGGTATTCGAGCACCGAGGCCTGGAACCGCTTGCCCTCGCACTCCTCGCAGACGGTGGAGACACCCGCCATCATCGCAAGGTCGCTGTAGATGACGCCGGCACCGTTGCAACCGGGGCAGGCACCTTCGGAGTTGGCGCTGAACAGGCCCGGTTTCACGTCGTTGGCCTTGGCGAACGCCTTGCGGATCGGATCGAGCAGTCCGGTGTACGTCGCGGGGTTGCTCCGTCGCGAGCCGCGGATCGCACCCTGGTCGATCGCCACCACCCCGTCCAGGCCCGAGACCGAACCGTGGATCAGGGAGCTCTTGCCGGAACCGGCGACGCCGGTGACGACGGCGAGGACCCCGAGCGGGATGTCGACGTCGACGTCGCGCAGGTTGTTCGTCTGCGCGCCGCGGATCTCCAGCGAGCCGGTGGGCTTGCGCAGGGTGTCCTTGAGGGTCGCCCGGTCGTCGAAATGGCGGCCCGTGACGGTGTCCCCGGCCCTCAGTCCCTCGACGCTGCCCTCGAAGCAGACGGTTCCGCCCGCTGTTCCGGCGCCGGGGCCGAGGTCGACGACGTGGTCGGCGATAGCGATCGTCTCCGGCTTGTGCTCCACGACGAGCACCGTGTTGCCCTTGTCCCGCAGGCGCAGCAGCAGGTTGTTCATCCGCTGGATGTCGTGGGGGTGCAGGCCCGCGGTGGGCTCGTCGAAGACGTAGGTGGTGTCGGTGAGCGAGGATCCGAGATGGCGGATCATCTTGACGCGCTGTGCCTCGCCCCCCGACAGCGTGCCCGTCGGCCGGTCGAGCGCGAGGTAGCCGAGTCCGATCTCCACGAACGAGTCGAGGGTCTGCCCCAGCGCGGTGAGCAGGGGTGCCACCGAGGGTTCGTCGAGGTCGCGGATCCAGGCGGCCAGGTCGCTGGTCTGCATCGCGCAGGCGTCGGCGATACTGATCCGGTTGATCTTCGACGACCTGGCTCCCTCGCTGAGCCGGGTGCCCTCGCACTCGGGGCAGGTGGTGAAGGTGACGGCCCGCTCCACGAACGCCCGGATGTGCGGTTGCAGCGCTTCCTTGTCCTTGGACAGGAACGACTTCTGGATCCGGGGGACGAGACCCTCGTAGGTGAGGCTGACGCCTTCGACCTTGACCTTGGTCGGCTCCCGGTAGAGGAAGTCCTGCATCTCCTTCTTGGTGTACTTGCGGATCGGCTTGTCCGGGTCGAGGAAGCCCGATTCCGTGTAGACCCGGACGGTCCAGAAGCTGTCGGACTTCCAGCCGGGGATGGTGAAGGCGCCCTCGGCGAGCGACTTGGAGTCGTCGTAGAGCTGGGTGAGGTCGATGTCGGAGACGTTGCCCCGGCCCTCGCAACGCGTGCACATGCCGCCCGTGCGGTTGAAGGTGGCCTTCACCGCCTTCTTGGCACCGCGCTCGACGGTGATGGCACCGCTGGCCCGGACCGAGGGGACGTTGAAGGCGTAGGCGCCGGGCGGGCCGATGTGCGGCTTCCCGAGCCGGCTGAAGAGGATCCGCAGCATCGCGTTGGCGTCGGTCACCGTGCCGACCGTGGAGCGCGGATCGGCGCCCAGCTTCTGCTGGTCGACGATGATCGCGGTGGTCAGCCCGTCCAGGACGTCGACCTCGGGCCGTGCGAGCGTCGGCATGAAGCCCTGCACGAAGGCGCTGTAGGTCTCGTTGATCAGCCGCTGCGACTCCGCGGCGATCGTGTTGAACACCAGCGAGGTCTTGCCCGAGCCGGAGACGCCGGTGAAGACCGTGAGCCGCCGCTTCGGGATCTCGATGCTGACGTCCTTGAGGTTGTTCACGCGCGCGCCGTGCACGCGGATCACATCGTGGATGTCGGCTGGGTGCGGCGCGGGCGACTGCGCGTCCGTCCTGGTGGCCATGCTTATCGTTCTCCATCTGTCTGTCGGTCGGGGCCGTGATCCTGGTCCCCGTCGGCGTCGTCCGGCTCGATGCGAGTAGCTGAGGGCGGTACGCACGTTCTACTTCGTCGGTGCGGCCTGTGGCAACGGTCCGCTGCCCGCCCGGTCGTGTCGTGGCCCGGTCGTCGGGTGCGGGAGCGGCGCGACGGCCGCCGGACCGCCCGGCGGCCGTCGCGCGTCCGCCCGCGGTGATGGACACCCCGTGGACAACCGTCCGACGGTTCGGGTCTCAGCTGTCCTGCAGCAGTCCGAGGACGTTGCCGTCGGGGTCGGTGACGGTGGCCACCAGGCGTCCGCCGCCGACATCGTGCGCGGGGTCCTTCACAGTGGCGCCCGCGGCGGTGACCTCGGCCAGCTTCGCCTCGATGTCCGGCACGTGCCAGTACGCCACGGGTGAGGTCATGCCCTGCTGTGCCCCGGCCGGCACCAGCCCGATGTGCTGGCCCCCGGCCTCGAAGCCCACGTAGTAGGACTCGTCGGCCTGCGGCTGTACACCGAGCAGCGCCGTGTACACCGCCTTGGCCGCCGCCAGGTCGGACACGGGGTGCAGCACGGTCTTGATTCCCTGGGTGGTCGAGCTGGTCATGATCGCTCCTGTCGTTCGTGGGTCATATCGGCCCGGTGCGGACGGTGGCGCCGAGCCCACGGCCAGGCGTGGAGTCGGCGGTCGCGGTCGGCGGCCGGGCCCCGGTGTCTGTCGGGGACTCGTCGTCCGGACGCTCGGTGCCTGGATGCTCGGTGCCCGGCCATCACGCTAGCTGCGGCTCGGTGACCGCGCTTCTCCATTCCTGATCGGTCAGGTCGGCCGCCCGGGACCGTGCGAGAACTCTTCGCCGCTGTGCTCGCCCCAGGTCAGGGCCGTGCACAGGACATATTGCCGCCTTCCGGCACCGGGTCCATGCTTATGGGCATGGGTGACGAGGCCGACCCCGAGCTCGCCGCGTACGTCGAGCGTGCTCTCCGAGTGATGGAGGCGGCAGGGGCGCACGGGGCGGCAGCCTCCGTGCACCAATTGGTCAAGGAGACCGGGCTGCCCCCGGCCACCGTCCAGCGGCTGCTGAAGACGCTCGTGCGGGACGGTTACCTCACCGAGCTGGACGGCGGGGCGTTCGCCCTCTCCCCCGCGCACTCCTCCCTGGGCGCCGGACAGGACGGGCAGGGGCCCCTGAACCGTGTCCGGCCCGTCCTGACGTCCTTGCGGAACGACCTCGCTGCTGCGGTCTACCTGACGCTGTACGAGGAGGGCGAGATCCGTGTCATGGAGATCGTCGACAGCGCTCGGGCGCCGCGCGTGGACCTCTGGGCCGGATTCCAGGACGCCGGACACGCCACGGCTCTCGGGAAGAGCGTGCTGCGTGAACTGGACGGGAAGGCGCGCGCCGAGTACTTCTCCCGGCACTCACTGACCGATCTCACGCCCCGCACCATCACGCGCCATGAGGAATTGCTGCGGCAGCTCGACTCCGCACCGGCAGCACCGGTCGTCATGGACCGGGAGGAGTACGCCCGCGGTACGACATGTGTCGCCGTGCCCGTCTACAGCGGTGACCGGATCGGCTCGCTCGGCATTTCCTTCCGGTCGGACCGGATGTACCGGACCTCCCGGGTCCGTGCCGGGCTGCTGTCGGCGGCGTTGCGCGTGACCATGGGGCTCTCGCTCCCCGACTGACCCCCGGCGCGCGGCAGTTCGACCAGAACTCTGGAAGTCCGCTGCCGGGAGCGATATGGTCACCGCGATGATGACTCACTCTGTTCACAGATTGGGGGACCCGTCCGCGCAAGGTGAGTGCTGATGCTCACTGAGACCGCGAACCGGGATTCCCGCTTTTCCTACTGGCTGCGTGTGCGTGAGTTCGCCGTGCCGCCCTCCATGATCGAGACCGCGACCGCCCGCCGTTCCACCGGGGACTGGGCAGGGGCATGTGCCGCCGCGGGCATCGACACCGATCTGAACCTGCGTTCCGTGGCACGCGCTCACGGCCGTGAACTCGCGGCCCGGGTCCGGGCCGATCTCCGACATCTTGCGCCGGACCTGTTGCGCTGGCACCTGCCGAGAATCGCTCCTGACGGGCTGCTGCGCCCCGGGCTGACCATCGCCCTGGCCCGGTACGACGCCGGGGGCCGTGACAGTCCGCGCCCGGTGCGACTCGTGGTCCGGACCCCACCGGCCTGGGCGGACGGCGGTCAGCGGATCAGCCTTGCCCTGTGGAACGGATCCCTCTCCGATGCCGGTACCCGCCGGCACCCGCACCCCCATCCTCACCGGCGGTTCCGCCTCGACCTGCACCGCCACCTGTGGGACGCGCGCCGGGCCGACGAGCTGCGGAGCCGCTCCGGCGCCGACCGGCCGCCCGCCGACGGCCGTCCCGCACCGAACCCGTGGCTGACGGCGCCCGTGCAGCGACTGCACCGTGCCGCCGTCGACCGGTGGGCGGAGGAGGCCGGGATACTGCTCCGGGCCGAGGGGCTGCCCACCGGTCCCGTCACCGTGCGGTGCGGGGCCCGCCACCGGCTGCTCCTGGAACCGGACGGGGACGGCCACGGACCGCCCGCCCTGCGGATCTCGGCGGCGCCCATGGACGGGGTCGCCGCCGCGCTGCCGGTCCTGCCCGACGCGGCGACCTGGGTGCCGCCCGACCTGGAGCTGCTCCGCGCCGGTGCGATCGAGGCGGGCCGGCTGCACCCGCTGGTCGCCTCGGCCCTGGCACCGGACCACTCGCCACCCGGTCCCGGCCGGGAACCGGACCCGACGGGACGACCGCGCCTCGTGGAGTGCCGGGGAGCCCGGCACCGGATCGGGCTGGTCAACGGGGTGCTGGTGCCACTCGACCACGACCCGGCCGAGATCCGCCGCGAGGAGCTGCTGGTCGCCCTGACCGGCACTCCGCTCCCCTGTCTGCGCGCCATCGACGAGGCGCACCGTCGTCCGCACTGTCTCGCCGGTGTCCGGGAACGGCTGGTCCATGGCGACATCGCCGGGGCACTGTCCGTCGTCGAGGGCCTGCTCGGCCCCGACGCGGTGCTGCGCAACGGCGCCCTGCGGGACGAACTGGAGGCGGCCGCGCTGCGGCGGGTCACCTACGGACTGTTCAGGGCGGGCCTGACCGGAGGACGCCCGGGGCCCGACGGGGTCCCCGCGGACCGTCTCCGCTCCCGTGACCACGTCTCCCGCCCGCGCCTCGCCGCCTTCCGCTGACCCGAGGGCCCTGCCCTCCGCGCCCGCTCGCCCCACCACGAACCCCATAGGTGATCAGACATGCCCGCATACGCCCCGTTCGCAACGACCGCTGCCGCCGCAGAGCCGGCCGACGCCCCGACCCCCCAACTCGACATCGCCGGTGAGCTGCTGGCCCTGCTGCGCGACACCAACACCGAACCCCGCCCCGACACCCAGCTGGAGGCCTTGACGCTGGCCGTGGCCGCCGACCTGCCGGTGATCCTGTGGGGCGAGCCGGGAATCGGGAAGACCGCTGCCCTGACCCAGCTCGCCGCGGCCCTGGACCTGCCGCTGACCACCGTCATCGCCAGCGTGCACGAGCCGTCCGACTTCTCGGGGCTGCCCATCGTCGGGGACGATCCCGCGGAACAGGGGGTTCCGATGGCCCCGCCGGACTGGGCCGTGCGACTCGTACGGGCCGGCCGCGGGCTGCTGTTCCTGGACGAGCTGTCCACCGCGCCCCCGGCCGTTCAGGCCGCCCTGCTCCGTCTCGTCCTCGAACGGCGGATCGGCTCCCTGCAACTGCCGCCCGAGGTACGGATCGTGGCGGCCGCGAATCCGCGGTCATCGGCCGCCGACGGCTGGGAGCTGAGCCCTCCCCTGGCCAACCGGTTCGTCCATCTTCAGTGGACGCACGATCACGAGGTCGTGGTACGCGGCCTCGCTGGGACCTGGCCCCGTGTGACGCTGCCACGGCTCGCCCAGGAGAGGCTGCCGGAGGCAGTGGACTTCGCCCGCCGTGCGGTGTGCGGGCTGCTCTCCGCCCGCCCCGCGCTCGTACACCGGCTGCCCAGCAACGAGGCTCGCCGGGGCGGCCCTTGGCCGTCGCCCCGGAGCTGGGACATGACGCTGTCACTGATCGCCTTCGCGACCGCGGCCGGTTCCTCCCGCGATGTGCTCTCCGAACTGGTCAGAGGGACGGTGGGGGACGGCCCGGGGCTGGAGTTGCTGGCGAGTCTGGACCGGATGGACCTCCCCGACCCCGAGACCCTGCTCGCCGACCCGGCACACGCGGTCCTGCCCGAGCGGGGGGATCTGCGTCAGGCCGTGCTCGACGGTGTGGTGGCGGCGGTCCGCAACCGTCCGGAGAAGTCCCGCTGGGACGCGGCGTGGGCGCTCCTGGTCCGGGCGCTGGAGGACGGGGCCCCGGATCTGGTGGTCGTCCCCGCGACCACACTCGCCTCGCTGCGCCAGGAGGACTGGGACGTTCCCGCGTCGATCGAGCAGCTGGCCGGGGTCGTGTCGCTGTCCCGGCGGGCGGACCGGGCGGCGACCCGGACCGCGGCCGCCGCGCAGGCCCGCCGATGACACCGAGGCCACCGGGAGCACCCGGAACGCCGGCCGCGCCGGGACCACTGGACCTCGACAAGCTCTTCGCCGCCCGGCTGCACGCCGCCCGGGTGCGCCCCTACTTGGCGACGGCGCTGTTCGCGCTGCACACCGTCGAGTCGCGGCGGGTGCCGACGATGGCCGTGGACCGGCACTGGCGGTGCTACGTCTCCCCCGCCTTCGTGGCGGCGACCCCGGTGGAGGAGCTGGCCGGGGTGTGGGTGCACGAGATCTCGCATCTGCTGCGCGACCATCACGGGCGCGGCGACCGGGTCGCGCGGGAGCAGGGGCTGACCGGCCCCGGGGAGCGGCTGCGGATGAACATCGCCGCGGACTGCGAGATCAACGACGACGTGTTCGGCGAGGGCCTGGCCCGGCCGGAGGGCGCCGTCGACCCGAAGGCCCTGGGACTCCCCGAGGGAAAGCTCATGGAGGACTACCTGCGGCAGTTCCGGCTCGGTCCGCACACCCAGAGCCTCGCCTGGCTGGACTGCGGCAGCGGCGCCGACGGGCTGGACAGGGAGTGGGACCTGGGGCCGGACGGCGCGCACGGACTCAGCGCGCAGGAACGGGACGCGGTCCGGTTCCGGGTGGCCCAGGGGATCACCGGCCGGCCGGGGGACGCGCCCAAGGGCTGGCAGCGGTGGGCGGAGGAGGCGTTCCACCCGCCGCAGGCCTGGCGGGACCTGCTGGGGGCGGCCGTGCGCTCGGCGGCCTCGGGGTCCGGTGCCGGCCAGGACTACAGCTACGGCCGCCCGTCCCGGCGCTCGGCCGGGGTGCCCGGCGCCGTTCTGCCGAGCCTCCGCCGCCGGCCGCCCCGGGTCTCCGTGATCATCGACACCTCGGGTTCGGTCAGTGACGCCGAACTGGGCAGCGCGCTCCTTGAGGTCGCCTCGATCGCCCGTGCGGTCGGCGGCCGCCGTGACCTGGTCACCGTCCTGTCGTGCGACGCGGCCGCCGGGGTCGTGCACCCGCTGTGCCGTGCCGAGGGAATCCCCCTGGTGGGAGGCGGGGGTACGGATCTGCGCTCGGGTTTCACCAAGGCGCTGCGGGCCCGGCCCCGTCCGGACGTCGTCGTGGTCCTCACGGACGGTCAGACGCCCTGGCCCTCGGCGCGACCGGGGTGCCGGACGGTGGTGGGTCTGTTCCCGCGGCGGCACTCACGGGGGTCGTGGAGCGAGGACCATCCCGACCACGTGCCGGACACCCCGCCCGAGTGGGCGCGCACCGTGGTCATCGGTTCGGCGCCCGGCAGCCGGTGAACCCGCCGGGAACGGGCGGAGCCGTTCCCGGAAGGCCCGGTCGGGGCCCGCCTGTTAATGTGGTCACGCCGTTCAGCGTGTACGGAGGAGATCAGACATGGCGGGTGACGACGACATCTCCGGGTGATACCCGGAGCTGACCGGCCACCGGCAGGCGCCCAGGAGCGCCGCCGCAGTGGCCATGTCGTTGTTCCCTCTGTCCACTCCTCCGGGGCCGCACTCCGTGCCGTCCCGGATCACACGCGAGGTCTTCCGCATGTCCGACGCTCCCATCATCTGCTCCGGCCTGTCCTTCTCCTGGCCCGACGACACCCCTGTCCTGCATGACCTGTCCTTCACCGTGGGGAGCGGCCGCACGGGCCTCGTCGCCCCCAACGGGTCCGGCAAGAGCACTCTGCTCAAGCTGATCGCCGGTGAACTCGGCCCGACCAAGGGTTCCGTCTCCGTCGGCGGCACGCTCGGCTACCTCCCGCAGAGCCTCCCCCTGACCGGCGATCCGACCGTGGCCGAGGTCCTGGGGGTCGACGCGGTGATCCGCGCCCTCGACGCCGTCGAATCCGGCGATGTGGGCGAGGACCACTTCGCGGTCATCGGGGACGACTGGGACATCGAGGAGCGCACCCGCGCGCAGCTGGACCGGCTCGGCCTGACCGGCATCACCCTCGGCCGGAGCATCGGCACGCTCAGCGGCGGCCAGGTCGTCTCCCTCGGTCTGGCAGCCCAGTCGCTGAAGCGGCCCGACGTGCTGCTGCTCGACGAGCCGACCAACAATCTGGACCTCGATGCCAGGCACTCGCTCCACGACGCGCTCGACGCGTGGGGCGGCACGCTGCTGCTCGTCAGCCACGACCGCGCGCTGCTCGACCGCATGGACCGCATCGCGGAACTCGGCAGCGGCGAACTGCGCTTCTACGGAGGCAACTTCACCGCCTACCAGGAAGCCGTGCGGGCCGAGCAGGAGGTCGCGGAGAAGAACGTGCGCAACGCGGAACAGGAACTGAAGCGGGAGAAGCGGGAGATGCAGCAGGCCCGCGAACGCGCCGAGCGCCGGGCGAGCAACGCCGCCCGCAATCTCAAGAGCGCGGGTCTTCCACGCATCTTCGCCGGGAACATGAAGCGTGGTGCCCAGGAGTCCGCGGGCCGGGCCGGGCAGACCCACTCCGCCCGGGTCGGTGAGGCCAGGGCCCGGCTGGACGAGGCCGGTCGCGCGGTACGCGACGAACAGCGCATCACACTCGAACTGCCGGACACCGTCGTCCCCGCCGGACGGACCGTTCTGCTCGCCGAGCGGATGCGGGTACGGCTCGACGGACGGGACCTGTTCTCCGGCGAAGGCGTCGATCTGACGATCCGGGGCCCCGAACGCATCGCGCTCACCGGCCCCAACGGCGCCGGAAAGAGTACCCTGCTGCGCCTGATCAACGGCGAACTCCAGCTGGACGGCGGCGGGATCAGGCGGACCGGCGGGAGGATCGCCTATCTGTCGCAGCGGCTCGACCTGCTCGACCCCGACCGCACGGTGGCGGAGAACTTCGCCGTGTCCGCCCCGCACCGGGCGGAGGCGGAGCGGATGAACCTGCTCGCGCGCTTCCTCTTCCGGGGCGACAGCGCCCACCTTCCGGTCCGGGTGCTGTCGGGTGGCGAGCGTCTGCGCGCCACCCTGGCCTGTGTCCTGTGCGCCGAACCCGCCCCGCAGCTGCTGCTCCTGGACGAACCGACCAACAACCTCGACCTGACGAGTGCCGACCAGTTGGAGGGAGCGCTGAGCTCCTACCGGGGGGCGTTCGTGGTCGTCAGCCACGACGAGCGCTTCCTCACCAGGATCGGGGTGGACCGGTGGCTGAAACTGGCCGACGGCGAGCTGCTGGAGACCGGGGCTCCGCAGGTGTGAGCCGCTGACGTGCCGTCCTGGCCCGCACCCGAGGCAGACCGCCCGGCGGGCCGAGAACCGATCACTTCACAGGGGACCACCATGCCCGCACCCGCACTGCTCGCACACGACATCGTCCGCACACTCGGCTCGAGGCGCGTACTCGACGGGGTGTCCCTCACCGTCGCGCCCGGCCACCGCATCGGCCTGATCGGCGAGAACGGCGTCGGCAAGTCGACGCTGCTGCGCCTGCTCGCCGGTACGGACGAGCCCGACGGCGGCAGCGTCACCAGGCCCGCCGATGTGGGCTTCCTGCACCAGGAGATGGCGTTCGACGCCACGTCGACGATCGCCGACGTGCTGGACGGCGCCCTCCGCGAGGCCCGGGAGGACCTCGCGGTCCTCGACCGGCTCACCGAGGAGCTGGCCCGCACCCCGCAGGACTCCGCCGGCTACGCCGAACTGCTGGAAACCTACGGCCGACGGCTCGAACGGGCCGAGGAGCGGGAGACGTGGGACGCCGACCGGCGCGCCGCCGTCCTGCTCGACGGGCTCGGACTCGCGATGCTGCCGTACGAACGGACGCTCGGTTCGCTCTCCGGCGGGCAGCGCGGCCGCCTGTCACTGGCCGCGCTGCTGGTGCGGCGCCCTTCGGCCCTCCTGCTGGACGAGCCGACCAACCACCTCGACGACGAGGCCGCCGCCTTCGTCGAGGCGCATCTGCGCGGCATGCCGGGACCCGTCGTGATCGCCAGCCACGACCGGGCCTTCCTGGACGCCGTCTGCACGGACCTGATCGACCTCGATCCGGCCGTCGACGGTCCCGTGCGGTACGGCGGCGGCTACAGCGCCTATCTGGCCGTGAAGCGGGCGGAGCGGGCGCGCTGGGAACGGCGTCACGCCGAGGAGCAGGAGGAGATCGAGGCGCTGCGCCGCTCGGCCGAGGTGACGGCGCGGCAGGTCGCGCCGGACCGCCCTCCGCGTGACAGCGAGAAGATGGGGTACGGCCTCCGGGCGGGCCGGGTGCAGAGCCAGATCGCGCGCCGGGTCCGCAACGCCTCCCGCCGGCTGGACGAGTTGGAGCGCCGTCGGACCGGCGAGCCTCCGCAGCCGTTGCGGTTCCGGCACTCGGGGCTCGCCGGGGCGTCGGCCGACGGCATCCTGGTGTCGCTGCGCGGGGTGCGCGTACCGGGCCGCCTGGCCATCGACCGCCTCGACATCGCGGCGGCCGAACGGCTCCTGGTCACGGGCGGCAACGGCGCGGGCAAGTCGACGCTGCTCGCCGTGCTCGCCGGGCGTCTCGTCCCCGAGGGCGAGGTGGGCCGGCGGCCGGGGCTGACGGTCGGTGTGCTCGCGCAGGACACCTGGTTCGCCCGGCCGGACCGTACCGTCCACGACACGTACGAGCGCGCCCTGGGCGTCGACCGGGCCGAGGAGGTGCCGCTGGCCTCGCTCGGCCTGATGCACGAGGCGGACCTGGACAAGCCGGTGGGGCAGTTGTCGGTCGGTCAGCGCCGCAGGCTGGCGCTGGCCCTGCTGACGGCCCGGCCGCCGCGGCTCCTGCTGCTCGACGAACCCACGAACCATCTCTCCCCGCGGCTCTGCGACGAGCTGGAGGACGCCCTGGGAACGGGGCCCGGCGCCGTCGTCCTGGCCAGCCATGACCGCTGGCTGCGCAAGCGGTGGCAGGGCCGCGACATCCGTTTGCAGCCGGAGCGGGGGGACGGGGAGGGTTCGCGGGCCGGCACCCGCGGCGGCGTACCCGGTGGGGAGTCCGGGCTGCTGTGACCGCGCCCGAGGAAGTCCCCCGCCCGAGGGTACGGGGGCTCCCTCGGGTCAGGCCTGTCCGGCGGGGCCGCTCTCCGGACGGCCCTTTCGCGGCCCGGTTCCCTTGCCGCGTCGGGCGGCCGTCGGGTAGCGCACGAAGAGAATGCCGTGCACATCGACGTCCAGTGCGCTGTAGACGTGGGGCACGTCGGCCACCCACTGCACGGACTCACCGGGGCCGACCGTCCGGGTGTCGTGCGGCGGTCCGACGACCGCGGTGCCCGTCAGCACCATCAGGCTCTCCCCCGTGCCCGGGACGTGCGCCGCGGACTCCTGGGTGACGCCCGCGCGGATGATCACGCGGAACACATCGGTGACCGCTGCCGCGTCCTCGTGCCGCTCCAGCAGGGTCGCGGTGACGGCGGCGCCCGAGACACCGGGAAGGGGCGCGCCGGAACCCGGGCCGCCGTCCGGCACCGGGTCGCTGATCACCGCGCTGAGCGGCTGGCCGAGCGCGGTGGCGAGTGCGTACAGGGTCTCCAGCGTGGGGTTGCGCAGGCCGCTCTCCAGCTCGGAGAGCGTGCCCTTCCCCACCCGGGACCGCCGGGCCAACTCGGAAAGGGACAGGTCCTGTTCGGCCCGCAGCGCCCGCAGCCTGCGCCCCAGGTCCTCGTTCAGCCCCATTGGCGTCCACCCACTCGCATTCAGGTTGACGGGTGTCAGCCCGCGTCTCTAGTGTTCCATAAACAGAACGTTCCGTATACGGAACATGCCTGCGGCGCGCCTGCCCTCTGCTGGTCAACGGCGTCCCGCACCGCACAGGGGAAGTGGCTCACTCATGTTCGCGATCACCCGCATTCGTTCGGCCGCACCTCCCTCGGCCGTGGCCGCCGGCCTGATCGCCGTCATGGTCGGGGTCACCAGCTCGGCGGCTCTGGTGTTCACCGCGGCGAAGGCGGCGGGAGCCGACTCGCGCGAGATCTCCTCCTGGATGCTCGCGCTCGGCGTCGGCCTGGCCTGCACCTGTATCGGGCTGTCGCTGCGCTACCGGGCCCCTGTCGTCACCGCCTGGTCGACGCCCGGGGCGGCGCTCCTCACGACCGGTCTGAGCGGTGTGTCCATGGCCCAGGCGGTCGGCGCGTTCGTCTTCTCCGCGCTGCTCATCCTCCTCAGCGGGGTGACGGGGTGGTTCAGCCGCATCATGAGCCGGATCCCGGTTCCGCTGGCGGCGGCGCTGCTGGCGGGGGTGCTGCTGCGGTTCGGCACGGGCCTGTTCAGCACGATGCACGGCAGCTTCGCGGTCGCCTTCCCGATGTTCGTGCTCTACCTGCTGGGCCGGCGCCTCCTCCCCCGTTACGCGGTGCTGCTGGCGCTCGGCGCCGGGGTGGTGGCCACGGCGTTCACCGGCGGGTGGCAGCTGGGGAAGGTCCAGTTCGCCCTGGCCACCCCGGTGTTCGTCGCCCCGGAGTTCGACTGGAAGGTCCTGGTCAGCGTCGGCGCCCCGCTGTTCGTGGTCACGATGGCGTCCCAGAACCTGCCCGGGGTGGCCGTGATCCGCGGCGCCGGCTACGACGTTCCGGTGTCCCCGCTGATGACGTGGACCGGGGCGGCCAACGCCGTACTGGCACCCTTCGGCGCGTTCGGCCTCAACCTCGCCGCCATCACGGCCGCCATCTGCACGGGTGAGGAGGCGCACCCCGACCGGGACCGGCGCTATCTGGCGGCTGTCTGGGCGGGCGTCTTCTACCTCTGCGTGGGCCTGCTCGGCGCGACCGTCGCCTCGCTCCTGACCGCGATGCCGCACGCGCTGGTCCTGGCGATCGCCGGAATCGGCCTGCTCGCCACCATCGAGTCGTCCCTGTCCACGGCCCTGGCCGACAAGTCGTCCCGGGAGGCGGCCGTCGTGACCTTCCTCGCCACGGCCTCCGGTGTGACGCTCCTGGGCATCGGATCCGCGTTCTGGGGACTGGTCGCCGGCCTGATCACCAGCGCGATCGCCTCATGGGGGCGGGCCGCCCGCGAAGCCCCCGAACCGGCCCCCGCCGCCGAACCGTCACCACGCGAACTCCGCGTCCCGTGAGTCCCGTCGGGGCCGGTGCCCGACAGGTCCGCCGGCCGCCACCTCCCCCGTCCCGTCCGTGGGACGGGGGTTGCCGCGCACGGCGGAAGCGCGGTGGGATGAACTCCATGCAGAAAGCGCTTCCACCCGTCTCTGCCGAATCCTTGGCGCCCTTCGACCACCTGGACCACCGCTACCGCGGTGAGAACCCGGTACGCACCCTCGGCCACCTGTTCCACCCCGACCGCGGCCGGCTGGCGCTCGCGGCCCTCGTCTTCGTCGTGAAGCACAGCCCGATCTGGCTGCTTCCGCTGATCACCGCGACCGTCCTCGACGTGGTCGTCCAGCACGGCCCGGAGTCCGGACTGTGGCAGTCCACCGGCGTCCTGCTGTTCGTCCTCGTCATCAACTATCCGCTCCACCAGTGGTACGTACGGCTCCTCGGCGGCAGCATCCGCCGGATGGGCACGACCCTGCGCTCCGCGCTGTGCCGCCGGATGCAGCAGCTGTCCATCGGCTACCACGCCCGGGTCAGTTCGAGCGTCCTGCAGGCCAAGGTGGTCCGCGACGTCGAGTCGGTGGAACAGATGATGCAGCAGAGCGCGGACATGGGCCTCGGCGCCGTGGTGACGCTGGTCGGCGGGCTCGTCGTCATCGGCGTGCGCGTGCCCGCGTTCCTGCCCGTCTTCCTCGTCGTGGTGCCCGCGGCCGGGTTCCTGGTGATGAAGCTGCGCGCGCGGCTGCGCAGCCACAACGAGTCCTTCCGCCGCGAGGTCGAGCAGCTCTCCTCCCGGGTGGGCGAGATGACCACGCTCATCCCCATCACCCGCGCCCACGGCCTGGAGCGGACCGCGCTGGGCCGGGTCGACGGTTCCCTGCGCCAGGTGTTCGCGGCCGGACTGCGCCTGGACACGGTCAACGGCCGCTTCGGGTCACTGGCCTGGGTCATCCTCAACACGCTCGGCGTGCTGTGCCTGACGGGTTCGGCCCTGGTCGCCTACCACGGCTGGATGCCCGTCACCCCCGGCGACGTGGTGATGCTCAGCTCGTTCTTCACCGTACTGACCGGCTCCGTGACCACTCTGCTCGGTCTGGCCCCGGTCCTCACCAAGGGCCTGGAGTCGGTGCGTTCGGCGGGTGAGGTGCTCCAGGCACCGGACCTGGAGCGCAATGCCGGCAAGGCCCAGGTGGAGCAGGTCACCGGCCGCATCGACTTCGAGGACGTCGGATTCGCCTACGACGACGCGGACCCGGCGGTCGACGGGTTCTCCCTCTCCGCACGGCCGGGCGAGACGATCGCGCTGGTCGGCGCCTCTGGCGCGGGCAAGTCGACCGTCCTCAACCTGCTCATCGGCTTCATCAGGCCCACCTCCGGCCGCATCATGCTCGACGGCACCGATATGGCCGGGCTCGACCTGCGCAGCTACCGGCGCTTCCTCTCGGTGGTGCCGCAGGAGTCGATCCTGTTCGAAGGCAGCATCCGTGACAACGTGACGTACGGAATGGGCGATACGGACGAGGCCACGCTGATGCGCGCCCTGGAGGACGCCAACGCGCTGGACTTCGTACGGGATCTGCCGCTCGGCCTGGACACGGTCGTCGGCCAGCGGGGCGCACGGCTCTCGGGCGGGCAGCGGCAGCGGCTCGCCATCGCCAGGGCGCTGATCCGCGACCCCCGGGTGCTGGTACTCGACGAGGCGACCTCCGCACTCGACAACCGCTCGGAGGCCCTGGTCCAGGAGGCCCTCTCCCGTCTGATGCACGGCCGGACGGTCTTCGTCGTCGCCCACCGCCTCTCCACGATCCAGGGCGCCGACCGCATCGTGGCGATGCAGGGCGGCCGGATCGCGGAGGTGGGGACGCACAGCGAACTGCTGGACAGGGGCGGGGTGTACGCGGGGCTCCAGCCGGCCCGCCCGTGACGCGGAGGCCGGTTCCGTGCGCCTCGCTCCGAGACGTACGGAACCGGCCGGACCCGGTGCGGCGTTCATGGCCGCCGCTCTCGCCCGCTTCCGGCGGATCACGCTCGGCCGGGCTACCAGGGGCCCGCCGCGGCCCTCAGGGTCAGCAGCGCGCCGACGGCCAGCACGAGCGTGGCGGACGCGGCCGGGCCGATCCCCGCGAGCCGGGCGAACGGTGCGCGCAGCCGGGCGTACTTGTCCGCACGCGCCTCGAACCTGTCGCGCAGCCGCACCAGCAGCAGGCCCGCGAGGGTGAGCGTCATGGCCATTCCCAGGCCGTAACCGACCACGAGCAGCACACCGAAGGCGGTACGCCCGAGGGCCACCGCGCCGAGCAGGACCACCAGGGCGGAGGGGCTGGGCACGAGGCCTCCCGCGATCCCCATCCCGATCAGGCCGGTGCGTGACGTCCCGGTCCGGCGCGGGCCGTCGGCCGTGGCCGGAGCGGGAGCGTGGTTGTGCGTGCGCTCCCTGGCCGGGGCGAGGAGCGTGCCGCTGTGCCCGGCCTCGAGCGGCTGCGAAGCGGGGCCGTGCTCGTGGTCGTGGCCCTCCGGATCTGACGCCGTGTCGTGGCTGTGACCGTGGCCGTGACTGTGGTCGTGGTGATGGCCGTGGCCATGATGGTGGCCGTGGCTGTGGCCGTGGGACGGGCGATGCGTCAACGCCGCGCGCAGGAGCCACAGACCGATCCCGGTGACCATCAGCCCGCTGATGAGACCGAGACAGCTCAGGACGGTCTCCCCCGCCAGCGAGGTCGCGAGCGGCAGGGCGAGGCCGAGGGCCAGGACCCCCGCGGTGTGGGTGAAGGTGACGGTGACTCCGACGGTGACGGCGTCCCGCGGAGTACCGCGGCGGCCTGCCAGATACGCGGCCATGATCGTCTTTCCGTGGCCGGGCAGGGCGGCGTGCGAGGCGCCGAGCACGAGGGAGAGCAGCAGGGCCAGAAGTCCCGCGGGGACGGTCAGTTCACGTCGTCCCACGAGTCCGTCGAAGACCCCGGACACCTTGTCCAGCGCCGCGGTGACCGGGCCCGCTCCCGGCAGGACCGTGCGCGCCGCGGCGGCGGAGTGGCCCTCGCCGGGTTCGGTGTGCAGCCGGGCGGAGCGCTGGTCCAGGGGTGTGGCCAGTGGGTCCTTGGGATAGTGGCGCAGTTCGTCGGTGGGCGAGGTGGTGGGCAGCGTCGAGCGGGTCAGGGTGACGCCCCGTCCGCGTGCGGTCATCTCCTGCCAGCCGACGCGCCGTTCGTCGTACTCCGTGCGCACGTCGATGTCCGCCGCCGTGTCCAGGTCCGCACCGGCGCTGAGGGTGCAGCTGAGCCTGCTGGTCTGCAGACCGGCTTCGCCCGGTTGGAAGGTGACGGTGCCGCCGGTGGTCTTCCAGCGCACCGGTGTGCCCGCGATGTCGAGCCGCAACTGCCGGGTGAGCACGGCGCAGTCGCCGGTGGCGAAGGACCGTTCCTCTGATGCGTCGATGGCGCCGTTGTGGTCCCGGTCGATGCGTGGGTGTTCCTGTGCGGTGGCGATCTCCGCACGGTCCACCACGATCAGCGCGTCGACGGTGTCGTTCCGGAAGGTCAGCCCGGTGTGGTGATTGACCGTGAAGTTGCCCAGGGGGTGTGCGTACGCCGTGGTGGAGAGGCCCGCGAGGAGCACGGTCAGCGTTCCCGCGAGGGTGAGCGAGGCGAGGACGCGCGAGGGCTTTCTGTTCATCGGACGGTTTCGATTCTGCTGAGCGCGGTGCGCGCCCGGGGGGCGTCCACCGGATGGAAGTGGGGATCGGTCTCCAGGGCCCGGCGGAGGTCCGTGCGGGCGGCCCCGGTCCGGCCGAGCGCCTGGTTGATCAGCGCCCGGTGGTAGTGGAACGGTGCGCTCACTGTGCCCAGTGCCAGTGCGAGGTCGGCCTGCTCGGCCGCCTCGGTGTCCCGTCCGGCGCGGTGCAGGGCCCAGCCGTACGCGTCGTGGACCGCGATGAACGGCCGCTGCCGCAGCGCGGCGCGCCCCATCTCGACCGCGGTCTCCGGGTCTCCGTGATCGGCCTCGAAGAGGACGGCGTCCGCGTCCGGCACCGCGCCGCTCGCCCTGCGCAGCGTCTCCTGTGCCCTGAGTACGTCGTACTGCTCCTCGGCCTCCGCACGGTGTCCGAGCGACCGCTGGAGGTCGCCGAGTCCGAGGAGGTACTGGGGCAGGGGTGCGGCGGCGACGGCCGCGGTGAAGTCGGTGACGGCCTGCCGGGGGTGGCCGAGTGCGGTGTGGGCGCGGGCCCGTGCCTCCAGCAGGGCGGCGTCGCCGGGCTGTGCGGCGAGCCCGGTGCCGGCCAGCTTCAGGGCGGTACGGGGATCGCCGGTCTCCAGGGCGAGGGTGGCGAGGTGGGTCAGGGCGAACGCCTTGTCTGCCGGAGTACCGGCCGCCTGGAGGGACTTGTTCATCAGGTCGCGCGCCCGCGCCGTGTCGCCCCTCAGTTCCCAGGTGTACGAGGCACGCGCGAGGGCGCTGCTGTCGGGCCTGAGGTCGGTCATGCGCTGAACCGCCGCGTAGGAGTCCTCGTAGCGGCCGAGCTGAGTGAGTGCGTCGGCCAGGACTCCCTGGGCGGGTGCGCTGTACGGGTTGGTGGCGGTCGCCCGCTGCGCCCAGGTCAGGGCTTCGGCGAAGTGGTGGCGGGCTGATTCGAGGGCGCCCATCCCGGTCTCCGCCGCG
Source organism: Streptomyces sp. NPDC091387 (assembly GCF_044756945.1). Classification (NCBI taxonomy): domain Bacteria; kingdom Bacillati; phylum Actinomycetota; class Actinomycetes; order Kitasatosporales; family Streptomycetaceae; genus Streptomyces; species Streptomyces sp. NPDC091387. The sequence goes on along the minus strand of NZ_JBIVTZ010000006.1, from coordinate 129,276 downwards.
AAGTTGTCGGCCGGCCGGAGGGCGAGGGACTTGCGGAGCGCGGTCCGGGCCCGGTCGTAGGTGGCCGCGTCAGCCGTGCTCCGGGCCTGCTGTACATAGGCCATGCCGAGGGACGACCAGCCGTCGGGGTCGGCGGGCAGTTTGCGTACGCGGGTCCGCAGGGCTTCGGTCGGGTCCGTGGCGCGGGGTGCGTCCGGGCCGGACGCGACCGTGGGGGTGGACGGCTGCTGGGGAGCCAGGCCGAGTGCCCCGACCGTGAACAGGGCGCCTCCCAGGGCGAGAGTGACCGCCGTGCTGCGCAGTCGTCGTCTGCCACGACGGGCGGGGGCCGCGGGGACGTGGTCGGTCGGGGCTGGCACTGGTTCTCCCGGTGGTGGGGGACGGGCAGGGGCTGAGGCGGTGTCCGGACCGGCGGGACCGGCCCGGACACCGGTGTGACCCGGGATCACCCCCGGAGCAGGGGCGGGCCGGTCAGCTCGTTGCGCGGCGCCGGCGCAGGCGGAGTCCGCCGACACCGAGCAGGGCGATGCCCGCGGTGCCGATCGCGGCGGCGTGCGACGGCGTCATCGCCGACTGCCGGGCGCGGCCGGACGGGCCGCTGTTGACGCTCTTGGAGTGCGGGAGCGCCAGGTACGGGAAGCGGGTTCCGAAGGGCACCTCATTGGCGTCGACCTTGTCGCCGGCCGCGAGGGCGGGGACGAGCTTGCCGGTCTGGGCGGCTCCTTCGACCGCCTGGAGGGAGATGTCGATGACGTCGTCGGCGAGCCGGCGGCCGTTCGGGAAGCCGGCCAGGTCTCCGGCGAGGACCCCGAGCCTGTTGGGCTTCGCGGTGGGCGGTACGGCCATGTTCAGCCGCAGTTCCTCGGCCGGGACGATCTTCCCGAGCGGGGCGTCCTTGTTCAGCCGGTGTGCGTTCAGATCGGCCTTGATCGGTCCGCAGGCCTTGCAGATGCCGGTGAGGTAGATCTCCGCCAGGTCCTTGCGCGGGGGCTTGGGTGCCGGTACGCCGTACACCTTCTGGATCAGCTTCGGCAGGATCGGGTCCAGCACCTTGTCCACGACCGGCTGCACGGTCCGGTCCTGGCTGGGGTTGAGGGTGTTGAAGGCGTCCTTGTACTTGAGCGGGACGACGACCTCGTTGACGAGCGGGTTGCCGAGGCGGGAGACCTGCTTCCACCCGGTCTGGGCGCTCGTGGTCCGTGAGTCGGTCACCTGGACGCCGCGGCGCTCGGTGGTCGACCAGATCCCGACGACCGGGTTGCGGGTGGTGTTGCCCCGCAGTGCCAGGTCCTTCTTGGGGATCTGGAGTGCGACCGAGTTGACGTTGTACCCGGCGAGGGTGTCCTGCCCGCGCTCGCTGAGGTCCCCGCCGTAGAGCAGGTCGAAGACACGCAGGTCGGCGAAGAACGGGTCCTCCGCCTGTCCGGCGAACGCCTTGCTGCCGCCCGGAGCGTTGCGTACCGCCTGCGAGCGCAGGGTGGCGTAGTCGGGCATGGACGCCTTGCCGACGTTCGACGGCGCCACGGGGGCCCCGCGCAGCACCGTCGAGGTGCCGCGGGAGGTGGTCACCGTGAGGTCGTACACCTGGCGGATGTTGAGGTCCGGGTCGTTGAGCGAGGTGACCGGGCCCGTGTTGTAGAGGAACTGGCCGCCCGCGTCCCGGGTGATGGTGCGGAAGCGCCAGCTGTACGTGACGTCGGCGTTGCCGTCACCGGTGTTGTCGATCTTGATGTTGTACCGGGCGTCATCGGCGAACTGGTAGAAGTTCGGACCCCCGTTGGGCTCCTCGAACGGGATCCAGTTGGCGGCGAGCGTCACCGTGTCGGAGCGGTCGGGGCTGGTGAACGCGTACACGTCGGTGTTGTCCGCCCGCGGGTCACCGGCGATCAGCGGGGCCTCGCGGTGGCTGGAGGCCGCACTGATTCCGGGTGCGAGCGTGAGGATGCCGAGCCCCGTGGCCAGCGCACCGGCACCGAGGACGACGAGGGAGTGGTCGAGGACGCGCCGGCTGCGCGGCCTCGGAGTGGGGGACGTCAAGACTGGTCCTCTCGACAAGGGATCACCGCGGCACCGCCTGGCCGGGGCGCAGGTGCGGGTACGGAGCAATCCTTGGGATGGGCGGAACGGGCCGACGACCCCGAGCGCGGGACGGAATTCCGCACGCCTTTCACGGGGGCGATGCCCCCACCGATCGTCGGAGCGACAGCGAACCACATTTCTCCGGCAGGGATTCACATATTCACGGGGAAGGTTTTCGCCAGTACGTTCCCCTGCATGCATAACCCCAGCTGAACGCACGAATGGGACCGGCCGGAACTGCGGTAAATAGCCGGTGGACACCGCGTCCGGGCGAGTCGGAAGCGCCATTCTCTGCTTATTGCGAGCCTTTCGCAATAAGCAGCCGTCATTCGTTCACCACGGCAGCACGTGCGTTCACCCGGACGGCCTGTCGCGAAGTCCGTAAATCACCTGAACACCATGGAGTTTCGCCGGATCTTCGCCAGTTTCCACCGGGAGGCAATCCGGGGCGGGCGCGGCTCCGAATCACTCGGGAACCGCTAAAAGAAGCAGCGCCCGGGACGGCTTCGGAGAGGAATTCGGACAGAGATATCTTCTGCCGCGTCAACGCATATCCGGCGATCGAGCATTCGGATGACCGAAAAGTCGACACCGCCGTTCTGCGTGACCTTTTTCGATTCCGCCTCGCGCGCAGACATTCGCTCCGCACCGGAAATCGACGGACCCGAGACTCAGTCGTCCCGCAAGTACAGGAGAAATTGGTGTCCGACGTTCATATGCTGACCGGCGCGTACGCACTGGACGCGCTGCGGGGGCGGGAACGCGCAGCCGTAGAGGCGCACTGTGCGGGATGCCCCGCGTGCCTCCGTGAATGCGAGGAGTTCCGGGCGACCGCCGCCCGTCTGGGCATGGCGTCGACGACGACTCCGCCCGCGGCACTGAAGGGACGCGTACTCGACATCGTCCGCGCCACGCCCAGGCAGCCGCCGTGGCGGCGCAGGACGAGCGCTCTGGCCCGGCGGCTTCGCCATCGCGCGGCCGTGCGGCTGCTGCGCTGCGCGCTCCGGTGACCGGGGCGGGGGGCAAGGGCCAACCGGGGTGCACGGCACGGGAAAGCCCCGCTGCGGGCCTGGACCGGGGGGCTGATTCCGGCCGGGTCCGCAGCGGGGCGGCTGTCTGGCTTCGCCAGCGGCTACTTGGGCATCAGGACCGTGTCGATGATGTAGACCGTGGCGTTGGCCGTGGGCACGTTGCCGCACACCACGTTGGCGCTGTCGTTGACCTTGTACGACTCACCGGAACCGGCGGTGGTGAGCTTGGTCTTCTCCAGCGTGTCGAAGCTGCCGTTCTCCAGCTGCTTCGGAGTGAGCTTCTGGCCCACGACGTGGTACGTGAGGATCTTGGTGAGCGTCGCCTTGTCGCTCAGGACCTTGTCCAGGTCAGCCTTCGGGATCTTCGCGAAGGCATCGTTGGTGGGCGCGAACACGGTGATGTTCTTGGCGTTGTTGAGCGTGTCGACCAGGCCGGCCTTCTTGACCGCGGTGACCAGGGTGGACAGGTCCGGGTTGTTGGAGGCGGCCGTGGCCACCGGGTCCTTGGACATGCCGTCGAAGCTGCCCGCGCCTTCCTTCGGGACGCCCGCACAGGCCGGGCCGAACGGCTTGTCCATCGAGGCGGAGTCGGCCGTGGCCGGGTCCGAGGCCTCCGGAGCGGGGGCAGCCGCACTGGACTTGCTCTCTGACGCCTTGTCGGAGCTGTCGTCCGAGCAGGCGGTCAGTGCCAGCGGAAGCACGGCGGCCGCGGCGACGGCAACGGCTGCGCGGCGGTAACGAAGGGCGTTCATGGTGTTCTCCTTGATGGAATGCGGGGAGGGGGACAGCGGTCGCAGTCGACGGCTGCGTCTGCGACGGGCGGCGGCCGGTCAGGACGACCGAGTGCCAACCGCCCGCACTGTCGGGAAGGGCTCTGATGTGTTTCCGGTCCGGACCTCACCGGTTCGGCCGGCGGCTCGAGCAGCGGATGCGGGCTCGGCCGCCGTGCGCTCGGCGCAGCCGGCGGCAGGGCCGCTCGGCGCGGCCGGCACGTTGTTGATCGAGGTGGTCCGGGGGATCGTCACGCAACTGGTTCGGTGCCGACCGCCCGGCGGATTGGTCAATCACTCGATCAGTAGAAGATTCCCGGAAACGCAGACAGGCGGGGGTCGGTGCCGGTAAAGGAGCCGTCGCCCCTGCCGCTCAGACCCTTCTGAGTTGCTCCGGGAGGCAGACCGGCGCCCGGTCCACCTGCTCCAGGAACCCTCGCGTGGCCTCTTCGAGGTCTGCCTTGCCCACGGCCGCGGCCCACCGCGCCCCGTCCCCGTGGACCGAGTCGAATGGCTGAGTCGTGCGCGTCCTCGCGCCGAGCGCCGACTCACCGGGCGGCCGATCATAGGGTGACATTCGTGATCGTTCGTGAGCGTGAAGTGAGCGCAAGTAGAGACCGGCGACCGGGATATCTGGCCGCGGCGGTGGTGTTCGCCATCGGGATGGCTGGTACCACCCTGCCCACGCCGCTGTACGGGCTCTATCAGAAGCAGATCGGTTTCTCCGAGCTGATGGTGACCGTCGTCTTCGCCGTCTACGCCGTCGCGGTCATCACCGTGCTGCTCGTGGTCGGCAATTACTCGGACAAGGTCGGCCGCAGACCCGTACTTCTGTGCGCCATGGCCTTGTCGGCCGCGAGTGCCGGGTGCTTCCTCCTGGAACGCGGTCTGCCGCTGCTCTTCGCGGGACGGCTGCTGTCCGGCTTCGCGGCGGGACTGCTGAGCGGCGCCGCGACGGCGGCGGTCATCGAACTGGCCGCGCCCGCGCAGAAGGCGCGGGCCGGGTTCGCCGCCACGGCCGCGAACATGGGCGGCCTGGGCTGCGGACCGCTGCTGTCCGGGCTCCTCGCGCAGTACACGCCCTGGCCGTTGACGCTGCCGTTCTGGGTCCACCTGGGGCTGGTGGCCGTGGCGTCCGGGATCACCTGGTTCCTGCCGGAGACCGTGGCGGAGCCGAAGCGGTGGCCGCGTCCGACGCCTCAGGGTGTGGCGGTGCCGCCCGAGGTGCGGAGCGTGTTCGTGCCCGCCTCGCTGGCGGCGTTCGCCGGCTTCGCGCTGCTCGGGCTGTTCACGGCGGTCGCGCCGAGCTTCGCCTCGCACACACTGGGCGTGCACAACGTGGCCGTCACCGGGGCCGTGGTGTTCTCCGTGTTCCTGGCTTCGACCTTCGGGCAGTCCCTGACGCAGCGTATCGGCGCACGCCGCGCGCTCCCGGCCGGTTGCGGCATCCTCATGGCCGGCCTGCTGCTGGTGGCTTCGTCGCTGGTCGCCGAATCCCTGCTCCTGCTGGTCCTGGGAGCGCTGTGCGGCGGCATCGGACAGGGCCTCGCCTTCCGCGCGGCGCTCACCCTGGTCAGCGGTGCCGCCCCGGCGGAGCATCGCGGGGGCACCATTTCGGCCTTCTTCGTCGTCGCGTACACCGGGATCTCGGTACCGGTGGTGGGGGTCGGCGCCATGGCCACCTGGCTCGGGCTGCGCGAGGCCGGACTCGTCTTCACCGGTTGCGTGTTGCTGCTGGCGGCCGGCGCGGGAACGTACGCGGCGCTCAGGCCGCCGCCGGGGGCCTGAGAACCGGCGGGAACGCCTCTTTCACCGGGCCGATCGGACGCCGACTCCCGCGCCGTGGATGCGAGTTGTCCTGGCGGGGATGCCGTCGCGGCGCGCCCCCGCCCCGGAGCGCGGGTCTCGATTCCGCGCCCTCCCCCGCTCAGTCGGAGGTCCGGCGCAGGACCAGGCTGACGAAGCCCCAGGTGTCGCGGTAGCCGCGCAGCCATTCGGAGCGGCGGGTGGCGGACAGGGCGAGCGCCTCCGCGCCGTCCGGGTCAGCGGGGTGGTCCAGCGCCCAGTCGGCCAGGCTCCCCCAACAGGCCCATTCGTAGTCGTCCAGCTCCTGGCGGCTGCTGACGTGACCGTGGACGGGCGTCCAGCCGTCGGCCATGACACGGTCCACGGTCGTCGCCAGGTCGGCGAAGTCACCGAGTATCTCGACGGCCTCCGGGGAGGGCTCGCGGTCCCAGAACCCGTCGCCGACCAGAACGCGCCCTCCGGGAGCCAGGTGCCCGCGTGCCGCCGCGAGAGTCGGGAGCAGCCCGCCGAAGGCATGAGCGGCTCCGAAGCTCAGCACCAGGTCGAACGCGTGCGGGGAGACGAAGTCGGCGGCCGGCCGGTTGTGGAGCACCAGGCGGTCCGCCACCCCGAGTCCGACGGCGCGCGAACGGGCCTCCGCCAGGGCGACCTCCGAGATGTCGACGCCCTCGGCCCGCACGTCCGGCCGGGCGGACAGTGCGCGCAGGAGCCACTCCCCGCCACCGCAGCCGAGGTCGAGGACGCGCTCGTCACCGCGTGTGATGCCGTGGTCGAGCAGTTGACGTACCGACGCGTCGTCGAGCGGGGACTTGATCGGGTGGTGGGCGTGCGCGATTCTGGAGCTCTCTTCTCTGTTCACCGGCGCATCGTGACAGCGCCGGTGACCACGTGCATCTGCTTTTCCGCCCGGTGCACGACAATGTCACCACGGTTCGGCGGACTCGCGGGATCCCGCCCGGCCTGAGCCGCGCTCCCCCACAACGCGGCCCGAGCGGGCTTCAGATGGTGGCGACGAGCAGATCCTCTCCGCTCGACGGGCGGAATCCGTCGGTCCGATCGGCGAAGTAGCGTTCGGCGAGCCGGGTTGCCGACACGTGCCCGGCGTCCGCGAAACCGGCGGCGCGGGCCAGTGCGAGCATCTCCTGCGGGGTGTAGAAGCTGATGAAGGGCGTTCCGGATGCCCGCGCCCGCGGCTTGGTCGCCTCCAGTTCGGCGCGGTCGGCGTCATCGACGAGTTCGGCCGGCAGCATGAACGTCATGGCGAGCGTCGAGCCGGGGGCCAGCCCGGCGAGCCGGCGCAGGGTCGCCGCGGTGGCGTCCTTGGTGAGGTACACCGTGACACCGGCGCAGACGACGAGCGCCGGTCGGCCCGTGTCGAAGCCGGCGTCCGCCAGCTCCTGCCACCAGTCCCCACCCGCCTCGAGGTCGACCGGTACCAGGCGCAGCCGGTCCGGGATCCCGTAGCCGAGCTCGATCAGCCGCCGGCGCTTCCAGGCCTGGGTGGCGGGCTGGTCGATCTCGAAGACCCGCAGCCGGGAGGCGGTCTCCGGCCGGCGCTGGGCGAAGGTGTCCAGCCCGGCCCCCAGGATGACGTACTGGTCGATGCCGTGGTCGATCTGTTCGGCGACCAGGTCCTCGACGAAGCGGGCGCGGGCCACGATGGAGGCCCGGAACCCGCTGGTGGCGCGCGGGTCCATGTCCGGGCGGCTGCGCCACCCCTCGTCGGGCGCCACCAGCCGCAGGCCGATCTCGTCCTCGAACACGTGTGGCTCCGCGTCGACCTGGACGTGCATCGCCCGCCAGAGTGCGACCCGCACCGCGGTGTTGTCCGGCACCTCGTACTGCTCGTCCGCCATGGCTGCTCCCACTCCTTACGGTCCGATCCCGGCCGGGGCCCGCAGACTCCGCGGGGTCCGCGGGGATCATGGACGGTCGTCCCCGCGGCCCGGCAGAGCAATCACTACGTTACCCAAATAGTTTTATATATGGACTTTCCAGTTATTTGACTCAAATAGCGCAGGGGGTAGTAGGGCGGTCACCGACGGTGGACGAACCGGCGGCTGTTCCGTGCCGCGCCGCAGGGGGTTCCGGGACCCAGGCCGCGGACCCCTCTCCGCCGACCGCACCCCGTCCTGACGTGCGGATCCCGTGAGCCGGGTCACTTCGCGCCGCCCGCCACGCATGGCTTCGGCCTTCCGGGGAAGAGGGCCAGACCGCCGGGTTCCCCCGGCGTCGGACGAACGGGCCATCGAAAGGGCAGCACACGACGTGTCGGCACAACACACGATCCATGTAGCGGGAGAGTGGCGAGCCGCCGCATCCGGCGCCACGCGCGAGATCCTCGATCCCGTCGACGCGACCGCGTTCGCCGTCGTCTCCGAGGGCGGCACCGTGGACGCGGACGCCGCCGTGGCCGCGGCCCGGACCGCCTTCGACGCGGGGCCCTGGCCGCACACGCCCGTCGCGGAGCGCGCCGCACTGCTCAGGCGTGTGGCCGGTCTCCTGGAGCGCGACCGGGAACGGATCGGCGCTCTGGAGTGCCGTGACGCCGGGAAGACGCTCGAAGAGGGCCGGGTCGACGTGGACTGCGTGCGCGACGCCTTCCGCTACTTCGCCGACCTCGTCACGAACGAGAGCGGCGGGCGGGTCGTCGATGCGGGGTCCGAGGAGATCCACAGCATCGTGGTGCATGAACCCGTCGGCGTCTGCGGACTCATCACCCCGTGGAACTATCCGCTGCTCCAGGCCAGTTGGAAGATCGCTCCGGCTCTCGCCGCCGGCAACACCTTCGTGATCAAGCCGAGCGAGATCACCCCGCTGACCACGGTCGCGCTCATCGCGCTGCTCGCCGAGGCCGGACTGCCGACCGGGGTGGCGAACATCGTCACGGGCCCCGGCGCCACCGTCGGCGCCCGGCTCGCGGACCACCCGGGTGTCGACCTGGTCTCCTTCACCGGCGGGCTCGCCAGCGGGACGAAGGTGATGCGGGCCGCCGCCGACTCGGTCAAGAAGGTCGCGCTCGAACTCGGCGGCAAGAACCCCAACGTGGTGTTCGCGGACGCCTGCGCCACCGAGGAGGGTTTCGACACCGCTGTCGACCAGGCGCTCAACGCCGCCTTCATCCACAGCGGCCAGGTCTGCTCCGCCGGATCACGGCTGATCGTCGAGGAGTCGGTGCGCGAGCGGTTCGTCACCGAACTCGCCCGGCGAGCCGAGCTGATCCGTATCGGCCGCGGCACCGACGACGGAGTCGAGTGCGGTCCGCTCGTCTCCGCTCAACAGCTTTCCAGGACCGAGGAGTTCGTCGACTCCGCGCTGAAGGAGGGTGCGGTGCTGCGGGCGGGCGGCGAGCGCCCCGAGGGGCCCGGGTACTTCTACCGGCCCACCGTGCTGGACCACTGCGACCGCTCCATGCGCGTGGTGCGCGAGGAGGTCTTCGGACCGGTCCTGACCGTCGAGACGTTCCGCACCGAGGACGAGGCCGTGGCTCTCGCCAACGACACGGAGTACGGACTGGCCGGCGGCGTGTGGACCGCGGACACGGGTCGCGGACGCCGGGTCGCCGCCCGGCTGCGCCACGGCACCGTCTGGATCAACGACTTCCACCCCTATCTGCCGCAGGCCGAGTGGGGCGGCTTCGGCAAGTCCGGCATCGGCCGGGAACTGGGTCCGACGGGTCTCGCCGAGTACCGCGAGTCCAAGCACATCTACCAGAACCTCGCCCCGCGCCCGGTGCGCTGGTTCGCGGGCTGACGGGGGCAGAGGCGATGGAGCAGATGACCCACTACGACTACGTCATCGTCGGCGGCGGCACCGCGGGTTCGGTGATCGCGTCCCGGCTCACCGAGGACCCCGACATCACAGTCGCCCTCATCGAGGGCGGACCGAGCGACGTGGGACGGGACGACGTCCTGACCCTGCGCCGCTGGATGGGCCTCCTCGGCGGTGAGCTGGACTACGACTACCCCACGACCGAGCAGCCCCGGGGCAACTCGAACATCCGGCACAGCAGGGCCAGGGTGCTCGGCGGATGCTCGTCCCACAACACCCTGATCGCCTTCAGGCCGCTGCCGTCCGACTGGGACGAATGGGCCGCGGCCGGCGCGGAGGGCTGGGACGCCTCGTCGATGGACCCGTACTTCCACCGGCTGCGCAACAACATCGTCCCCGTCGACGAGGCGGACCGCAACGCCATCGCCCGCGACTTCGTCGACTCGGCCCGCACGGCGCTCGGGGTCCCGCGCGTCGAAAGCTTCAACAAGGCGCCCTTCCAGGACGGTGTGGGGTTCTTCGACCTCGCCTACCATCCCGAGAACAACAAGCGCTCCTCCGCCTCGGTCGCCTATCTGCATCCCTTCCTCGACCGGCCGAACCTCCATATCGCGCTGGAGACCTGGGCGTTCCGGCTGGAGCTCGACGGCCGCCGGGCGACCGGCGTGCGGGTGCGGACCGCGGACGGCGAGGAGCGGCTCGTACGCGCCCGGCGCGAAGTGGTGGTGTGCGCGGGCGCGGTGGACACGCCCCGGCTGCTGATGCACTCCGGGATAGGCCACCGCGCGGAGCTGGAGAAGCTCGGCATACCCGTGGTGCACGACCTGCCCGGTGTCGGCGAGAACCTGCTCGACCACCCCGAGTCGGTCATCGTCTGGGAGACACACGGGCCGATCCCCGAGAACTCCGCGATGGACAGCGACGCCGGTCTGTTCGTCCGGCGGGACCCGCGGAGCCCCGGGCCCGACCTGATGTTCCACTTCTACCAGATCCCGTTCACGGACAATCCGGAGCGGCTCGGGTACGAACGTCCTGAGCACGGAGTGTCCATGACGCCGAACATCCCGAAGCCGAGGAGCCGCGGCAGGCTCTATCTGACCAGCCCCGATCCCGAGGTCAAACCCGCCCTGGACTTCCGCTACTTCACCGACGCGGAGGACTACGACGGACGGACGCTCGTCGACGGGATAAGGATCGCCCGCGAGATCGCCGCGCGGGAACCGCTGGCCGGCTGGCTGAAGCGCGAGGTCTGCCCGGGGCCAGAGGTCACCTCGGACGAGGATCTGAGCGAGTACGCGCGCAGGGTCGCGCACACCGTCTACCACCCGGCGGGAACCTGCCGGATGGGCGCGGCCGACGACGCGCTCGCCGTGGTCGCACCCGACCTGCGGATCCGGGGCCTGGACGGCGTCCGGATCGCCGACGCTTCGGTCTTCCCGACCATGCCGACCGTCAACCCGATGATCGGGGTGCTGATGGTCGGGGAGAAATGCGCGGATCTGCTCGGCGCCACAACTGGGGGTCATGACCGATGAACACACCGCCGCACGTCTTCTCCGTGAACAACCTCTGGAAGGTCTTCGGGCCGAAGGCCGACCGCGTGCCCGGCGACGCCGAACTCGCCGAGCTCGACGGCGCCGAGCTGCGCAGCCGTACGGGCTGCACCGCCGCCGTCCGTGACGTCTCGTTCGATGTCCGCAAGGGCGAGGTCTTCGTCGTGATGGGCCTGTCCGGGTCCGGGAAGTCCACCCTCGTACGCTGCCTCACCCGGCTCATCGAGCCGACGTCCGGCGAGATCACCATGGACGGCGAGGACGTGCTGTCGATGAACGGCGGACGGCTGCGCGAACTGCGCCGCCACCGCGCCGCCATGGTCTTCCAGCACTTCGGTCTGCTGCCGCACCGCTCGGTCGTCGACAACGTCGCGTACGGGCTGGAGATCCAGGGCATGGGCCGGGCCCAACGGCGCGCACGAGCAGCCGAGTTCATCACCAAGGTGGGCCTCGAAGGACTGGAGGACCGCCGTCCCGGGCAGCTCTCCGGCGGTCAGCAGCAGCGGGTCGGGCTGGCGCGGGCACTCGCCGTCGATCCCGAAGTGCTGCTGTTCGACGAGCCGTTCAGCGCCCTGGACCCGCTCATCCGACGCGACATGCAGGAGGAGGTCGTGCGCCTGCACCGCGAGGAGGGCCGCACGATGGTCTTCATCACCCATGACCTGAACGAGGCGCTGAAGCTCGGCGACCGGATCGCGCTGATGCGGGACGGCCGGATCGTGCAACTGGGCACTCCGGAGGAGATCGTGGGCTCACCGGCCGACGACTACGTCCGGGACTTCGTGCGCGACGTCCCGCGCGAACAGGTCCTGACGGTGCGGGCGGCGATGCGTCCCGCCGACGGCGCGGAGAGCGTCTCGGGTCCGGCGCTGACACCGGACACCACGGTCTCCGAGGCGATCGAGGCGGTCGTCCGCACAGGCGAGACCGCGCGGGTGGTCGACGGGGGCCGCTGCCTGGGTGTGGTCGACCACGCGTGCCTGCTCGGCGTCGTGGCGGGGATCCCGACCGTGAAGGAGGCCGCGTGATGCGGATGACCCGTTCACCGGCCCCGCCGGGCCGCCATGCCACACCGTGCCCGCGGCCGGACGCGCTGCCCGCCGCCACGGGCGGGAGGTGCCCACGATGACCGCGACCACCACCGCCGCACGTCCCACCGGGTTCGCCTCCTCCGGAACCGCCGGCTCCCTCGTGCGGCACCGCACCGCGCTCCTGCTCGCCGCGGCCGTCGCACTGCTGGTGCTCGGCACCTTCCTCGTCGGTGGCGGCGCCTGGCCCGGGGATCTCACCGTCGACCTCACCGGTCCGCTCGGCAGGGTCAGCGACTGGATCATCGACAACCGCGACACGCACCCGCTGTTCCTCTACTTCTTCGGGCACATCAGCAACGGCGTCGTGCTCTCGGTGCGGGGCGTCTACCTGGTCCTGCTCGCCGCCGGCTGGGCCGGTGTCACGGCCGCCGTCGCGCTGATCGCCTGGCGGGTGGCCGGCGTCCGGCTCGCACTGTCCGCCGTCGTCGCCTTCCTCTGCTGCGGGCTGCTCGGCATGTGGGTGCCCACCATGCAGACCCTCGCGCTGATGGTCGTCGCGGTCCTGGTCTCCGTGGCGCTCGGAGCGCTCCTCGGTCTGGCCGCGGGACTGTCGGACCGGGTGTTCCGCATGCTGCGGCCGGTGCTCGACACCATGCAGGTGATGCCGGCCTTCGCGTATCTGCTGCCGGTGGTGCTCGTCTTCGGCATAGGCGTGCCGGCCGCCGTGCTGGCGACCGTCGTCTACGCGGCGCCGCCGATGGCCCGGCTGACCGCTCTCGGGCTGCGCGGCGCCGACGCGGGCGTCATGGAGGCCGCGGCCTCGCTCGGTGCCACGGGACGGCAGCGGCTGCTGACGGCCCGGCTCCCGCTGGCGCGCAAGGAACTGCTGCTCGGTCTCAACCAGACGATCATGATGGCCCTCTCGATGGCCGTCATCGCCTCCGTGATCGGCGCCGGCGGTCTCGGCGACCGCGTGTACCAGGCGCTCGCCTCCGTCGATGTCGGCGCCGCGCTCGCCGCCGGGATCCCGATCGTGCTGCTCGCCGTGGTCCTCGACCGGGTCACCGGCGCGGCCGGCGACGGGCTGGACACCGCTCCGCGGACCGGATCCGCCCGGCTGGGCTGGGCCGTCGCCGCGGCCGGCACCGTGATCGTCGCCGTCGTGGCACGCCTCGCCTCCGGGACGACCTGGCCGGGCGGCTGGACGGTCGCCGTCGCCGAGCCCGTCAACCGGGCCGTCGGCTGGATGACCGACCACCTGTACTCCGGCGTCCCGGTCGTCGGCGGCACGGCGGACTGGGCGGGACGTTTCACCACCTGGGTCCTGGACCCGGTGCGCGACGGACTGCAGTGGCTGCCCTGGTGGTCCGTGCTGCTGCTGATCGCCGTGCTCGCCATGCTGATCGGCACCTGGCGCACCACGGTGACCGCCGTCCTCGCGATGGCCGCCATCGGGGTGCTCGGTGTCTGGGACCCGGCGCTCGACACGCTCTCCCAGGTGCTGGCCGGTGTCGCGGTGACCCTGGTGGCCGGTTTCGCCGTCGGGATCGCCGCCTCCCGCAGCGAACGGGTGGAGCGGCTGCTGCGTCCTGTGCTGGACGTGTTCCAGACGATGCCGCAGTTCGTCTATCTCATCCCCGTCGTCGCCCTGTTCGGCGTCGGCCGCGCACCGGCGGTCGCCGCCGCCGTCATCTACGCGCTGCCCGCCGTCGTCCGCATCACCACCCAGGGCCTGAACGGCGTCGACCCGGTCACCATGGAGTCCTCGCGTTCCCTCGGCGCGACCGGCGTCCAGCAACTGCTGAAGGTCCAGCTTCCGCTGGCACGCCCGGCGCTGCTCCTCGCCGTCAACCAGGGCGTCGTCCTGGTGCTCGCCGTCGTCGTCATCGGCGGTCTCGTCGGGGGCGGGGCGCTCGGCTACTCCGCGGTGTTCGGCCTCGCGCAGGGCGACCTCGCGACCGGGCTGGTCGCCGGCGCCGCGATCGTCCTCCTCGGCCTGACGCTCGACCGCGTCACCCAGCCGACGAGGCGCCACTCCGGAAAGGGAGCCTGACATGGCTCGTCCGCGTACTCCGCTCATCGCGCTCGTCTCCGCCACGGCCCTGGTCGCCGTGGCCGGCTGCGGCGCGGCCGACATGACCCAGCAGTCCTCGCCGTTCGCCAACGCGCAGGGCGCGAAGACCGTGACCCTGTCCGTGCAGTCGTGGGTCGGCGCCCAGGCGAACGTGGCCGTCGTCCAGTACCTCCTCGAACACGAGCTGGGCTACCGCGTCGACACCGTCCAGATCGACGAGGTGCCCGCCTGGGACGCCCTCAGCCAGGGCCGGGTGGACGCGATCCTGGAGGACTGGGGCCACCCGGACCAGGAGGCGCGGTACGTCAAGGACAAGAAGACGATCAGTCCGGGCGGCGAGCTCGGCGTCACCGGCCACATCGGCTGGTTCGTCCCGACGTACTTCGCCGAGAAGCACCCCGACGTCACGGACTGGCACAACCTCAACAAGTACGCCGACCAGTTCCGCACCGCGGAGAGCGGCGGCAAGGGCCAGCTGCTGGACGGCTCCCCGTCCTACGTCACCAACGACAAGGCGCTCGTACAGAATCTGGGCCTCGACTACCAGGTCGTGTTCTCCGGGTCCGAAGCCGCGCAGATCACGCAGATCAACCAGTTCGCCAAGGAGAAGAAGCCCTTCCTCTCCTACTGGTACAAGCCGCAGTGGCTGTTCGAGAAGGTACCCATGACGGAGGTGAAGCTGCCGCCGTACAAGGACGGCTGCGACGCCGACGCGAAGAAGATCAGGTGCGCCTACCCGCAGACACCGCTGAAGAAGTACCTCAACGCCCGCTTCGCGGGCAGCGGCGGCAAGGCGGCCGGGTTCCTGAAGAACTTCTCCTGGAGCACCGAGGACCAGAACGAGGTCGCCCTGATGATCGCCGATCAGAAGCTGTCGCCCGAGGACGCGGCGAAGAAATGGGTCGACGAGAACGAGCGGGAGTGGCGGGCCTGGATCCCCCGCTGACGACGCGGCCTGCTCCCGTCCGGTCGGCCTGCCCCGCCGGGGGCAGCCCGGCCGGCTCCTGCGCTCAGGCCTTGGCGCCGCCCCCCAACTCGGCCGTGGACGCCTCGGTGAGCGCGAACCAGGCGGTCTTGCCCTCGGGTTCGGGCCGCACGCCCCACTGGTCGGCCAGGATGTCGAGGAGCAGCAGCCCCCGGCCGGAAGAGGCCAGTTCGACCGGAGTCCGCTGGTGAGGCAGTTCGTCGCCGCGGTCCATGACCTCGACGAGCAGCCGGCGCCGGCCGGTCTGACCGGTGACGGACGCGGTGAGTGAGCCGTCCTGATCGGTGTGCACGAGTACGTTGCCGAGCAGTTCCGTCGCCAGGAGCACCGCGGTGTCCACCTGGTCCGGCCGCGCCCAGTCGTGCAGCAGCGCCTTCAGTTCGGCCCGCGCCTCGGCGAGTCCCTCGCCATGGTCCTGGCCGATGGTCAGCATCAGCCGGCGCTGGTTCACCTCGGCGCGCGGCTGTCCGGAGTCGCGGCGCAGGAGCAGGAGGGCGATGTCGTCGCCGTCGCGTGCGGCGGCGCCCTCCCGGGCGCCCGGTTCGGGGCTGAGCACGGCCGCCATCAGCCGGTCGGCCATCCCTTCGAGGTCCTCGACGGGGCCGGGCGAGAACGCGTCGCGCACCCGTACCCAGCCGCTGTACATGTCATGGCCGCCGTTCTCGATGAGGCCGTCCGTGCACAGCATCAGCACCTCGCCGTCGTGCAGGCGCAGGATGTCGACGGGGTAGTCCTCCTCGCCCGGCATCAGTCCGAGCGGCAGCCCGCCGCTGATGTGCTTGATCAGGCACGTGCCGTCCGGCGTGCGCAGTACCGGGTGCGGGTGGCCGGCCCGTGCGATGTGCAGGTCGCCGGTGGACGGGTCGGCCTCGATGTAGATGCAGGTGGCGAACCGGTCGTCGTCCAGGGTGGTCAGGAAGCGGGAGGCCCGTGCCAGTACGGCGTCCGGGCCGTGCCCCTCGGCTGCGTAGGCGTGCACGGCCGTACGCAGCTGGGCCATCAGCCCCGCGGCGTGCACATCGTGTCCCTGCACGTCGCCGATGACCAGGGCGAGACGGCCGTTGGGCAGGTCGATGCTGTCGTACCAGTCCCCGCCGACCATGAGCCCTCCCCCGGTCGGCACGTAGCGCGTCGCGACGCTGAGGCCGGTCAGTGCCGGGCTCGCGGTGCGCATGCTGCGGCGAAGGCCCCGGGAGAGGGCCAGTTCCGCCCCGCTGGCGCGGGCGCGCTCGAGTACCTGGGCGATCATCCGGCCGGTCACGGTCAGCAGGGCGCGCTCGCTCGTCGTGAAGGCAACCGGGGAGCGGAAGGCCGCGACCCACACTCCGACGACCCGCCCCGCGGTGACGAGCGGCAGGAAGGCCCACGCCTCGCGGTTCTTGCGGGCCGACATGTGCCAGGTGGCCGGGAAGCGGCTGCGGTACTCCCGCGCCGAGGCCAGGAACACCGCCCGGCCGGTCCTGGCGGCCTCGGCTGCCGGGTAGCCGGTGGTCATCGGCATCCGGAATCCCTGGTCGACTCCGGCGCCGGGCCTGAATCCGTACTGCGCCAGAGCGCTGAGGGACCCGTCGCCGACGCCGAACACGCACTGGCCGTCCAGGGGGAATTCCGGCGCGTACAGCCCGGCCACCAGCCTCAGCGTCTCGTCGAGCGAGTCGGACTCCGCGACGGTGTGACCGGCGGACAGCAGCAGCGAGTCGCGGCGCCTGGCCGCCTCGCCGGACCGGGTGCCGTCGGCGACGGGCCCCCGGTCGTCGGGCGGCGCCGGAGGAGCGGCATCCAAACGGTTCAGTGCGGCGATCTGGTCCAGCTCGGCCTCGAACTCGTCCGGCGGCGGTTCATGCCGTTCACCACCCATCCGGCATCCCTTCGTCCCGAGTCCGTCGCCGCCTGTTCGTTCCATGCTCCGACGGGGAAGCCCGGTCCGCAGTGCGAGAGGACATGGCGGCGCACGGCACCGGTGCTGCCGGGTGCCGTGGCACGGGAGATCGACGGGGTGGCGGAGGCCGGGGGCGGTGCCGCCCGAGTGGGGCCGGTCAGCTGTTAGCGGTACGCCGCCGATCTGCGGACATCGCTGAAGTCGACGGCCCGGTCGGCCTCGCGCAGAGTCTCCTCAGCCACTCGGCGCACCTCCGCCAGGACGTCCCCGTGCTCCTCCACGAGACCGGCGTAGATCGGTGCCTCGGAACTGTCTGTGAAACTCACGTCGAACTGCCTCAATCGGTTGGGTATGCCATCGTTCGGCCGGAAACAGGGGCCGATTCTACGTGGTCCGCCGCCGGAGCCGCGGGCGGCACCGGGGAGTGGTCGATCTTCCGCCGCCCTTTCGCGGGCCTTGCGGGAATGATGGGGCCATGGCGAATCCCACGATCCTGAGCGTCGGCGACGACCCGGCGGTGTCCCGGGCGGTCGCCCGTGACCTCCGGCGTCAGTACGGCGACCGCTACCGCATCGTGCGGGCGCTCTCCGGTGGCGACGCCCTCGACGCGCTGCGCGAGAAGCACCACGGCGACATCCGGGTCTCCTCGGAGCCGGGCGACACCCGGTTTCAGGTGTGCCTGCCGATCGGTCCGCCGGACGAGCGACAGGTGTATTGATCACGAGCGTTGTCGACGCGGCCCAGGATCCCGCGCCGGGCGCGGAGCGGGCGGTTGACCTCAAGTCAGCTTGAGATCCTAACGTTCTCTCTGCGCCCCTGGCCGTGTCCGGCCATCGGGAGCATCGACTCGTTCCCGGAGGCACCGCATGAGTATGGAAGTCACCGCTTGGTCATCGCTGCACAGTGCGATGAACGCCCAACAGGACCGCAGGCCCCTCTCCCGGGCCACCGTGCGCCGGATCGCCTCCTTCGCCCGGCCGCGGCGCCGTGAGCTCTACCGCTTCCTCGTGCTGAGCGTGGTCACCGCCCTGCTGGCGGTGGCCACACCGGTGCTGGCGGGCCGGGTGGTCGACGCGATCGTGCAGGGCAAGGAGAGCGGGACGGTGATCCGGCTGGCCCTGCTGATCGCCGTCATCGCCGTGGCCGAGGCGGGGCTCGGTCTGCTGACCCGCCTGCTGTCGGCGACGCTCGGCGAGGGGCTGATCCTGGACCTGCGCACGGCGGTCTTCGACCATGTGCAGCGGATGCCGGTCGCCTTCTTCACCCGCACCCGCACCGGCGCCCTGGTGAGCCGGCTCAACAACGACGTCATCGGGGCGCAGCGGGCGTTCAGCAACACGCTGTCGGGTGTGGCGTCCAATCTGGTGACCCTGCTGCTGACCCTCGGCGTGATGCTCACGATCTCCTGGCAGATCACGCTGCTCGCGCTCGTCCTGCTGCCGGTGTTCGTCGTGCCCGCGCGGCGGATGGGCTCCAGGATGGCCCGGATGCAGCGTGAGGCCGCCGGTCACAACGCCGCCATGGGCACCCAGATGACCGAGCGCTTCTCGGCCCCCGGTGCGACCCTGGTCAAGCTCTTCGGCCGGCCGGCCGACGAGTCCGCCGAGTTCGCCGCCCGTGCCGGCAGGGTCCGGGACATCGGTATCCGCACGGCGATGGCGCAGTCGACGTTCATCACGGCGCTGACCCTGGTGTCCGCGCTGGCTCTGGCGCTCGTCTACGGGCTCGGTGGCTACTACGCGTTGCGCGGCAGTCTGGAACCGGGCGCGGTCGTGGCACTCGCTCTGCTGCTGACCCGGCTGTACGCCCCGCTGACGGCGCTGGCCGGTGCCCGGGTCGAGGTGATGAGCGCCCTGGTGAGCTTCGAGCGGGTCTTCGAGATCCTCGACCTGAAGCCGCTGATCGCCGAGAAGCCGGATGCCCGCAAGGTGCCGGAGGGGCCGGTGTCGGTGGAGTTCGACGGGGTCTCCTTCGGGTATCCGTCCGCCGACAAGGTCTCCCTCGCCTCCCTCGAAGAGGTCGCGACGCTCGATTCCCGGGGCGGTACGGAGGTCCTGCACGAGGTCTCCTTCCGTGCCGAACCCGGCCGGATGGTCGCCCTGGTCGGCTCCTCCGGCGCCGGCAAGTCGACGATCGCCCAGCTGCTGCCCCGGCTGTACGACGCCGATTCCGGCTCGGTGCGGCTGAACGGTGTCGACGTACGCGATCTGACCGCGGAGTCGATCCGCGAGACGCTCGGCATGGTCACCCAGGACGGGCACCTCTTCCATGAGTCGGTCCGTGCCAACCTCACGCTCGCCAGGCCCGGAGCGACCGAGGAGGACATCTGGGACGCCCTGCGCCGCTCCCGCCTGGACGGGCTGGTGGCCTCGCTGCCCGACGGGCTCGACACGGTGGTGGGCGAGCGCGGCTACCGGCTCTCGGGTGGTGAGCGTCAGCGGCTGACCATCGCCCGGCTGCTCCTGGCGCAGCAGCGGGTCGTCATCCTCGACGAGGCGACCGCGCACCTCGACTCGACCTCGGAGGCAGCTGTGCAGGAGGCGCTGGCCGAGGCGCTGGAGGGACGCACCGCCGTGGTGATCGCCCACCGGCTCTCGACCGTGCGGGCGGCCGACCTGATCCTGGTCATCGAGGAGGGACGGGTGGCCGAACGCGGAACGCACACCGAACTGCTGGCCGCGGGCGGGCGGTACGAGGAGCTGTACCGGACCCAGTTCGAGTCGCCGGCGGCGGACCAGGCGCACCCGGAGTCCGTCCCGGTCGAATGACAGCCGGGTGACACAGCCGAACACGGAAGTGCCCCCGGTCCGTGCGGACCGGGGGCGGCTTTCGTGGGACGACGTGGCGTGGAGGTGTCAGTCGTTGTCCACGTGCTCACCGGTGACGGAGCCGCTGGCCGCGTCGACGTCGACCTCGGTCTCTTTCCAGTCCTTGGTGACGACGTCGACGGACCAGACGAGGACGTTCTTGTCGTTGTCGTCCAGGTCGACGGAGGTCACGGTGCCCTTGGCCTTGTCCTTCGCGGTCTTGGCCGCCTCCTGGGGCGTCTGTGTGGCCTTGGCGATCCGCTCGGCCGTCCGGCTCTTCTCCTGCGCGTCCTGGCCTTGGTCCTCGACGGTCTGGAGCACCTTGCCGGTGACCGCGTCGATGCGCACGGTGTGCTCGGTGCCGTCCTTGGCGGCGACGGTCGCGACCCATTCCGGGCCGGTGGAGGCCGGGCTGGCGGACGGGGACGAGCCTGTTGCGGAGGGGGACGCGCTGGAGCCGCTCGGTGAGGAGCCGGCACCGGACGGGGAGGCGCTCGTGGAGGCACTCGCGGACGCGGACGCGTCGGTGTCGTCGTCCGACTTCCCCGGGCCCTTCAGGTCGAGCTCGATCAGCTTGCTTCCTGCGACGGCTCCCTCGGCCGTGGTGACGGCCTTGTCAAAGGTGATCTTGGTGGAGTCCAGCAGCTTCTTGCGCTTCTGCTGGTCCTTGGTCAGTGAAGCGCTCGGGCTGGGCGAGGTGGTGGCCGTCCGCTCCGGGACGGCGCGGGCGGCTTCGGAGGTCTCCGTCCCCGTCGACGTGCTGCCGCTGTCCTGGCCGCAGCCGGTGAGCAGGGCTGCGGTCAGGACGACGCAGGCGGCGCCGGCCGCGCGGAGGCGGTGGGCACGGAGGAGGCCGGTGTTCTTCGGTCGGCGATCACATGTCATGCCGGGATGCTTAACCGCAGCCGGGCTCAGGCATGTGGGGTGACGGGTCGGAGTCACCCGATCAACCGTGTTCCGGTCTCCGACTCGGCGTTCTGCCGGATCCGCGGACGGCCCGGGGCGGCGCGGTGGAAACCGGTCCGATCGCCCGCGCGGCACGGGATATTGGCTTTGGCGGGTCGCGATCCGGCCGTTTTGGTGCGAGCCTGGATACATGACCTGGGCGTCTTGGACGACTCGCGGAGTGTATTCGGGGCACGGCGGCGTGCTCACCGAGGAGGTCGGCCCGCTGTCCGGCGACCTGACCGTCCACACCACATGGGCCGACGACACGGCACAGATCACCGTGCAGTACACCGGCGCGGCCGACTGGTTCACCATGTCGGGCAGCCCCGTCCCCTGCTCCTCCGAGGAGGACAGCCGGGCGCTGCACGAGGCCGTGGTGGAGGCCGTCCGGCTGGGTTCCGCGGCCAGGGTTCCGACCGCGCTCCTGGAGCCGGACCGGCAGGCCGGGAAATCCCGCTCCGAGTAGCGCGGTCCGTGAGTCGTCACAAGCGGTACATGCCGACGCGCCCGCGCGCGGGGCGAGCGGGCGGCTGTCGGTACGTGTCAGTGGCTCGTCAGTTCGCCTTCTTGACGAACTCCGTGGTGTACGTCTTGGAGAGGTCGACGTCCGCGTTCTTGAGGTTGGGGTTGAAGGCCTTGAGGACGCGCTCGACGGTGGCCGGCCCGTCCGGGGGCATCACACCGTCCGTGGTGAACATCGGCAGGGTGTTCTTGATGGACTGCGCGTAGAGGGCCGCGCCGCCGCCCTGCGCGTAGTCGGCCGGCATCTTCGCGGCGATCTCGTCCGCGCTGTGCGTCGACATCCACTTGAGGGTCTTCACGAAGGCGTTGGCCAGCTTCTGCACGGTCGCCTTGTGGGCGTTGACCCACTCGGTCTGCATGTAGAGGCTGGAGGACGGGTAGAGCCCGCCGAGCGCCTTCTTGGAGCCCTCGGGGGTCCGCATGTCGATGAGGATCCGGCCCAGCTTCTTGTCCAGGATGGTGGCCACGGTCGGGTCGGTCGTCATGCCGCCCTGGATGGAGCCCTGCTGGAGCGCGGAGATGAACGTCTGGCCGGCTCCGACCGCGACGGGCGTGAACTCGCTGGTCTGCACGCCGTTCTTCACGGCGAGGTACTTCGTCAGGAAGTCGGTCGAGGAGCCGAGTCCCGTGACACCCAGCTTCTTGCCCTTGAAGTCCTTGGCCGAGCCGATGTCGTCCGCCGCCTTGTTCGAGACGATCTCGACCTCGCCCGGGGCCTGGGACAGCTGGACCACCGACTGGACGTGCTTGCCCTTCACCTGGAGGTCGAGGGTGTGGTCGTAGAAGCCCACGGTGCCCTGCACGTCGCCGGAGACCAGCGCGGTCTCCGCCTGGACGCCGGCGGGCTCGGTCAGCAGCTGGACGGCGACGCCCTCGTCCTTGAAGTAGCCGAGCCGCTCGGTGAGCATCACGGGCAGGTAGATGACCTTGTCCAGACCGCCCACCATGATCTTGACCCTGTCGTTCTTGTCGCCGGTCGCGGAGGTGGAGTCGCCTCCGCAGGCGGTAAGGCTCGCCGCGGCGAGCGCTCCGGCGACGGCGAGTGCCGGGATCCGAGAGGACATACGCATCTGGTTCACGTCCTTGTGAAGAGGGTTCCCTGGAGGGGAGGTGAGGAGGGAGGAGCAGCTCAGCGCGCGGTGTCGGCCTCGGCCGGTTTCCAGCGGAAGAGCTTCTTCTCCAGGAAGGTGAGCAGCCCCTCGGCGAGCAGCGCGACGACCGCGAGGATGGCCATGGCGGCGTAGACGCCCGCCGCGTTGAAGGTGCCCTGCGAGGCGGCCACCAGCAGGCCGAGTCCCTTCGTGGCACCGATGTACTCACCGACGATGGCGCCGATCAGCGCGAAGCCGAAGCTGACATGGAGGCTGGTGAAGATCCACGAGGTGGCCGAGGGAATGACCACCTGAAGGGTCACCTGCCGGTTGCTGGCGCCCAGGATGCGGGAGTTGGCGACGAGGTTGCGGTCGACCTCCCTGGCGCCCTGGAAGGCGTTGAAGAAGACCGGGAAGAACACCAGGACAACCGCGGAGGCGACCTTCGACGCCGGGCCGAGGCCGAACCAGATCAGGAAGATCGGGGCGAGCACGATGCGCGGCAGCGCGTTGAGGACCTTGATGTACGGGCCGAGCACATCGGCGGCGAAGCGGACGCGTCCCAGCGCGATACCGAGCAGTACACCGGCGATCACGCCGATGACCCAGCCGAGCAGCGCCTCGTAGAGCGTGTACCAGATCTGCTCCCACAGGGAGCCCTGGGCGGTGCCGTCGGTCACCCAGGTGCGGATCTGGTCCCAGATCTTCGACGGCATGGAGAAGTTGAACGGGTCGATGACGGCCGTCCTGGCCAGCCACTCCCACAGCCCGACGACCGCGACGAGCACGGCGATCCGGCTGGCGAGCACCAGCATCCTGCGGTTGCGGGCGGCCTTCGCCCTGGCCTCGGTCCGCCGGGTCCTGGTCACGGGGGCATCCATGGTGACGGTCTCAGGCGGCATCGGCCGCACCCCTCTCGCGGGTGATGCGGACCTCTTCGCCGAGCGACGACCAGATCTCGCGGTAGATCTCCAGGAACCGGGGCTCCAGCCGCACCTGTTCGACCTTGCGCGGACGCGGCAGGCCGATCTCGAAGACCTCCTTGACCGTGGCCGGTCCGGCGGTCATCACGACCACCTTGTCGGCCAGCGCGATGGACTCCTCCAAGTCGTGGGTGACGAAGACGACGGAGGCTCCGGTGCCGCCCCACAGCTCCAGCAGCTCGTCGGACATCAGGGCCCGGGTCTGTACGTCAAGCGCCGAGAACGGCTCGTCCATCAGCAGGATCTCCGGGTCGTTGACGAACGTCGCCGCGAGTGCGACCCGCTTGCGCTGCCCCCCGGAGAGCTGGTGCGGATAGCGGTCCTCGAAGGAGGTGAGGCCGACCCTGGCGAGCCATTCGCGGGCACGTTCCTTCGCCTCCGCCTTCGGCACGCCCCGGAAGCGGGGGCCGGCCATGACGTTGGACAGGACGGTGCGCCAGGGGAAGACCGCGTCCTGCTGGAAGACGAAGCCGACCTTGTCGCCGATGCCGCGCACCGGCTCGCCGGAGACCAGGACCTCCCCCTCCGTGGGTTCCTCCAGTCCGCTGATCAGGGTCAGGGTGGTGGACTTGCCGCATCCGGTCGGGCCGACGACGGCGACGAACTCCCCCCTGCCGATCGTCAGGTCCAGGTCGCGTACGGCGGTGTGGAGCGCCCCCGACGGAGTCGGGAACGCTTTGCTCGCCCCCCGCAGCTCGATGGCGGGGCTCGTTTCGCTGTTCATGGGGCGGGACGCTAGGGGCGGTCCGGCCGCGGCGGGAGCCTTGCGCTCACAACTCCGGGTTCTGCCTGTTACCCGCAGTTCTGCTCATTGTGCTCACGCCCGTACAACGAAGCGGAGACGAGGGGTAGGCAGCGAGGTCAGCGGCGTTTACCTTGCGTTTACACCGAACGGATCGGAGAACCGGATTCGAGGGCCGCGGGAGAACAGAGGACACGGACATGCGCATTCACTGGCCCCGTCGTGTCTTCGCCCAGGTCCTGCTCACCCAGGTGGTCATCATGACGGGTGTGGTCATGCTCGTCACCGGGCTCTTCCTCGCCCCGCTCAGCCACGAACTCGATGACCAGGCGATGCGCCGGGCCCTGTCCATCGCCCAGACCACCGCCGCCGAACCCGGCCTGGTGGACAAGCTGCTGAACACCCGGCCGAGCCCCTCCGGGCCCGTACAGGCCGAGGCGGAGCGGATCCGGCAGGCCACCGGGGCGCTGTACATCGTGGTGATGGACACCCGGGGGGTGCGCTGGTCGCACACCGAGACCGACCGGATCAGCGAGCGCGTCTCGACCGATCCGAGCTCGGCACTGGCCGGCCGCGAGGTCATGCAGATCGACATCGGCACCCTGGGGCGCTCGGCCCGAGCGAAGGTCCCGCTGCGCGACGGGACGGGCACCGTGGTCGGGGCCGTCTCGGTGGGGATCGCGTACAAGAGCGTCCGGGAGGGGCTGCTCGGCACCATTCCGGTACTCCTGCAGTACGCGGGAGCCGCACTGGCCGCAGGGGTGCTGGCGGCACTCGTCGTCTCCCGGCGCGTCCAGCGCAACACCCACGGTCTGGCCTTCGCGGACATCTCCGCGCTCCTGGACGAGCGCGAGGCGATGCTGCACAGCATCCGGGAGGCGGTGCTCGCGCTCGACTCGCGCGGACGGATCCGACTGCTCAACGACGAGGCGCAGCGGCTGCTGGAGCTGACTGCGGACGCCGTCGGGCGCCCGCTGGGCGAAGTGCTGCCGCCGGGGCGCACGACGGAGGTGCTGGCGGGCCGCGTCGACGGCGCCGATCTGCTCACCGTCTCCCGGGGTCGGGTGCTGATCGCGAACCGGATGCCGACCGGGGACGGCGGGGCCGTCGTGACGCTGCGCGACCGCACCGAACTCGAACTGCTCGGCCGTGAGCTGGACTCCACGCACGGACTGCTCGACGCTCTCCGTGCCCAGGACCACGAGCACGCCAACCGGCTGCACACCCTGCTGGGTCTGCTGGAGCTCGGCCGGCACGAGGCGGCGGTGGAGTTCGTGACCGAGGTGGCCGACGGGCACCGGGCCTCGGCCGAGCAGGTCGCCGAGCGCGTGAACGATCCGCTGCTGTCGGCGCTGCTCGTGGGCAAATCCGCCGTCGCCGCCGAACGCGGCGCGTCCTTGCTGGTCTCCCCCGCCACCCGGCTGCCCGATGTCGTGGTGGACCCGCGCGATCTGGTGACCGTGCTGGGCAATCTCATCGACAACGCGCTGGACGTCGCCACGCTCGTCGAGGTGGAGCTGCTCGCCGAGGGCACCACGGCCGTGCTGCGGGTCAGCGACAACGGCCCCGGGGTGCCCGTCGCCGTGCGGGAGCAGATCTTCACCGAGGGCTGGTCCACCAAGGAGTCCCCCGCCCACCGGGAGCGCGGGCTCGGGCTGGCGCTGGTGCGCCGCCTCGCCGAGCGCTACGGCGGCGCGGCCCGGGTCACGGCCAGGGCGGGCGGCGGCGCGGTCTTCACCGTCGTTCTGCCGGAGGCGCTGGCCGTCCGGCAGCGAGTCGAAGTGGGAGAGGCTCAGTGATAGACGTTCTGGTGGTGGACGACGACTTCCGGGTGGCGGAGATCAACGCGGCGTACGTGGCGAAAGTGCCGGGCTTCCGCGTCGTCTCCCGCGCCCACACGGCCGCGCAGGCCCTGTCGGTTCTCGAACGCCGGCATGTCGATCTGATCCTGCTCGATCACTATCTGCCGGACCGGACGGGGCTCACCCTGGTGCGTCAGCTGCACCAGATCGGCCATCCGGCCGACGTGATCATGGTGACGGCCGCCCGCGACGTGGTGACCGTACGGACCGCGATGCGCTACGGCGCTCTGCAGTACCTGGTCAAGCCGTTCAGCTTCGGCGGTCTGCGTTCCAAACTGGAGAGCTACGCGACGCTGCGGCGCACCCTGGAGGGGGTGGAGAGCCGGCGCGGCGAGGCCGGTCAGGAGCAGGTCGACCAGATCTTCGGGGCGCTGCGCACCTCGGAGGCCGTTTCCGCGGCCGGGCTCCCGAAGGGGCACTCGGCGCCCACCGCGGATGTCATCCGCCAGGTCCTGTCGGCGGCCGGTGAGCCGTTGTCCGCGCACGAGGTCGCCGCACGGGCCGGTCTGAGCCGCTCGACCGCCCACCGGTATCTCAAGTACCTGGAGGGGGCGGGCCGGATCAGCCTCAGTCTCAAGTACGGGGACACCGGCCGCCCGGAACACCGCTACGCCTGGGCGGCGGCGGGCTGAGGACGGTGCCCGTCCGCGCAACCCCTCTGCAACGTCCGGCCGGGTTGTATGAGGGCCATGCGCGCACCGCGTCCCCCGCGGTGCCACGAGAGAGGCCGATCCGTGAACCGATCCGAGGTACGGCAGCCATGAGCTCCGCGGGCGCGCCCCCGGTGGAACTCACCCCCGCGGCCGCCGATCTGCTGCGACGGCTGCGCGAGCTGCACGGGCCGTTGATGTTCCACCAGTCGGGCGGCTGCTGCGACGGCAGTGCGCCCATGTGCTACCAGGACGGTGAGTTCCGTACCGGCGGCTCCGATGTGCTGCTCGCCTCCCTGGAGGTCGACGGGGTGGCGGAGAGCATTCCGTTCTGGATGTCGAGGAGCCAGTTCGAGGTGTGGGCGCACACCCGGCTGATCGTCGACGTGGTGGAGGGCCGGGGCAGCGGGTTCTCGCTCGAGGCCCCGGAGGGGGTGCGGTTCCTGATCCGCTCACGGCTGGTGGGCGGCTGACCGACGCCGGACACGCACGGTCCCGGGGGCGGCCGGGGCCGCCCGCGTACGCCGTACGTCACGCCGGGAGGCCCTTGCCCCGCCGC
The DNA here is from genome assembly GCF_044756945.1 of Streptomyces sp. NPDC091387. NCBI lineage: Bacteria > Bacillati > Actinomycetota > Actinomycetes > Kitasatosporales > Streptomycetaceae > Streptomyces > Streptomyces sp. NPDC091387. The sequence goes on along the minus strand of NZ_JBIVTZ010000006.1, from coordinate 102,133 downwards.
GGTCCGCCGGCTGCGCGCCGCGCACCGGTGCGACGGTCGAGCAGCTCGCGGCGGATCTCGGCGGCCGTGCTCCTGGCCCGGTCCGGCGTCGCCCTGCGGTCCGTCTGGGCGGGCAGGAACCGGTGCAGCGCGTGCGCGCACCGCGGGCACGCCGTATCGGTGTGGATCAGCCGGCCGTCCTCGCACTGCGGGTCGTCGCAGTGAGCCGAGCGCAGCAGATGTCCGGCGATCTCCAGGGGCGGCCAGCGGCGCCGGCCGTCCTCGTCCTTCTCCTGGAGCGTGTGGGCCCAGCGGGCGTTCCACCGACGCTCGATCCGGTCCAGGAGCTGATCCGCGCTGCGCCGGCCCAGCTCCCGGTGGATCATCTCGACGAGTTCGGCCGGGTAGCGGCCGCCGAACTCCCTCATCAGCGGCGGCGGCAGGGCGTGCAGGAGATAGCCGACCGGGTCCGCCCCGGCCCGCTGCCACTTCCGGCACTGGCAGTCGCCGTCCGCCGACAGGGGTGTGCGGCACCGGCTGCACAGGCCTCTGCAGTCGCCGCACAGTCCGTGGTCGAGCCCGTCCAGATGCCGGGCGGGCGCCCGGCCGCACTCCCGGCAGCAGGAGGCGCACAGACCGCAGAGCCGTTCGAAGCCGACGGCCGACGTCCAGGGGCGCTGCTGGCAGCGGCAGCAGCGGCTGCTGTTGCAGTGCTCGTGGTGCACGGCGCCCGGTTCACGTCCGAGTGGCGGCAATGACATGGCTGCGTTCTCCGGGTCCCGGTTCGGTGCGGCGTCCGGCAGCCGTTGCCGTGCCGGACGGGGCCACGGTACGCGCAGTCCCGTGCCTCAGCGGACCGTTTCATACCCGAATGCCCAGGGTCCCCGCATGACCGCACGATGTAACCGAATGACCGCGGTCAAGACGTTCGCGTACCGACCGGGACCGGCTGGGACCGCCCGTGCGCGATTCCGTGCCGCAGCTTGACCTTACCGTTGGCGGCAGGGTTGAACGATTGCCCCATGAACAGCAGCCCAGCGCCTTGCGACAACCGCGTCGTCGCCATCACCGGAGCCGGAACCGGCATCGGCCGCGCCACCGCCCACGCCTTCGCCGCCGAGGGCGCCACCGTCCTCGTCATCGGGCGGCGCCCCGGCCCGCTCGAAGAGACCGCCGCCGGACGCGACCGGATCGTGCCGCTGGTGGCCGACATCACGGGCCCCGGCGAGCCCGAGCGGATCATCCGCACCGCGCAGGAGACGTACGGCCGGCTCGATGTACTGGTCAACAACGCCGCCGTGGTCCGCAGCGCCCCGCTCGGCACCGTGACCACCGAGATGATCGAGCCGCAGATCGCCACCAACCTGGTCGCGCCCCTCCTGCTCTCCCAGGCCGCGCTGCCGCTGCTGGAGGCCTCCCACGGCGTCATCGTGAACATCAGTACGTCGATCGGGCAGCGGGGCTGGCCGGGCGGCTCCGTCTACGCGGCGACCAAGGTGGCCATGGAGCTGTTCACCCGCACCTGGGCGGTGGAGCTCGCGCCGCGCGGCATCCGCGTCGTGGCGGTCGCACCCGGCGCCATCGGCACACCGATCGGCAAGCACCAGGGGCTGACGCCCGAGCGGTTGGCAGCGCTCCGGGAATGGCAGCTGGCGCACACCCCCATGCGCCGGCGCGGCACACCCGTCGAGGTGGCCCGCTCGATCACGTACCTCGCCTCACCCGACGCCTCGTTCATCACCGGTGCGATTCTTCCCGTCGACGGTGGTGCGGTGGTCGGGTGATAAGAGTGAACGGGGAGGTGGTGGGGGTGCTGATCGGTGAACTCGCCGGGGCCACCGGTACGACCGCGCGTGCGCTGCGCCACTACGAGCAGGCCGGACTGATCACCTCACAGCGGGCCGCCAATGGTTACCGCGTGTACGAGGCGCGCACGACGGTCCGGGTCCGCAATATCCGTCATCTGCTGGCCGCCGGGCTCACGTTGGACGACGTGCGGGCATTCCGGTCCTGCCTGGACGGCGATGTCGTCGCGACCCCGCCCTCCGCGCAAGGCCTGCGGATCGCCCGTGAGCGGCTGGGGGTCCTCGAAGCGCGGATCGCCGCCCAGACGGAGGCGCGGGACCGGCTGGCAGCGGCGCTCCGGGCACTGTCCGGTGACCCGGCCCCGCCGGGCGGAGCCACCGGACCGGCGAGAGGCTCAGGGCCTGATGCTGCTGACGACGTCGGCGGTGGCCATGATGCCCTCCTGAATGGTGGGCGCCATGCTCGTCCCCGCGAGGAAGAACCCCAGCAGGCCGCAGACCAGCGCGTGTGAGACCTTCAGCCCGCCGTTGCGGAGGAAGATCACCGCGAGGATCAGCAGAAGCAGCACCAGTGAGATCGAAATGGCCATGGCCAACCTCCTCCGCCGCGCCCGAATTGCGGCATTCGGCGGCCAGTTTGGCGTAGCGGAGGAGCCGTCCGGCGCGCTGGCGTGCCCGCCAAACGGGTAGAGCTGGGATGCCGCCGACGGGTCAGGGCGGACCCGGTCAGCCAGTCGTACCGGGGCTGGTCGGCGGGAGCACGCCGGCCCGTGTTCCCGCCCCCGGTGTCACGGCGCGGGCAGCTCCATCAGTTCCGCGACGGTGTCGCGGTGGCGGCCCGCGGTGCCGTACGCGATCGAGTCGGCCTTGGCGCGCTTCAGGTACAGGTGCGCGGGGTGCTCCCAGGTCATCCCGATGCCGCCGTGGAGCTGGACGCACTCCTCCGCCGCGTGGACGGCGACCCTGGAGCAGTACGCCTGGGCGACGGCCACCGCAAGCGGAGTCTCGGGGCTGCCGGTGGCCAGCGCGTCCGCGGCGTTGCGCGCGGCCGCCCGCGCAGAGACGACCTCCAGCCAGAGTTGTGCCATCCGGTGCTTGAGCGACTGGAACGAGCCGACCGGGCGGTTGAACTGGTGGCGCTCGCGGGTGTACCGGACCGTCTCTGTCAGGCACCACTCGGCCAGTCCGAGCTGTTCGGAGGCGAGGAGTCCGGCTCCGGCCAGCAACCCTCTGCGGACCGCTGCTTGCGCGGTCCCGGCGTCCGCGAGGCGGGTTCCGGTGGCGCCGGTCAGGGTGACGGTGGCGAGCGGGCGGGTCAGGTCGAGCGAGACGCACGGCTCGACGGCGACACCGGCGGTGTCCGCCGCGACGGCGTACAGGCCGTCGGTGGTGGGCACCAGCAGGACATCGGCGGCGGCCGCGTCGGCGACCGGGCCGAGTGTGCCGTCGAGGGCGGCGGTCATGGTGGCCGTGCCCGGTTCGGTGGCGGAGAAGGGGACGGCGAGCACGGCGACCTTGCGGCCCGCGGCCAGTTCGGTGAGGAGTCCGGCCACCGGTCCGTCCTGGGTGCCGAGCGCCAGCAGCGTCTCGGTGGCGACGACGGAGCTGGTCAGGTACGGCGCCGGGGCGACGCTGCGGCCGAGTTCCTCGATGACCACCGCGGCCTCGCGGTGGCCTGCGCCCTGCCCGCCGAGTACCTCGGGCACCAAGAGTCCGGCGGCGCCGATGTCGGCGGCGAGCGCCTTCCAGAGCTGCGGGTCGTACGGCGTGCCCGACTCGGTGCGGGCGATCACCGCCGGCGCGGCGCACCGGTCGTCGAGGAGCGAGCGGACGGCGGCCCGCAGGTCCTCCTCGGCCTCGGAGTACAGCAGATCCGGCGCCTGGCTCTCTTCGGTACGTGCGGTCATCGGGACAGGTCCTTCCAGGCGACGTCCTTGTCGTTGCGCGGCTCGACGGGCAGGCCGAGCACGCGTTCCGCGACGATGTTGAGCAGTACCTCGCTCGTGCCGCCCTCGATGGAGTTGCCCTTGGAGCGGAGGTAGCGGTAGCCGGCGTCACGTCCGGTGAAGTCGACGAGTTCCGGCCGGCGCATCGTCCAGTCGCCGTACAACAGGCCCTCTTCCCCCAGAAGTTCGACTTCGAGGCCGCTGATCTCCTGGTTGAGCCGGGCGAAGGCCAGCTTCATCCCGGAGCCCTCGGGGCCGGGCTGTCCGGCGACGAGCTGCTGGCGCAGGCGCGCCCCGGTGAGCCGGGCGACCTCGGCCTCCACCCAGAGGGTGAGCAGACGCTGGTGCAGATCGTGGGTGCGCAGTCCGGGGCGTTCGCGCCAGGTCCGGGCGACCGGACCGATCATGCCGCCCTCGCGCGGGATACGGGCTCCGCCGATGGAGACGCGCTCGTTCATGAGCGTGGTCTGCGCGACCTTCCAGCCCTCGCCGACCGGGCCGAGCCTGCGGCTGTCGGGGATGCGCACGCCGGTGAGGAAGACCTCGTTGAACTCGGCCTCGCCGGTGATCTGGCGCAGCGGCCGTACCTCGACCCCGGGGTCGGTCATGTCGCAGATGAAGTAGCTGATGCCGCGGTGCTTGGGCACGTCGGGGTCGGTGCGGGCGATGAGGATCGCCCAGCGTGCGACGTGGGCGCTGGACGTCCACACCTTCTGTCCGTCGACCACCCAGTCCTCGCCGTCGCGGACGGCGCGGGTACCGAGGGCGGCCAGGTCGGAGCCGGCGCCCGGCTCGCTGAAGAGCTGGCACCACACCTCCTCGCCGACCCACAGCGGGCGCAGGAAGCGCTGCTTCTGCTCGTCGGTTCCGTAGCCGAGGACGGTCGGGGCGGCCATGCCGAGGCCGATGCCGATGCGGCGCGGATCGTTGTCCGGTGCGTCCGCCGCGGCGAGTTCCTCGTCGACGACGGGCTGCAGCGAGCGCGGGGCGTCGAGGCCGCCGAGTCCGGCCGGGTAGTGCACCCAGGCGAGTCCGGCGTCGAAGCGCGCCTTCAGGAAGTCGGTGCGGTCGGTGGTGGCAGGGGGGTGGGCGGCCAGCAGTTCCCGGGTGAGGCGGCGGAGTCCGGCCGCGTCGGGGGCGGTCATCGGGCGGCTCCTGACGGAAGGACGACGATGCGGCCGGTGCTGGTGCCGTCGGCGACGCGCTGGACGGCGGCCGCCGCCCCGTCCATCGTGACGCGCTCGCTGATCAGCGGCTTGATGACGCCCTCGGTGGCGAGCCGGGTCAGCTCCTGGTGGCAGTCGCGGACCGCCTGCGGGTCCTTGGTGTTGTAGAGGCCCCAGTGGAGTCCAACGACCGAGTAGTTCTTCACCAGGGCGTGGTTGAGCCCCGGGGTGGGGATGACGCCGCTGGCGAACCCGACGACGATCACCCGGCCCTCGAAGGCGATGCACTTGACGGACTTGGCGTACGCGTCGCCGCCGACCGGGTCGTAGACGACGTCGGCGCCGCGCCCACCGGTCGCCTCCTTGACCGCCGCGACGATGTCCTCGGTGCGCCGGTCGATGACCAGGTCGCAGCCGAGCGCGGTGGCGGTCTTCGCCTTCTCGGCGCCACCGACCACTCCGATGACGGTCGCACCGGCGGCCTTGCCGAGCTGGACGGCCGCGCTGCCGACGCCACCGGCCGCCGCGTGGACGAGCAGCGTCTCGCCGGCCCGCAGGTTCGCCCGTCGGTGCAGTCCGAACCAGCCGGTCTGGTAGCCGATGTGCAGCGCGGCGGCCTCGGCGTCGTCCAGGGCGTCCGGGGCGGGCAGCAGGGCTGCCTCGTCCGCGACGACGTACTCGGCGAATCCGCCGTCCGGCAGGGCGGGGGTGGCGAGCACCCGGCGCCCGTCGCCGGTCCTGCCGCAGATCTCCACGCCGGGCGTGAACGGCAGCGGGGGCCGTACCTGGTACTGGCCGCGGCAGAGCAGCGCATCGGGGAAGTTGATGTTCGCCGCGAGCACCTCGATGAGCACCTGCCCGTCGCCGGGCGTGGGCCGGTCCGTCTCCTCCAGCCGCATCACCTCGCTCGGCTCGCCGTTCCGGTGCACTCGCCATGCCTGCATGAGGGGCCTCCACAACACTGTCGGCATTACCACTGCTCCGGCGCATACTAAGCGGTCGCTTGCCGCTCTGGGAACAGCCTGCGGGTGACCGTTCACGCCGGACGGTGACATGGCTGTGCGCCCGGCCCCGTCCGCGGGATCGCGGGGGCGCCGGACGCACGGCGGGAGGTACCCGCTACTTCCCCACCACCACCTCCGCGATCTGCGGCGCTGCGGCGCCCTCGCGCCAGGCCAGCCGCACCGCGTCGGCGGTCCGGCCGTGCGCGTCGACCGTCGTGTACGCCCCGCCGAGCCTGCCGACGGTCCGCCAGTCGCCGTCCGCGTTCCGCAGCTGGATGTCCGCGGCGCCCTTGGCACCGGCCGGCTGGAGAACCGTGACCGAGCCGACCGCACGCGCGGTGCCGAGCCCCAGCTCGAGGAACTCACCGGCCTCCGGGGCACGTGCGGCCCGGTAGACCGTGCCCGGGTCCCCGTCGGCCGCCGCGCTCAGCGCGGATCCGGTGGCCGCGGGCGGGTTGCCCGTGACCGCGCCGTCCGTGGTCGCGACGTGGAACTCACGGACGACGACCCAGCTGGTCTGGCCCGCGGTCGCCCGCGCCCGCACATAGCGCGCCTTCGTACCGGCGGGCGCGGCCGTCGTGACGTCGGCCTTCCCGGAGAAGGCGGTGAGCTGCTGCCAGTTCTTGCCGTCGGCCGAGTACTCCAGCACCCCCTCGTGGAGGTAGTCCTCGGTGCTGCCGGGCTTGCCCATGGCGAGCGTGATGTCGCCGATGTCCCTGGACGCGCCGAGGTCGACGGTGAGCTGGTCATCCACGGCCGGCGCGTCGTCGCTCCAGAAGTACGTGGAGTCGTCGCCGTCGAGGATCCGGGCGGCGGTGTTGTTCTGGTACGTCCCGAGGCTCGTCGACGCGGTCGGCCGGCCGCTCACGCCGAGGATCCGGTCGTGCTCGGCGGTGGCCGCCTCGATGAACGCGTCCAGCACCCCGTCACCGACGAGGACCGGCACCTTGCGGCCGTCGAGGCCGGTGTACACGAAGGACTTGGCCCGCTCGACCTGCGCCGGCAGTTGCTGCCGGAGCTCCCAGGCCTGTGCGCCCTTCCCCGCGCGGGCCGCGTCGACCATGCGCAGAGCGGTGCGGGACGCGGTCGCCCAGGACTCGGTGGCGTCCAGCCAGGGGCCGGAGTCCTCGATGAACCCCTGGTCCGGAAGGCCCGCGCGCAGCCGGGCGGGGGCCGCGCCGAGGTCTCCGAGCACGGTGGTGAGCCGCTTGGAGTCGCCGGACTTCCAGTAGCGCGCGAACTCCGCCGCCAGTTCCGGTGCCTTGTCGGTGTTGAGCGCGGAGCTGTAGTTGGCGTCGGCGAAGGCGCGCAGCGCCTGCTCGGTGCGGGCGTCGCCACCCGCGTACTCCTTGAGTCCCTTGCCCCACGAGGTGCGCGGGTCGTACGCGGCGTCGTTCCAGGAGTAGTCCGCGACGGTGTACAGCGAGAGCTTCGACGCGTACGGCTGGATCATCGGGTTGGCGGTGATCCCCGCGAGTCTGCCCGGCAGGCCCTTCTCGCGGCCGTTGTACGGGCCGAGGAGCAGCCGGTCGGTCGCGTAGTCGTTCACCGGGTAGTTGTCCCAGGTCAGGATCGGGTGCCCGAACACCTCACGGGCGGCGTCGGCCTGAGCCACCGTCATGGTCGGTGCGACGACTCCCACGCCGGTCCATTCGACGAGCACATCCGGGTCGAGCTGCTCGGAGATGGCCTTCTTGTACGCCGATCCGCTGACGTCGTAGTACTCGGTGGGGACCATCTGGAGCGGCTGGGCGCCGGGGTGGGTGGCGATGAACTCCTTGTTGACCCGGTTCAGCAGATGCGCCTGCGCGGCTCCCGCCGCACCGCCGCCGGTCCCCCACTTCGCCTTGTCGGCGTCGCAGTTCCAGTCGGTGTAGCTGATGTCGTCCAGCGGCACCGCGAAGGTCCGTACGCCGATGTCCCAGATCGTCTGGAACTTGTCGACGAGCGCCTTGGCGTCCTCGTCCGAGCTGTAGCAGACCGACAGTCCGGGCGAGAGCGCGTAGGTGAACTCGACGTGGCGCCGGACCGCGCGGCCGGTGAGCTCCTTGATCTGTGCGAGCTGGTCGGCCGGGTAGGCGTCGCGCCACTTCTCGCGGAGGTAGGCGTCGTCCTTGGGCGAGTACACGTAGATGTTCATCTTGTGCTCGCCGTAGTAGTCCAGCTGGTCCAGGCGGGCCTTGTGCGACCAGGGGGTGCCGTAGAAGCCCTCGATGACGCCGCGCAGCGCGGTGCCCGGCCAGTCGCGCACCGCGAGCCCGCCGACCCGGGCACCCGGCCGCTTCTGCCGCGGCAGGATCTGGCGCAGGCTCTGTGCGGCGTAGTAGGTGCCGGTGGTGTCCTTGCCCGCGAGAACGACGCGGTCCGCGCCGATACCGAGGACGTATCCGTCGGCGGGCAGCCCGGAGGGGCCTTCGAGCTTCTGGGCGGTGAGCGCGCCGGGGTCGCCGACGTGGACGGTCAGCCCGCTCGCGGGCGCCCGGGTGCCCCGGACGACGCGCTGGGCACCCGCCTGCTTCAGGGCGGTCTCCACCACGGCGAGCGAGGACGCGTCGGCCGTTTCGCCCGCCACCACGGTGACGGTGGGAGTGATGGTGATCCGGTCGGACCGGCGCTTCACGGACTGCGGGGTCGGGGTGATGGCCGGGGTCCCGGGGCTGTCCTGGGCCTTGGCCGGAGCGCCGGTCCCGGTGGTGCCGGCCGCCTGTGCGGACGGTCCGGCGGCCAGCAGGCCGCCGACGAGCAGGGTCGCCGCCGCGGCGAGAGCGGTGAGGCGGGGTGGGCGAGGCGTCACAGATCCTCCATTGATCACTCAAGTCATCAGAGTCGCGCAACACAACTGCACCGAATTCAACATCCTGGCGCTTGCATGTCAATGGTCTGGACAACATCACTGCGTGGACCTGGAGTTTTGCCTTCGGAAGCGGTACTTATGCGCCATGACAGAGACCCCGCACACCCCCGGACTCGCCGCTCCGCCGCCGCTGGGTGCGAGCGCGTTACCACCCGGCACGTACGACGGCAGGGTGGTGCTGGTGACCGGCGGCGGCTCGGGGCTCGGCAAGGCGATCGCGGCCGAGTTCGCCCGGCTGGGAGCCGATCTGGTGCTCGTCGGCCGGAACGCCGACCGGCTGGCCACCGCCCGGGAAGAGCTCGCTCCACTGACAAGCGGCCGGGTCATGACCGCCCCCGGCGACATCCGCGACCCGGACCGGATCACCGAGGTGTTCGACGCGGCCGGGGCCGAACTGGGGCCGCCGGACGTGCTGGTCAACAACGCGGCGGCCAACTTCCCCTCCCCCGCGGAGGACTTGTCGCCGAACGCCTGGCGGGCGGTACTCGACATCACGCTGACCGGAACCTGGTTCATGACCCGGGAGTTCGGGCGGCGCCATCTCGCGGCCGGGACGGCGGGCTCCATCGTCTGCGTCGGGGCTTCGTACGCCTGGACCGGTGGCCCCGGCTACGCCCACTCGGCCGCCGCGAAGGCCGGGGTGAAGAACCTGGTCGAGACCCTTGCCGTGGAGTGGGGTCCGTACGGGATCCGGATCAACGGGCTGGTGCCGGGCCTGATGCCGCACGAGGACATGACCGCCGACATCCGCGGCCACCTGGACCGGGGCGGGGAGACGAGCCCCGAGCACGACGCACGGCAGCCGGCGCTACGGGTCGGCCTGCCCCGCGAGCTGGGCTGGGCGGCGACGTTCCTGGCCTCGCCCTACGCCGGGTTCATCACCGGCCATTCCCTCGTGGTCGACGGCGCCAACTGGCAGCGGCGCTCCCTGGTCGCCCCACCCGTGGTGCCGGTGCGCGAACAACTGGGCCGAGGCCCCTTCTCGCCGCCCGGCCCCGAGGGGCGTGGAGCCGGCGGCCCCCGAAGCGCGGCCGACGACGCGCGGTGACTCAGCGGCCCTCGAAGTGCGGTGGCCGGCGGGCGGCCTTGGCCGCATAGCCCTCGGCGCAGTCCCGGGAGGTGAGGGTGAGCGCCGCCGCCAGCGCCGTACGGTCGAGCGCGGCCGCCATCCCGGCATCGGCGAAGGCGTCCACCGAACGCTTGATGTGCCTCACGGCCAACGGGGCGTTGGCCGCCACCGCGTCGGCCAGGGACCGCGCGGTGCGCTCCAGTTCACCGGGCGGCGTGACGCCCTGGAGCAGCCCGATCCGCTCGGCCGTCGGCGCGTCGATCCGGCGGCCGGTGAGCGCGAGGTACTTCGCCCAGCCCGCCCCGGCCTCGCGGGCGATCCGCATGTCGCCGCCCGCGTCGACGGCGACCCCGATCCCGGCCTCCGGCAGCGCGAACACGGCGTCGTCGGCGGCGATCCGGATATCGGCCATGAGCGCCAGCTCGAAACCGAAGCCCAGACAGTAGCCCTGGACCGCGGCGACCACCGGCTGCGGGAGCCCGGCGAACGCGGCAAAGCGTTCGTGCACCCAGCGGATGCCCTCGTAGTAGTTCTGGGTGCGCTCGGACGGGGAACGCCCGGTGATGCCGCCGCCGGGCGCGGTGACATCGATCCCGGCGCAGAAGGCCCGGCCCTCACCGCGCAGCAGAACGACCCGGATCGCTTCGTCGAACCTGATCCGGTCCGCCATGATGCCGAGCTGCCTGCTGGACTCCCAGCTCCAGCCGTTGAGCCGATCGGGCCGGCAGAGGGTCAGCACGCCCACGCCGCCCTCGACCCGGAGTGTCATCCGCTCCTCGCCGTGCGGAATGTCGTGATCGAGGATGTCGAGCACGGCCGCCCCCTCCGTAGCTGACGCATCGTCAGAAAGGTTGTGCGGCACAGGGTACGGCCGCAACCCCGGAGGCGGCCAGAGCCGGTCCGGCTCAGTGCGCGAAGAGCTCGAAGGTCACGGCGGGCCGCCCGCCGAACCGCTCGGCCGACGCCTGGGCGTTGCCGGTCAGGAAGGTGCGGCAGTACTCCTCGGGGTCCTGGTCCGTGAGCACCTCGATGTACGTGCGGTGGGCGAGCAGCGAGCGCACGGAACGCTCCAGTCCGGCCGTGACATCGACGGCGTGCGTGGGGGTGACCGATCCGGCGACGGCCACCCAGCGCACCCCGTTCCACGGTTCGAGACCCCGCTCGGCCAGCTCCGGGAAGATCCAGCGGTTGCCCGCGTCGGCCACCGCGTCCAGGGCCGCGCGGCCGACCGCGCGGTGGTCGGGGGTGTTCCAGGCGACGCCGCCCCAGGTGTCGCGGTGGTTGAGCGTGACGATCAGCTCGGGCCGGTGCCTGCGGATGGCCGCCGCGATGTCGCGGCGCAGGTCCAGGCCGTACTCGATCACCCCGTCGCGATGATCCAGGAACTCCACCCCGGAGACCCCGACGACCGCCGCGCTCGCCCGCTGCTCCCGCTCGCGCAGCGGCGCGCACGTCGCCGGTGCGAGCGTGTCGATGCCGGCCTCACCCCGGGTGGCCAGCAGATAGGCGACCTCGCGCCCGCCGTCGGTCCACACGGCGACGGCTGCCGCACAGCCGTACTCCAGATCGTCGGGATGAGCGACGACGGCGAGTGCGCGGTGCCAGTCCACGGGCATGGATTCCAGCTGCTCGGTCATACCGGCAGGCTATCCGGGCCGGACCGGCCCGGCCCGCTGTCGCACGCCCCGTCGCCGGTCCGCACACGCGACCCCGCTCCCCCGTGCGACCGGCGGCGCACCCGAAGGCGCCACGTTGCATGATCATGCGTAATGACGCATACTCTTCCCATGTCTAAGGTTCTTACCTCCCTGCCCGCCGGCGAGCGCGTCGGCATCGCCTTCTCCGGTGGCCTCGACACCTCCGTCGCGGTCGCGTGGATGCGCGACAAGGGTGCCGTCCCGTGCACCTACACCGCCGATATCGGCCAGTACGACGAGCCCGACATCGCGTCGGTGCCCGGCCGCGCGTCGGCCTACGGCGCCGAGATCGCGCGCCTGGTCGACTGCCGCGCGGCGCTGGTCGAGGAGGGCCTTGCGGCGCTCACGTGCGGCGCGTTCCACATCCGCTCCGGCGGGCGTGCCTACTTCAACACCACGCCGCTCGGCCGCGCCGTCACCGGCACCCTGCTGGTCCGGGCGATGCTCGAGGACGACGTCCAGATCTGGGGCGACGGCTCGACGTTCAAGGGCAACGACATCGAGCGGTTCTACCGTTACGGGCTGCTCGCCAACCCGCACCTGCGGATCTACAAGCCGTGGCTCGACGCGGACTTCGTCCACGAGCTGGGCGGCCGCAAGGAGATGTCGGAGTGGCTGCTGGCCCATGACCTCCCCTACCGCGACAGCACCGAGAAGGCGTACTCCACCGACGCCAACATCTGGGGCGCCACCCACGAGGCCAAGACCCTGGAGCACCTCGACACCGGCGTCGAGACCGTCGACCCGATCATGGGCGTGCGGTTCTGGGACCCCGAGGTCGAGATCGCCACCGAGGACGTGACGATCGGCTTCGACCAGGGCCGTCCGGTGACGATCAACGGCAAGGAGTTCGCCTCCGCCGTCGACCTGGTGATGGAGGCGAACGCCATCGGCGGCCGCCACGGCATGGGCATGTCTGACCAGATCGAGAACCGGGTGATCGAGGCCAAGAGCCGCGGCATCTACGAGGCACCGGCCCTGGCCCTGCTGCACGCCGCGTACGAGCGGCTGGTCAACGCCATCCACAACGAGGACACCATCGCGCAGTACCACAACGAGGGCCGGCGCCTGGGCCGTCTCATGTACGAGGGCCGCTGGCTCGACCCGCAGGCCCTGATGATCCGCGAGTCCCTCCAGCGCTGGGTGGGCGCGGCGGTCACCGGTGAGGTGACGCTGCGGCTGCGGCGCGGCGAGGACTACTCGATCATGAACACCTCGGGCCCTGCGTTCAGCTACCACCCGGACAAGCTGTCCATGGAGCGCACCGAGAACTCCGCGTTCGGCCCGGTGGACCGGATCGGCCAGCTCACCATGCGCAACCTCGACATCGCCGACTCCCGCGCCAAGCTGGAGCAGTACGCCGATCTCGGCATCGTCGGCAATACGCACGCCACGCTCATCGGTGCCGCCCAGGCGGCCTCGACAGGGCTGATCGGCGCCATGCCGCAGGGCGGCGCCGAGGTCATCGCCTCCCGCGACCAGGCCGAGGGCGACGACGACCAGATGCTCGACCGTGCCGCCATGGAGTTCGGCACCGACTGACCGGGGCCTGAGCGCGTCCGACCGCCGGGCCGGGGTGCCGGTGCGGCACCCCGGCCGGGCGGCCCCGCGGCCCGCCCGGCTTCGTACACCGCCGCTTCGGATACCCCGACGGGTACCCTGGCCTGTCCGGGGCAGGAGAGACCGAGAACCTGCCCCGCCCGGTGAACGAAAGGAAACACTGCTCGTGACCAGCCCCGTATCCCTCTCCCCGGCCCAGGCCGCGGCCCGTCTCACGGAGTTCACCGTCATCGATGTGCGGGCCCCGGGCGAGTACGCCTCCGGGCACGTTCCCGGTGCCCTGAACATCCCGCTCGACCGCCTCTCCGAGGCGGTGCCCGCACTCAAGTCGGCCTCCGCGCGCGGCGCCCTGCTCGTGGTCTGCGCCTCCGGGATCCGCTCCACCCGGGCCTGTGACATCCTCTCGGCCGCCGACATCGACGCCGCCACGCTGACCGGCGGCACATCCGCCTGGGAGGGCGAGGGCCGCGACCTGGACCGCCCCTCCGGCGCCCGTGCCACCTGGCCGATGGATCGGCAGGTGCGGCTCGCCGCCGGTTCGCTGGTGGTCGCCGGCCTGCTGGCGGGGGTCAGGTACCCGGCCGCGCGCTGGCTGTCCGCCGGTATCGGCGCCGGTCTCGTCTTCTCCGCGGCGACCAACACCTGCGGCATGGCCGCGGTCCTGTCCAGGCTCCCCTACAACCGTGACCCGCGTGCGGCGGCCAACCTGGACGCGACACTGGACGCACTGCAGGGCTGACCGCGGCCGGCCCACCGGACGGCCCGGACCGGTCGCGGCCCGGACGCGTCACGGTTCGGGCCTCGTCGCGGCTCAGACCTCGTCGCGGACCAGGGCGAGCAGCCGGTCCAGGACCCTCGGGCCGCCCGCGCGCAGGCCGTCGTGCTCGTACTCGTCGGTCACCCAGGTACGGAGTCCGCGGATCGAGGCGGCGGTCCGCAGCGCGTGGGCCGTGTCGACGTACATGTCGTCGTGGTAGACGGCGGCGGCCACCGGTACGTCGTTGGCGGCCAGGCGCTCGGTGTCGTACAGCGGCTCCCAGTCGCCGCGGTTGGCGAGCAGCTCTGCCGTCTCGCGCAGCGGGCGCAGGGCCGGGTCCACGTCGAAGTGCCAGGGGTGGATGCTCTCGCCCGTGAAGAGGACCGGGCCGTCGCCCTGGAGCGCGGTCACCGCGTCGAACTGCGGGAACTCGGCGCGCACCCGCTCGGCCGCCCAGCCGGTGGGACGCTCGCCCTGGCCGTAGATGGCCTCGTGCAGCAACGCGTACAGCGGGTGCCCCGCGAACGAGGAGGCCGCGCGCATGGCCTCCTGGAAGGCGTCGGAGAGCTCGGTGCCGTGCGGGGTGTGGACGAAGGCGTTCTCCAGCAGGTAGTGCAGCTGGTGGCTGCCGCTGCCGCCGCCGAGCATGATGCCGAGCGACTGGAACCCCTCGGGCGTCAGCCGGTGTCCGGCGCTCTCCGGGCGGTGCTCCGCGAGGTGAGCGGTGATCTCACGGGCGCGCTCGACGTCCTGCGGGTAGCGGGCGTAGTGCGCGGCGACCTTCCGCTCGATCCTCGGGTACGCGGCCCGGTAGACGTCGTCCGCGTGGGCGTCGAGCGAGGGCAGACCACCGGTGATCAGGACGGTGCTGAGCCCCTCCGGCGCGGCGGAGAGATAGCGGACCGCGCAGAAGCCGCCGAAGGACTGTCCGAGGACCGTCCAGGGGGCACCGCCGGTCAGCTGCGGACGGATCAGTTCGCAGTCCCGGACGATGCTGTCGGACCGGAAGTACGCGAGGTAGTCGGCCTGCTCCCGCGGGCCGCCGCGCAGCGGCAGGGTCTGCCGGTTCGCCGGGGTGGACAGCCCGGTACCGCGCTGGTCCAGGAGCAGCACCCGGAACTCCTGCACCGCGCGGCCCAGCCAGGCCTCCGCGCCGGTGAAGCGCCGGGCGCCGAAGCCGGGTCCGCCCTCCAGGTAAAGCAGCCACGGCAGCTCTTCACCGGCCCTGGATCCGGCCACCACCTCCCGGCCGAAGATCTCGATCTGCTCACCGCCCGGGTCGGTGTGATCGAGCGGCACGGTGAAGTGACGGTCGGTGAGGACGAGGCCGGGCTGACGATAGCTGCTCAAGGGTGCTCCTGAATCCGTTGTTTCCCGGACAGTTCAGCACACCCGCGTGACCCGGACAGTCCCGGCCCGTGTGCGGCGGGTCCGGCCGCCTCCTAACGTGCAGTCATGATCCGGTTCGAGCAGGTCGGCAAGGTCTATCCGGACGGTACGACGGCGGTCCACGAACTGTCCTTCGAGGTCGCCGAGGGCGAGCTCGTCACCCTGGTCGGCCCCTCGGGCTGCGGCAAGACCACCACGGTGATGATGGTCAACCGGCTGATCGAGCCGACCTCCGGACGCATCCTGGTGGACGGCAAGGACATCTCCGAGGTCGACCCGGTGAAACTGCGCCGCGGGATCGGCTACGTCATCCAGCAGGTCGGCCTCTTCCCGCACCGGACGGTCCTCGACAACACCGCCACGGTCCCGGCGCTGGTCGGCTGGAAGCGGTCCAGGGCGCGGGAGCGCGCGGCCGAACTGCTGGATCTGGTCGGCCTCGATCCGGCGACGTACGGCTCCCGGTACCCCGCCCAGCTCTCCGGCGGCCAGCGCCAGCGGGTCGGCGTGGCACGGGCCCTGGCCGCCGATCCCCCGGTGCTGCTGATGGACGAACCGTTCGGCGCGGTGGACCCGGTGGTGCGGGAACGGCTCCAGAACGAGTTCCTGAGCCTGCAGGCCACGGTCAGGAAGACGGTGCTGATGGTCACCCATGACATCGAGGAGGCGGTGCGGATGGGTGACCGGATCGCGGTGTACGGAGAGGGCCGCATCGAGCAGTTCGACACCCCGAGTGCGGTGCTCGGGTCCCCGGCGACCCCGTACGTGGCACGGTTCGTCGGTGCCGACCGGGGGTTGAAGCGGCTGTCGGTCACCACGATCGAACCGGAGGATCTGGAGGAGCCCCCGGTCGCCCGGCTGGACGAGCCCGCCCGGGTGGCGGCGGCCCGGCTCGGCGCCGCGGGATCGCGGTGGGCGGTGGTCCTGAACGGTGCCGGCGAGCTGCACGGCTGGGTGGCGGCGGATGCGCTGCGGATCGCCGGGGAGCACGGCACGGTGGGCGAACTCGCGTGCCGGATGGACGCGTGGGTGCCGGTGGGCGCCCCGTTGAAGCAGGCTTTCAGCGAGATGCTCCAGCACGACGCCGGGTGGGTGGCGGTGCTGGACGGGGCACGGTTCGTCGGCGTACTGACCCCGTCCAAGCTCCACGAGGCCCTGCGCCGGTCGGTGGACGCGGACGCGCAGGGGGTCGGGCGCGACGAGGTGGAGTTCGACTCGGTGGCGGACGCGTGAGGGGTGCGCCGGGGTCCGCCGGCGCGCTTCGCGGTCCGGGGCTCAGACGCCCGTGGCGTGCCGCCAGAAGTCACGCATCAGCACGGGCGGGGTGGGGCCGGCCATCGCCACCTGGCTGAGCATGATGGCGACGGTGCCGGTGGCCGGGATGATGTGCGCCGTCGTGCCGGTGCCGCCGACCCATCCGTAGCGACCCGGAACGTTCCACGGATCGAGCGTCTCGACGTCGACCGAGCCACCGAACCCCCAGCCCTGCCCCTCGGTGAAGAGACCGCTGGCCGCGCGCTGTGCGGGCGTCAGGTGATCGGTCGTCATCTGACGCACCGATTCGGGCGTCAGCAGACTGCGGCTGCCCACGGCCCCGCCGTCGAGCAGCATCCGGGCGAAGGCGTACCAGTCGTCGACGGTCGAGACGAGTCCGCCGCCCCCGGACGGGAAGTCCGGCATGCGGCTCCACTGGCCGTCGGGGGCGTCCACCAGTTCGAGCTTCCCCTCCGAACCGGCCCGGTAGTAGCCGGTGAACCGGTCGAGCCGGTCCGCGGGTACCGCGAATCCGGTGTCGGTCATGCCGAGTGGCTCGAAGAGCCGCTCCGCCATGAACTCCGGCAGCGACTGCCCCGAGACCCTGGCGATCAGCACGCCCAGGATGTCGGAGCAGGTGTTGTACAGCCACGCCTCCCCCGGTTGGTGCAGCATCGGCACCCGGGCCAGCGCCGCCGTCCACGCGTCCGGCTCGGCGACGGCCTCCGGCTCCGGGGAGCCCTGGTGCAACTCGCTGAACAGGGGCGCGACAGCGGGCAGCGAGAAGTCGGAAGGGAATCCGTACCCGGCACGGAAGGTGAGGAGGTCGAACACGGTGATCGGCCGGACGGCCGGGACCACGTCGTCGACCGGGCCGTCCGGGGTGCGTACGACCTTCGGTGACGCCAGTTCGGGGAGCCACGGCCCCACCGGGTCGGCCAGGGCGATCCGGCCGTCCTCGACCAGCGTCATGGCCGCCGCCGCGGTGAGCGGCTTGGTGATCGAGGCGATCCGGAAGATCGAGTCCCGGGCCATCGGCACGCCGCCGTCCGTGAAGGCGGAGCCGACCGCCGCCACGTCGACGCGTTCGCCGCGGGCCACCAGGCCCACCGCGCCGGGCACCGATCCGTGACGGACATGCGTTTCGAGTACTTCGCGCAGGGTGCTCATCGCTCCGCCTTCTCAGCTGTGGGGTCAACAGGATGACTCCACCGGGGCTGCGAACTCATCGGACCGCGCCGCCCCCGGTCCGGATCTCTTGACCGCACTGTGGCGCGCGGCCTGGGTTCGGTCCGGCGCTGCCGGGTGGTGGTCGCGGCCGGGGCGTGGGACCGGGAGCGGATCACGGCCCGGCTCGCGGAGCTGCCCTGGTGAGGCGGGACGCGGTCAGCCGGCCGGGATGAGGTGCTTGGACCGCAGGTAGGTGCGCGCCACGTCCTCGGGGAGCCGTCGCCAGCTGTCCACCTGCTCGTTCAGCCGGGCCAGGTCCGCGGTGGTCAGTACGGTGTTCAGCTTGCCCAGCGCGGTGCGCACGCCCTCGCTGCCCGCCCGGGACCGGTTGACGACGGGGACGAGGTAGTCGGCGTTCTGCAGGTGCTTGTCGTCCGCGAGCAGGACGAGCCCGAACGTGTCCAGGGTGGCGTCGGTGGTGGTGGTCAGCACCATCTGGTCCCGTCCGCTCTGGACGGCCTGCTTGGCCTGGGTGGTACCGACGCCCTTGGGGTCGACGGCGGTGATGTCGATGCCGTACGTCTTCTTCAGGCCGGGTGCGCAGTAGGGGCGCTGCACGCATTCGTCACCCGCGGCCAGCCGGACCGGCAGCCCCGACTTCCCCAGGTCGCTCAGCGACTTCAGGTGGTGCGCCGTCGCGTAGGAGGAGGTGACGGCGAAGGCGTTCTGGTCGACGGCACGACCGGGGTCCAGGACGGTGAGGCCGCGGGGTGCGGCCAGGGCGCGCAGGGCCTTCATGGTGGTGGCGAGGTCCGGCGAGCCGACGGGGGCCGCGTCGGCGCCGTTCTTCTTGGCGTTCAGCCAGTCGGCGAACGTGGCGGCGTACTCCGGTACGACGTCGATCTGGCCGCTCTCCAGAGCCGGTTCGTAGATCTCCCGGTTGGTGACGGAGATGATCTTCGTGGAGTATCCGGCCCGGTCGAGCAGCAGGGCGTACATCTGGGCGAGCAGATCGCTCTCGGTGAAGCCCGCGGAGCCGATGGTGAGGTGTTCGCTGTCGCCGGGCGGTGCGGTGACCGCGCCCTGGTTCTCCAGCGCGGGCCCGGTCGTGCATGCGGTCACGGCCAGGAGGAGCACCGGGAGCACCGGGGCCGTGCGCCGGGCCCTCATCCGGCGTTCCCGTCGCGCACCCAGTCGGGGGCGAGGCGCTGTGCCACCTCGAAGAGCCCTTCGACGATCAGGGCGAACGCGGCGACCAGCACCGCTCCGGCGACCACCTGGGCGGTGGAGGCGAGGTTGAATCCGGCGGTGATGATCCGGCCCAGGCCGCCGCCGCCCGCCAGTGCGGCGATGGTGGCGGTGGCGACGAGCTGCACGGCCGCGATCCGTACGCCGGTGAGGATCAGCGGGAGGGCGAGCGGCACCTCGACCTGGAACAGCAGCTGCCTGCCCGTCATGCCCATGCCCCGGGCCGCCCGTACGACGTCCTGATCGACCTCCCGCATCCCGACGTAGGCGTTGGTGAGCAGCGGCGGTACGGCGAACAGGACGAGGGCGACGATCGTCGGCCCCTCTCCGAACCGTCCGACGGGGGTGAGCAGGAGCAGTACCAGGACGGCGAAGGTGGGAACGGCCCGGCCGACGTTGGAGATGTTGACGGCGAGCGCGCCGCCCTTGCCGAGGTGGCCGAGCACGAGTGCCACGGGCAGTGCGATGAGGCAGCTGATCAGCAGGCAGACGACGGTGAGGTAGAGGTGCTGGCCGAGCCTGGTCCAGATGCCGTCGTCGCCGTACCAGTGCGCGGAGGTGGTGAGCCAGGACCAGGCCTTGGCGAGGGTGTTCACGACTGCCTCCGCGTCCAGGGGGTGAGCAGGCGTTGGACGAGGAGGAGCAGCAGGTCGGCGGCGACGGCGATGACGACGCAGAGCACGGACGCGGTGAGCACCTGGGCCTTGAAGTAGGTGTTCATCCCGGAGTAGATGAGGTTGCCGAGCCCGCCGTAGCCGACGATCGCGCCGATGGTGACGAGGGAGACCGCGGAGACGGTGGCGATGCGCAGGCCCGCCATGGCGGCCGGCAGGGCGAGCGGCAGTTCCACCGCGACGAGCAGGCGTACGGGGCCGTATCCCATGCCGCGTGCCGCCTGGCGGGTCTCCTCCGGAACGGCTCGGAGTCCGGCCAGGATGTTCCGTACGAGCAGCGTGAGGGAGTACAGGACGAGGCCCGCGACGACGAGGGCGGCGGAGAGTCCGTACACCGGCAGCAGCAGCGAGAACATGGCGAGGGACGGGACGGTGTAGAGGACGGTGGTCACCCCGAGCACCGGACCGGCCGCCCAGCGCCAGCGGCGGGCGGCGAGGGCGAGCGGCAGCGCGAGGACCAGGCCGATGAGGACGGCGATCACGGTCAGCTGGAGGTGCTGGAGCACCGCGTCCCACAGGATGTGCCGCCGGCTGGTCAGATAGGCGCCGCAGATCCATTCGTTGCGCGCGAGGCAGTCGTCGGGGGGCGCGGTCACCTGTCCATTGCAGCCCGGAACGCCTCGGGGGCGCGCGTCCTGATCGACTGTTCGTGGGCGCGGCGGGCGGGGGTTCCGCGCACGGGGCGTCGCCGCCCGGTACGGCTCAGGACCGCGCGGCCGCCCCGGTCAGGATCCGGACCAGCTCCTGCGGCCGGGAGAACATCGGCCAGTGCCCGGTGTCCAGGGTGACCAGCTCCCAGCTCTCTCCGGTCAGCAAGGCGGCCACGTCGTCGGCCGGTTCGGGGCCGTCGAGCAGGCATTTGACGTAGGTGACCGGCAGGCCGCCGAGCGGGCCGCTCAGCACGGCGGGATCGCTCAGCGAGGCGCCCGGGTGCGGCGTTGCGCCGGCCACGATCCGCGCGGTCTGCTCGTCGGTGAGCCCCTGGCCGTCGAAGTCGGGCGCGGTCGGCGGCGCCCAGACGCCGCCGTCGCCCGCGAGCTCGGCCTCCAGCGCCGCCGGACCCTGCCACCAGGCGGAGACGAAGGACTCCCCGTCGGCCGGGACACCGGCGTCCACGAAGACGACACGGGCCAGCCGGTCGCCGATCCGGACGGCGGCCTGACCGACCGGGATGCCCGAGTAGCTGTGGCCGACCAGAACGACATCGCGCAGGCCGAGGCGCTCCACCTCGTCGACGATGTCGGCCACATGGGTCTGCGGGCCGACCGGAAGGCCCCGCTTCTCACCGACACCGCTCAGGGTCAACGGGTGGGCGCCGTGCCCGGCCGCGCGCAGCCCCGGCACCACCTCGTCCCATGCCGACGCTCCCAGCCAGGCACCCGCCACCAGTACGAATTCAGTCATGGGGGAGAAACTAACCGAGGGGTCTGACAGCGACAGGATCCTCAACGCCGTTGAAGCGCCCGTCGGTCCAGGATCCGCAGCACGTTCTCGCCCCAGCGCAGGTTCTCCTCCTCGAAGGCCCGTCCGCGCATCAGCGTCAGGTAGGGGCCGATGCGCTCCGCCTGCGCGACGAAGGTCTCCTCGTCGCGGCCGTCCAGCATGCGGTCCCGAAGCCGTTCGTAGCGGGCGAGCTTGGCGCGCGCCCACTCCATGCGTTCCTCGACCGACGCACGTACCGCGTCCTGGTCGCCACCGTCCACCGCCTGGGTCATGACCAGGAGCTCGTCCCGGATGGCGGTGGGGCGGGGTGGTTCGGCGGTGAACGCGGCCAGCGCGGCGCGGCCGGCGCCGGTGAGGGTGAACACCCTCTTGTTCGGCCTGCGCCGCTGCTCGACCACCCGTGCCTCGATCAGGCCGCTCTCCGCCAGCCGGTCCAGCTCCCGGTAGAGCTGCTGCGGTGTGGTGGACCAGAAGTCCGCGACCGAGACGTCGAAGACCTTGGCCAGGTCGTAGCCGGAGGCCTCACCTTCCAGCAGCGCCGCCAGGACCGCGTACTTGAGAGACATCTGGACAGGCTAACACCGATGTGATTAATCTCTTTCACGCCTATTCAACGAATTGACTATGGAGCGGCACATGCACCCCTTCCGCAAAGCCGTCGAGACGCACGACCTCGACGCGATCGAGGCGATGCTGGCCGATGACGTCGTCTTCACCAGCCCGGTGGCGTTCAAGCCGTACCCCGGCAAGCCCCTCACCGCCGCGATCCTGCGCGCGGTCTCCGAGGTGTTCACGGACTTCCGGTACGTCCGGGAGACAGCGAGCGAGGACGGACGGGACCACGCCCTCGTCTTCGTCGCGAAAGTGGGCGACCGGGAGATCAACGGCTGCGACTTCCTGCACCTGAACGAGGCGGGCCGGATCGACGACCTGACGGTGATGGTCCGGCCCCTCTCCGCGGCGCAGGCGCTGGCCGCGGCCATGGGCGAGCGGTTCGGCGAGATCACCCGCCAGGCATCGGCAGGCTGATCACGGCCGGGCGCGAACCGGCCGGTCCGCCAACGGCGTTGATACGATCACCGCCCCATGGACACAGACACGGACATCCAGCTGATCACCGTCCCGGCGGGGCAGGTCACGCTGTCGGACCGGCGCACACAGCGGAGTTGGGCGGTCGGGCTGAGCCCGTACCGGCTCGCGGCCTCCGTGGTCACCCAGGCCCAGTACGCGCGGGTCACCGGCGAGCGTCCGAGTGCCGCGCAGGGCGACCGGCTGCCCGTCGAGGGCGTCTCGTGGCTGGACGCGGTCCGGTTCTGCAACGCCCTGTCGGTGCACGAGGGGCTGACGCCCGCGTACCGCCTCGGCTCCGGCGCCGAGGCCGCGGCGGGCGACGGGAGCGCCGAGGACGTCGGCTGGGACACGGCGGCCGACGGCTACCGGCTGCCCACGGAGGCCGAGTGGGAGCACGCGTGCCGCGCCGGCACGACGGGCGCACGGTACGGCCCGCTCGACGACATCGCCTGGCACCGCGGCAACTCGCTGGAGCGGATGCGCGAGGTGGGCGGAAAGCAGCCCAACGCCTGGGGGCTGTACGACACGTTGGGCAACGTCTGGGAGTGGTGCTGGGACGTCTACGACGCCGAGGTCTACGGCAGCTACCGGGTGCTGCGCGGCGGCGGCTGGTTCGACGAGCGCTGGAGCTGCCGGGCCTCGGTGCGGCGTCGCAGCCACCCGACGTTCCGGATCGACGACACGGGGTTCCGGGTGGCGCGTTCCGTCCTGTGACGGTCCGCGCGGCGGCGTCCGCCGCTGCTGCCGTTCCCGAGGAACGGCGGAACGGCGGACGCCGCCGGCTTGCGGGCCCGTGGTGCATGGGGTTGATTCGAAGGAGGTGTGCAGGTAGCCGCCTCCCCTCTCCCGGTCTGGGGTGAATCCCCGTGCTGTTCTCCGACCGCGCCGACGCGGGACAACGGCTCGCCGAGGCTCTGCGCCCCCTCGCGGGGAGCGATCCCGTCGTGCTGGGTCTCCCCCGCGGCGGAGTACCGGTGGCCTTCCGGGTCGCCCAGGAGCTCGGCGCACCGCTCGATGTGATCGTGGTCCGCAAGCTCGGCGTCCCCCGCCACCCGGAACTGGGCTTCGGGGCCCTCGGCGAGGGCGGTGTACGGGTCATCAGCGAGGACATCCTGCGCCGCAGCGGGGCCTCGGCGGCGGATCTCGCCTCCGTCGAGCGCGCCGAGACGGCCGAGCTGCTCCGGCGGGCCCGGACCTTCCGCGGCGACCGGCCGCGCATCCGTTTCGACGGGCGCCGCGTGATCATCGTGGACGACGGCATCGCGACCGGCGCGACCGCCCTGGCCGCGTGCGAGGTGGCACGTGCGCAGGGTGCGGCCCACGTCGTACTGGCCGTTCCGGTGGCGTCCCCGGACGCCGCCGAGAGGCTGCGCGGCCGGGTGGACGCGCTGGTGTGCCTGTCCACGCCGCCCCGGTTCTCCGCGGTGGGTGAGTGGTACCGGGACTTCGGCCAGACCCCGGACGAGGAGGTCGTCGCCCTGCTGGCGCGGGCCGCGGACCGGGGCCCCGGGCGGACGGCCGTCGAGGTGGACGTGGAGGCGGGCGGCGTCGTCCTGCCGGGTGAGCTCACCGCGGCCGGTTCCGCCCGCGCCCTCGTGGTGTTCGCGCACGGCTCCGGCAGCAGCCGGCACAGCCCGCGCAACCGCTCGGTGGCGGCGGCACTGAACCGGGCGGGCCTCGGCACCCTGCTCTTCGACCTGCTCACACCGGCCGAGGAAGCGGTCCGCGCCCACGTCTTCGACATCGGGACCCTGGCGGAACGGCTGGTGGACGCCACCGGCTGGCTGCGACGCCGTGAGTCCCTTCCCGTCGGCGTCTTCGGGGCGAGCACCGGAGCGGCGGCCGCCCTGCGGGCAGCGGCGGCCGTCGGCGGGGAGCGCGGCACCGGGATCGGTGCGGTCGTCTCCCGTGGCGGCAGGCCCGACCTGGCGGGGTCCGTCCTCGGCGACGTCCGGTCGCCGACACTGCTCGTCGTGGGCGGCCGCGACGCCCGGGTCCTGGAGCTGAACCGGCAGGCGCAGGCGGAACTGCGCTGCGAGAACCGGCTCGACGTCGTCGCGGGTGCGACGCACCTCTTCGAGGAGCCGGGCACGCTGGACGAGGTCGCCGAGCTGGCCCGGGAGTGGTTCATCGACCACCTGGCGGACCGGTCCGGCTGACCCGGCGACCGCCTCCGAGACGAATTTCTGTACGGATCGGCCAATCGCGAAGCAACCCTCGGCGCGCGTCAGCCGTCTTGATCCGCAACAAGGCGGCACGCCGCACACGACAAAGAGGGCCGCCGATGACGCCCCCGGTGGCCGAGCGGGCCACAGCGCAGGAGATCCTCGCCCGCTGCCGCGCCCTCGTCCGTCCGGCTCTCGGCCGGGCCGTGCGGCAGCTGCATCCGTGGCACGCCGAGATCACCGCGTTCTCGCTCGGCTGGGACGGGCCCGACGGCCGGGCCGTCCCCGGTGCGCAGGGCAAGGGCATCCGGCAGGCCCTCACCGTGCTCGGTGCGGAGGCCGTCGGCGCGAAGGCGCAGAGCGCGGTGCGGGGCGCTGTCGCGGTCGAGCTGATCCACACGTTCTCCCTGCTCCACGACGACATCATGGACGGCGACGAGACCCGCAGGCAGCGGGCCACCGCCTGGAAGGCCTACGGGACCGGGCCCGCCGTCCTCGCGGGTGACGCGCTCTTCGCGCTCGCCGTGCAGACCCTGGCCGACGCCCCGGGGGCGCACTGCGTGCCGGCGATCCGGCTGCTGTCCGGGACGCTGAACGACCTGGTCCGAGGGCAGGCCGACGACCTGCTCTTCGAGTCCCGGCCCTGGACGGGTCCCGATGCCGTGCGGCCGCACGAGTACCGGCTGATGGCCGAGCGCAAGACGGGCGCGCTACTGGGCTGCGCCGCCGGTCTGGGCGCCGTGCTCGGCGGGGCCGGGCGGACGGAGGCCGACGCCCTCACCGCGGCGGGACGCCATCTCGGGGTGGCGTTCCAGGCCATGGACGACGTGCTCGGCATCTGGGGCGACCCGGAGGTCACGGGCAAGCCGGTGCACAGCGATCTGCGTCGGCAGAAGAAGACCTACCCCGTCCTGACCGCGCTCGCCGCGGGCGACCGGGCAGCGCTGGAGCTGGGCGCGCTGCTGCGTACGGGCGAGCCGCTCGACGACGGCGCGGCCCGGCGGGCGGCCGGTCTGGTCGAGGAGGCCGGCGGGCGCGCGGCCACCGTGGCCGAGGCGCATCGGCATCTGGAGAACGCCCGCGCCTGTCTGGAGAGCGTCGCGCTGGAGCCGGACGCCGTCGGGGAGCTCCTGGCGCTCCTGCCGTTCTTCGTCGAGCGCACCGTGTGACCTGCCCGCCCGGCGCACCGCGCTGGGGCGGGCGGCGGGCCGGGCCGGCGGTGACCTCGCTCAGGAGTGCATGGACGCGCCCTTGAGGATCTTGTCCACGGCGTTGCGGGGACCGTGGACGGCCAGCCCGACCAGGTCCATGCCGTCCCGCCGCACGGCCCGGACGGCGGCCCGGTTGTCCCGGTCGTTGCCCGTCGAGAAGAGGTCGGACGTGAACACCGACAGGGCGACGCCCCGGCCGACCGCACGGGTGTGGGCCGTCGTCAGCATCTCCTTCCCTCCTTCGAGGACCAGGACCGGTTGACGGAACATCGGCAGGTACGGGGTGCCGTCGGCGTCGGCGTACGGTTCGCCGACCAGTTCGGGCACCGCCGTGCCGAGGCCGCTGACCAGGAAGGCCGTGACGTTCAGCCGCTGCCAGGTCTGCAGGTCGTCCCGGAGCAGGACGGCGATCTTGGTGTCGAAACGGACGGGGGCGAGATCATCTGTCATGGCTCCGAGCCTGCCCGGCCGTCCCCCCGGCTGTCTTGTACGAACTTTGCATGACCACCGCGGTGCGGCGCTGCCCCGGGTGCCCGCCCCGCGACCGCCGCACGGAGCGGGCACCGCGTCCGCCGGGCGTACGATCGGGTCATGGCTGCTCGTCCGGACATCACCGCGTGGTGTCCGCCCGTGGAGGGAATCGAAGAGGTCTTCCACGCCCACTTCATCGATCACTCCTACCCCATGCACACGCACGACGCGTGGACCCTGCTCATCGTGGACGAGGGCATGGTCCGCTACGACCTGGACCACCACGAGCACGGAGTGCTCACCCACGTGGTGACGCTCCTGCCGCCGCACGTCCCGCACAACGGCGGCGCCGCGACCGCGGAGGGCTTCCGCAAACGCGTCCTGTATCTCAACACCGCGCAGGTCGACGAGGAACTGATCGGCACGGCCGTCGACAGCCCCGTGCTGCACGATCCGGCGCTGCGCCGCCGGATCGCCCGGCTCCACACGACGCTCGCCGAACCGGGCGACGAGCTGGAGGCGGCGAGCCGGCTCGCCCTGGTCGCCGAGCGCCTCGACCAGCATCTGCGCAACCAGCTCGAACCCGTCCGGTACGTGCACGACCGCAGGGTCGCGCACCGGCTGCGCGACCTGCTCGACGAACGGTTCGTGGAGGGGATCGCCCTCCAGGAGGCGGCGCTGCGTCTGCACGCCCACCACACGCATCTGGTGCGGGCCTTCAGCCGTGAGTTCGGGATGGCACCGCACCAGTACGTGACGGGGCGCCGTGTCGACCTCGCGCGCCGGCTGCTCCTCCAGGGGCTGCCGGCGCCCGCGGTGGCGACGGCCGCCGGTTTCTACGACCAGTCCCATCTGGCGCGTCACTTCAAGCGTGTCGTGGGCACCAGCCCGGGGCACTACGCCCGCACCCGGGGACCGCTCACCTCGCCCGCCGCCTGACGACGGCTACCGGCGTTCCAGTGAACCGCGGACGAATGCGGCCTGCCCGGCGTGCTGGAGGTCGTCCGACAGCACGCTGATCAGCCGAACGCCCAGGGTGACCGGCGGCGACCACGCCTCGTCCACGACACGGTCCAGCGCCTTGCCGTCGAGGCCCTGGACGAAGCCGACGGTCTGGAGGTGCACCGCGTCGTAGTACCCGATCAGCAGCTCCGCCGAGCCCACCCGTACGGCCTCGACCTGCTTGCTTGTCTGCCCGTAGCCGGTGGCGTCCTTGGCGAAGGGCAGATCGAAGCGGGCGGGCCAGTCCTGGGTGAACCAGATCTGCTCGGTCCCGGCCGCGTCCGCGATGTGGTCGTCCTGGACACGGGTCAGGTGCCACACCAGCCAGGCGATCGAGTTCGCGCCCTCGTCGAGCCGGGCGTGGAGGTCGTCGGGTTCGAGGCCCTCGACGGCCGAGTGCACCGTCTCCCGGACGCGGGTGAAACCTTCCACCAAAATGTCTGCGACGTTCATGTCCTCACCATGGCCGCTCTCCTGCCCCGGCCCCGCCACCGACACACCCCGGCGGGCGGCGCCGGTGAGGTGAACATGCCTCACCGGCGCCGCCGGGTGATCAGCCGTAGATCCCGAACTCCCAGAGCGAGTAGCCCCAAGCGGTGCCCCGCTGCGTGAGGTTGAGCTTCACGTAGCGGGCGGTCCGGGCGATGTCGAGATCGTCGGCATCGCCGTTCCCGGTGGTGGTGGAGTACACCGAGAGCCAGTTGCTGCCGTCGTCCGAGACCAGTACCTCGTACGACTTGGCATAGGCCGGGTCCCACACCAGCTGGAGGTGGCGGAAGGACTTCCGCTCACCGAGGTCGACCTGGATCGACTGGGGGTCGCTCCAGTCGCTGGCCCAGCGGGTGTCCATCCTGCCGTCGACCGCCATCGCGGGGGTGCACGGGCAGCCGGTGCTGCCGGCCTGGGCGGAGGTGGCGATGGCCGGCCGTCCGAGGGCCAGGTTGGTGCCGGTGACCGGCGGCACGACGACCTTCACGGACTTGGTCTCGATGCCGGCGTTGCCGTGTCCGTCCTCGGCCTGGATGTAGACCTTCCACACCCCGAGCCGCGCCGGCGCCGTCACCGCGAAGGTGCCGTTGCCGGTGGACCGCCAGGTGGCCTCGACCAGGGCCTTGTCACCGGTGGCGTAGTTGCCGCTCAGGTAGATCTTGTACGTCAGCGCGTCGTTGTCCGGGTCCCGGATGTCGGCTCCGACGGTGAACTCGCGTCCGGACGGGGCGCCGTTGGCGTTCTGGACCGTCATCCCGCTGATGACCGGAGGGGTGTTGTCGCCGGCGGTGGAGCCGGTGTACGCCTTCTTCAGCGCGTAGTACGAGAGCCGCTTCTTGCCGTCGGGCACCACGTTGAACCAGATGCCGCCGAAGTCGTGCTCGGTTCCGTAGTGGAAGAGCGTGGCACCCAGGGCGACGCCCTGGTGGGCCGTGACGCAGTTCCAGGCCTTGGTGTAGCCCTCGGCCTTCTGTACGTCGGTGGGCTCGTCCGGGACGCCGTTGGCGTCGTCGGGCACCTCCCACTCACCGGCCGGGCCGCCCTCGGTGATGATGTAGGGCTTGGTGTAGCCGCCCGACTCCCAGGCCCCGCGGACCCCGCAGATGTCGCCGTAGGAGTTGACCGAGTACAGGTCCAGGTCGGGGGCGTTGCGCTTGTAGTAGGGCCAGGCTCCCGTCCAGGCGTCGGTGCTGGTCACGGGATGGTTGGGGTCGATCGTGTGGATCTTCTTCGCCACGTCGTTGACGAAGGCGGTGTAGGCGTTGCGCTGCTTCTCCAGTTCGTCACCGCTGTAGCAGTTCTGGAGGCCGAGAACCGACTCGTTGCCGACGTTCCACATGAGCACGCCGGGGTGGTTCCTGTACGTGTCGACCCACTTGGCGAACTCGGTGAGCGAGGAGGCCTTGTACGCGTCGTCGGTGAGGTAGTTGACGCAGCCGCCGCTGCCGGGACCGCCGCCCGGCTGGAGCCAGAAGCCGCTGACGACCCGGATCCCGTTGGCCGCGGCCTCGTCCAGCAGCGGCTTGGAGGAACCGTCGGTGCCCCAGGTGCGGATGGTGTTCACGCCCATCGACCTCAGGTCGGGCAGGTAGCGCGCCGCGTCGGCGACGGACGGTCCCCAGGTCAGTCCCTTGACCTGGTAGGGCTTGCCGTCGACGGTCAGCTGCCAGTTGCCCTGCGATCCGGTGACCCGGACGGCGCCGCCGGTGGCGGGCGGCGGGCCGGTGGTGCCGTAGACCTGGAACTCCCACAGGGAGTAGCCGTACCCGCCGGCCCGTGCGGTGCCGTACATCCTCACGTACCGTCCGGAGCCGGAGACGGCCAGTTCGTCGGTGCCGCCGTCTCCGTTGGTCACGGTCTTCAGGGTGCGCCAGTCGGAGCCGTTGTCGGAGGCCTGGATCTCGTACGCCTTGCCGTAGGCGGACTCCCAGGTCAGTACGACCCGGCTCAGGTCCGCGGTGGCGCCCAGGTCCACCTGGATCCACTGCGGGTCGCGCCATTCGCTGGCCCAGCGGGTGCCGGTCAGGTTCCCGTCCACGGCGGCGGAGGCCGCGTAGCCCTCGCCCTCGTGGGAGGAGGCGGTGGCGGTCCTCCCCTGCGAGAGCAGGGCCTCGGCCGCTCCGGCGGACGACGCCGTGAGCATCACGAGCGACGACGCGAGGAGGGCGAGAAGGGTGATCAGCAGCGTGCCCGAACGCGGTCTCGCGGGCAGGGCTGCGCAAGGTCTGTGCACATTCACTCCTGGCAGAAGAGTGCGGGACCGATGTCCCGTAACCGAATGGGAGAGCGCTCTCCCAGGAGAGTGACGTGTACCCGTTCAGCTGTCAACGAGACTGACGCGTCCGGTTCGGTGAACCGTCTGCGCGCGGGGGCCGAGGACCGCGTCCTACGGCACGAGGGGCCGGGTCTCTCCCGCCCGCTCGGCGCGACCGCCGGCCCCGGCGGCCCGCGCCGCGGCGTGCAGGGAACGCAGCGCCAGCATCAGGAAGCCGATGTCATCGAGGTACACGGGGTCCGGCAGCAGATCGACGGGCGACACGGTGTAGATCACCGCCGCCCAGACCAGCGCCTTGTTGTGCAGGGGGATTCCGGCGTCGACCAGCAGTTTCCTGGCACGGAACACCCGTACCAGGAGGACGCCGGCGACACCCATGGTGAGCAGCGCGAGAACCGCTCCGATGACGAGCCAGGCCGTGGTGTCCATGCTTCATCGTGTACCCGGCGGCCGGCCAATCATCACGCGGAAGGGCCGTCGGCGGTGTGACAGTGCCCTCGTCGTCATCCGCGCTCCTTGGCCCGCCTGCGGCTGCGGCGCTTCAGCGCGCGCCGTTCGTCCTCCCCCAGACCGCCCCACACGCCGGAGTCCTGGCCGTTCTCCAGGGCCCACCGCAGACACGCCTCCCGTACCGGACAGCCGTGGCACACGGCCTTGGCGTCCTCGGTCTGTACGAGCGCGGGGCCGGTGCTTCCGATGGGGAAGAAGAGGTCGGGGTCGGTGTCGCGGCAAGCCGCGTGCTCGCGCCAGTTCTCCATGAGATCTCACTCCTGACAGTCGTGTTCGGGTGTTCGGCTCAGTACGCTGCGGGTGACCGTCGTGAGGCTTCCGAAACCCCCTGCGGCCGGATCTCTGGATCCGCCGGAGCTGCGGGGGCGGTGGGTCCGGGGCGACCATGGGAGTCAGCGAACCTTGTGTCCGGGCACGGTGACGGCTTGGGAAGGATGGTCCGTGGACGGCACCGATGACATACGGACCGGCCGGGACGACGGCCGGCGGGCAGGCGTGCGCCGCTCTCCCGAGGGCGGCCTGGTGGACGTCCTCGGCACCGCCGCGATGGTGCTGGACACCGAGGGCCGCATCGCACTGTGGAGCCCGCAGGCCGAGCGGCTGCTGGGCTACACCCCGCAGGAGGCGCTGGGCCGGTTCGCCGCCCGCATCCTGGTCGACGACGAGCACTTCGAGCTGGTGCTGAGGCTGTTCTCCGAGGTGATGAGCGGCGGCGAGACCTGGGCGGGCAGCTTCCCCGTCCGGTGCAAGGACGGCACCACCAGACCGCTGGAGTTCCGCAACATGCGGTTGCAGAACGACCGCGGTGACTTCTACGCGCTGGGGCTGGCCACGGACGGGGCGACGCTGCGGCAGGTGGAGCGCGATCTGGCGCTGTCCGTGCGTCTGGTCGACCAGTCCCCGATCGGTCTGGCGGTCCTGGGCAGCGATCTGCGGTATCTGGCGGCCAATCCCGCGCTGGAGCGGATGAACGGGCTGAGCGCGGCCGAGCATCTCGGCCGCCGGGCCGGGGAGGCGCTGCCCTTCCTCGGCGGCGACGTGGTCGAGACGGCGATGCGCGAGGTGCTGAAGAGCGGTGTGCCGCGGGTGGGCCATCAGGTGGCGGGGCGCACCGCGGCCGATCCGGACACCGACCGCGTCTGGTCGATGTCGCTGTACCGGCTGGACGACTCCGGTGGTCAGGTACTGGGACTCGCCGTCTCACTGATCGACATGACCGACCACCACCGGGCCGAGGCCGAGGCGGAGCGGGCCCGGCACCGCCTGGCGCTGGTCGCCGACGCCTCGGTGCGCATCGGAACCACCCTGGACCTGGAGCAGACGGCGAGGGAGCTGGCCGAGGTCACGGTTCCGGAGCTCGCCGATGTCGCGGCCGTCGACGTCCTGGACAGTGTGCTGAAGGGGCGCCCCCGCCAGACCGACGGCCCGGCCCTCATCCAGGCTCTGGCCGT
Source organism: Streptomyces sp. NPDC091387 (assembly GCF_044756945.1). Taxonomy (NCBI): domain Bacteria; kingdom Bacillati; phylum Actinomycetota; class Actinomycetes; order Kitasatosporales; family Streptomycetaceae; genus Streptomyces; species Streptomyces sp. NPDC091387. The sequence continues at coordinate 70,476 of NZ_JBIVTZ010000006.1, read as the reverse complement.
CGTCGCCGCCCGGCCCACGCCGGTCGTGGAGGCGGCCGATCCGCCGGGCCACGCGGCCCACTACGGCGCCGACCGGCTGATCACCCGCTGCGTGCGCACGGCCAAGCCGGTCCGGGAGCCGTATCTCGACGCCGAGAAGCTGTCGCGCATCGCCCGCGACGGCCGTTCCGCGGGGCTGCTGGCGGAGGCGGGCGCCCACTCCTACCTGGCGGTGCCGCTGATCGCCCGGGGCGAGGTTCTCGGCGCTCTCGACCTCATACGGACGGACAATCCGCTGCCGTTCACCGAGGACGACGAAGTGCTGGCCGGCGAGCTGGCCGCCCGCGCGGCGGTCTGTATCGACAATGCCCGGCTGTTCCGGCAGCAGCGGGAGACCGCGCTCACCCTCCAGCGCAGCATGCTGCCGCACAACCACCACATTCCGGCCGGGCTGGAGGTGGCGTCCCGCTACCGGCCTGCCGCCTCCCGGTACGAGGTCGGCGGCGACTGGTTCGACGTCATACCGCTGCGGGACGGCGGGACCGCCCTGGTGGTCGGTGATGTCATGGGCAGCGGCATCAACGCGGCCACCACGATGGGGCGGCTGCGTACCGCCACCCAGACCCTGTCCCGGATCGGCCTCCGGCCCGCGGAGGTGCTCCGGCATCTCGACGAGATCACCGCCGATCTGGACCCGTGGTTCGCCACCTGCGTCTACGGCGTGTACGACCCGGACCGGAACACCTGCCGGGTGAGTACCGCCGGGCACCTTCCGCCGGTGCTGATACCGGCCGGGGGCCCGCCGCGACTGCTCGGTCTGCCGGCCGGGGCACCGCTCGGCGTGGGCGGTGTGCCGTTCAGCGACGTCACGTTCGACCTCGGGCCAGGTGACCGGCTCGTCCTGTACACGGACGGCCTGGTCGAGACCCGCGATCAGGACATAGACACCCGGCTGGACGCCCTGTGCGCGTTGCTCCGCGAGCCGGATCCGTCGCTGGAGGAGTCCTGCGACCGGCTGCTGCGCAAGCTGCGGGACCCCAGTCACCACGACGACGTGGCACTGCTGATGGCCCGGGTGCGCGACTGACACCGCCCGGTGCGGGGGTGGTTCAGCGGCCGCACCCGCGGTGCCGGCGGCAACGGCGGGCCGACGGGCCGCACCGGTGCGCTCCCGCGCCGAGGAAGCCCAGCCCGATGCCGAACATCCAGGCGTCCTTGGCCAGCGGGATGCCGGCCTGCGTGGGGCGCAGACTGCCCGGCTCACGCATCCCGGGAACCCGCAGGTAAAGGCCGAGCAGCCCGCCGGAGAACCCGGCCAGCGCCAGTCCGGCGAGCCGGGTCGGCACGACGGGGACCAGCAGAGCGCCGCCGACCGCGATCTCCGACCAGGCGAGCAGCCGGGTGAACCGCTCGGCCTCGATCTTCTCGAGGAAGGGGTACGCGGTGCAGGCCATGCCGTGCAGGGTCTGCGCGGTCGCCTCGTCGGCCTTGAGCTTGCCCAGGCCGGAATTCAGGATGAACGCGCCAGTGGCGAGGCGCGGGGGGATGTCACGCGGTTCGAGCACCGACAGCATCGGAAGCCTCCACAGATCAGGTCCAGGGCCCCCTGCCGATCATAGTGAGCGGGCCACCGGACCGCTCGCAGAGAACGGCCGCCCGGGTACCCGGCTCAGAGCTCCACGGTCAACTGCGCCTGCACGTGGGCGCGCAGCACGCCCGCCATGTCCGTCACGCAGCCGCTGAGGAGCCACTGGATCTGGAGTCCGTCCATCAGCGCGATCAGCTGCTGCCCGGCCTCGTCGGGCTCGATCCCGGCACGCAGCGCGCCCTCGTCCCGTGCCTCCCGGTAGGAGACGGCCGTGGTGAGGACCGAGGTGCGGTAGCGCTCCACGAAGTACGTGTGGGCCGGGTGTCCGGCGGACGTCGCCTCGGCCGCGAGTACGGAGAACAGCTCGACGATCCCCCGGCGTTCGGCGTTCAGCGCGGCGAGGGCGACGAGGCGGCGCAGCCGGTCGACGCCCCTCGGATCGCCGAGGGCGAGCCATTGCCCGTCCACCTCGTCGCGGTGTTCCAGCACCGCGAGCAGCAGCGACTGCTTGGTCGGGAAGTGGTGCAGCAGACCGGGGTGCGAGATCCCGCAGCGGGTGGCGATCACGCGCAGCGAGGCGCCCCGGTAGCCGACCTCGCCGAACATGGCCATGGCCTGGTCGAGGATCTCCACGCGTCTGGCCCGGCCCTTGGCGTAGCCACGCCGCGTATCGCCGGTCACGTGCCACCCTCCCCGGCCGTCTCGGACGGCATCACTGAGTACAGTCGCATACCCACATACTTACCACCCGGTCGGGATTCGGCGTACGGTGGGTCCGGGCGGCGAGTTGAGCCGTGCCGTGCCGACCGCAGGAGGCCTCGGACGATGACAGCAGGAGCACGGACATGACGCGGCTGCGGCGATCGTCGGGGGCCCGTGCGCCGGCCGGCACCTTCCACCACCCAGGTATCCGCCCGATGAGAACGTCACCGACGTTGTGAAAGGAACTCCTGTGGGCTCCTCACTGCCCTATCTCGACCCCGCGCTGTCCGTCCCCGAGCGCGTAGCCGATCTGGTCGGCCGGATGACGCTGCCCGAGAAGGTCGGCCAGATGCTCCAGTTGAACGCGAAGGACGGGGTCAGGCACCTCATCGAGGACATGCACGCGGGCTCGATCCTGCACGCCTCCCCCGATCGCGTCCTGGAGGCGGCCGCGCTCACCGAGCGGACCCGGCTGCGGATTCCGCTGCTCGTCGCGGAGGACTGCATCCACGGCCACTCGTTCTGGGAGGGGGCCACGATCTACCCCACCCAGCTCGGCATGGCCGCGACCTGGGATCCGGAACTCGTGGAGCGCATCGCGCGGGCGACCGCTGTCGAGGTCGCGGCGACCGGCGTCCACTGGACGTTCTCCCCGGTCCTGTGCATCACCCGGGACCTGCGCTGGGGCCGCGTCAGCGAGACGTTCGGCGAGGACCCCTTCCTCATCGGCGAGCTCGCGTCCGCGATGGTGCGCGGATACCAGGGCGACGGCCTCGACGACCCGACGGCGATCCTGGCGTGCGCCAAGCACTTCGCGGGCTACTCGGAGACCCAGGGGGGCCGGGACGCGAGCGAGGCGGACATCTCGCGCCGCAAGCTCCGTTCGTGGTTCCTGCCGCCGTTCGAGCGGGTCGCCCGGGAGGGCTGCCGGACGTTCATGCTCGGGTACCAGTCCATGGACGGGGTCCCGATCACGGTCAACAACTGGCTGCTGAACGAGGTGCTGCGCGGTGAGTGGGGTTACACCGGGACGCTGGTGACCGACTGGGACAACGTCGGCCGCATGGTGTGGGAGCAGCGGGTCTACGCCGACCACGCGAAGGCGGCCGCCGCCGCGGTCCGCGCGGGCAACGACATGGTGATGACGACGCCGGACTTCTTCGACGGTGCGCAGGAAGCGGTCGCCGGGGGCACCCTCGAAGAGGCGGAGATCGATGCGGCGGTCCGCCGGATCCTGACGCTCAAGTTCGAGCTGGGCCTGTTCGAGAACCCGCGCCACCCCGACCGGGACCGGCAGGCCGCGGTCATCGGCAGCGCCGGGCACGCCGGGCTGAACCTCGAAGCGGCCCGCCGCTCGCTGGTCCTCCTCACCAACGACGGCACCCTGCCGCTGGCCGGCGGATTCACGGCCGGGGAGGACGGCCGCGCGCTCGCTGCCGCCGGGGACGCGCCGCGCACGGTCGCGGTCATCGGGCCCAACGCCGATGACGCGCAGACCCAGCTCGGTGACTGGGCGGGGTCCTCCGGTCAGGCGGACTGGCTGCCGGACGGTCAGCCGCGCGACATGATCCGCACCGTGCTGGAGGGGTTCCGGGAGCACGTGCCGGACGGCTGGACCGTCACCCATGCGCGGGGGGCCGACATCCTCACCGTGGGGCCCGACCCCCAGGGGGCCTTCTTCCCCGACGGGCAGCCCCGGCCGGAGATCGTCGTCCCGGCGGAGCCGTCCGCCTCGCTGATCGACGAGGCCGTCGCCGCGGCGCGGGGAGCCGACTACGTCGTCGCGGTCGTCGGTGACCGGATCGAGCTGGTCGGTGAGGGGCGTTCGACCGCGACCCTTGAGCTGATCGGCGGCCAGGTCGCGCTGCTCGACGCGCTCGCCGCGACGGGCAAGCCGCTGGTGGTGGTCGTCATCAGTTCCAAGCCGCTGGTGCTGCCGCCCTCGGCGCACGACGCGGCGGCGATCGTGCACGCCTTCAACCCGGGGATGCTCGGCGGCCGGGCCGTCGCCGAGCTGGCCCTCGGCCTCGTCGAGCCGTCCGGCCGGCTGCCGGTCTCCTTCGCACGTCATTCGGGGCAGCAGCCGACGTACTACAACCAGGTGCGCGGCCAGCACGGCTCCCGTTACGCCGATCTGACGCAGAGTCCGGCGTTCGTGTTCGGGGAGGGCCTGAGCTACACGAGCGTCGCGTACACGGAGCTGGAGGTGCTCACCGCGGTTCTCGGCGCGGGCGACACCCTGCGGGCGCGCGTCCAGGTCCGCAACACCGGCGAGCGGCCGGTGCGGGAGACCGTGCAGGTGTACGTGAGCGACACCGTCACGTCGGTGACGTGGGCCGAGAAGGAGCTGAAGGCCTACCGTCAGGTGACGCTCGAACCCGGCGAGTCGCGTGAGGTCGCCATCGAACTGCCCGTCGCGGACTGCAGCCTGGTGGACGCCGAGGGCCACCGTGTCGTCGAGCCGGGCGCGTTCGGGCTGCTCGTCGGCCCGTCCTCGCGCGACGAGGCACTGCTGCGGGCGGCCTTCACCGTCAAGGGCTGAACCACCCCGCACCCGCCGGGACGGACCGGGTGGGGCGCGGACCGGGGGCGAAGGATCCTCCGGTCCGCGCCGCGCCGTTCACGTAGTTGGCGTACTGGGTGCGGCCTTCGGGGAGGGTACGCACCTTGTCGTCGAAGCCGATGTAGCGGCCGTCGGCGTCGTTGAAGGTGTTCGGGTGCATGAGCGAGTGGTAGAGCGAGGTGTAGAACGTCTTCAGCTCGTCCTCGACCCGGCCTGCGACGCGCACCTTGTCCACCGGCTGGCGCTCACAGATGTACAACGTGGACGACTGGAACACCGGCCGGATCGGCGCGCTCCGGGCCCGCGGCAAGGCCGGGAACCGGGCGGAGATCGCGTGCACCGGCTGGGCGCGCACCGACCGGAACGCGGCGAGCAGGAGCACCGCCGCGGCGACATCGCTCATGACGGAGTACCACCGGGACACCGGGAAGTTCGCCGGCTGGTGGACGTCGGCGACCGCCCTCACCTCCCTGATCGACAACATCCGGATCAGCGGGATGCCGAGTTACCGGTACGCGATCTCCACCACGTACGACAAGCTCATCGGCGCCGATGACGGCGACTTCACCAACGCGTACCTGGACGACACCGGCTGGTGGGGTCTTGCGTGGGTGGCCGCGTACGACGTGACGGGCGACGCGCGGTATCCGGAGACCGCGCGCAAGGATGCCGACCACATGCACGCCTACTGGGCCTCCACGTGTGGCGGCGGGGTGCGGTGGGCGACCGACAAGCCCTACAAGAACGCCGTGACCAACGAGCTCAAGGAACTGCCGGACCACCCGTACAACGCCTACCTGGACCGGCAGGCCGCCACCCTGTACGCCCGCAACCGCAACTCGCTGGACCAGTACGGCCCGCACTGGGCGGGGCCCTTCGCCGCGACGGGCAACGGCTGCCAGCACAGCGCCCTCGACCTGCTCAACGCGGCCCAGGACGGCTGACGGCCGGGCGCAAAGGCGTGGGACGGGCCCAACGTTAAGGCGGCGTGAAATCGTGCGGGGCCTCGCGCCGGCTTGCGGTGCGGGGCGCGCGGCCGTCCGGGAGGACGGGAAAACCCCCTGGTCGTCGTGGGTTTGGTGGTACCCGTCCGGACGGTTCGCGGGCTGCGTGCGGGCGCCGGGCGGGCCACTGCCGGACGCCTCGCGGGCAGCGGGTGCGTGCTTGACGTACGCGGCGGGGCGCTGCGAGTCTCCGGGGATGTTCGCGACGGCCACTCCCGATGCGCGGCCCGCCCCGCGCGCCGGCCGCACCGCAGTGCCGCCCGGGTGTCCGGGCCGCTGTAGCGCTGCCTGACCAGCCGCTGTCGCACCGCGATCCCGCTTCCCGCGGCCCCACCGCGCCCACGCATCCGCACCCGGACCGTTCCGCGTCCAGCGACAGGCCCTTCACCGCCCAAGGGTCCGTCTTCTTCCTCTCCGAGATCGATCAAGCCCGCCGTTGACCGGATCCACGAACGGTCAGGGGCCGGGCGTGCCCTTCGAAAGGAATGCCGCCATGTCCTCGGCAACCACCGCCCCCGCTTCCCCCGTCACCGTCCAGAAGGCAGGCGGCCGCATCGGCGCCGTCATCTCCGGGGTGCGCCTCGGCGGCGACCTCGCCCCCGAGACCGTCGCGGCCGTCCGGGCCGCCCTGCTGGCGAACAGGGTCGTCTTCTTCCGCGGTCAGGACCACTTGGACGAGGACAGCCACGAGGCGTTCGGCCGGCTGCTGGGCACCCCGGTCGCCCACCCGACCGTCCCGTCCGCCGACGGCCGCTACTCGCTCGGGATCGACTCCGACCACGGCGGCCGGGCCAACCAGTGGCACACCGATGTCACCTTCGTGCCCGCCTATCCGGCCTTCTCCATCCTGCGCGCGGTCGTCATCCCGCCCTACGGCGGCAACACCCTGTGGGCCAACACCGCTGCCGCGTACGCAGAGTTGCCGGAACCGCTGCGCACTCTGGCCGACAGCCTGCGGGCCGTCCACTCCAACGACTACGACTACGTCGCGCTGCGTCCGGACGCCCCGCCCGAGGCGCTCGCCCAGTACCAGAAGGTGTTCACCTCGACGAAGTTCCTCACTGAGCACCCGGTGGTCCGCGTCCATCCGGAGACGGGCGAACGGGTCCTGCTCCTCGGCAACTTCGTCCAGCGCATCAGTGGACTGACCGACCGTGACTCCCGGGCCCTCGTCGAGCTGTTCCAGTCCCACATCGAGCGCCCGGAGAACACCGTGCGCTGGCAGTGGCAGCCCGGTGACGTCGCCATCTGGGACAACCGTGCCACCCAGCACTACGGAGTGGACGACTCCGGCGCCCACGAGCGGAAGCTGCGCCGCGTCACCATCGACGGAGACGTCCCCGTCGGCACGGACGGCCGCCCTTCCACCCTCATCAGCCCCACGGAGGTGCCCGACCCGGCCTTCGGTATCGCGTCCGGCGCCTCAGCTTCAGGGACATGACACAGTTCTTTTATTGCGCAACCTTTAAAGTATGGTCATGGATAGCGATTGCACGACACGCGAGGAGCACGCGGTGCTCGTCGGGGGCCCCGCCCACGGCCTGCGCCTGCGCGTCACCGACCGGCCACCGGTCGTACAGGTCACCCGCCCCTGCGAGGTGGAGGCCCCGCCGGGCGGCGTCCGGGCCGAGGCCCTGTACGTCTACCGGCTCGGCCTGCCCGCAGGCGAGGAACCGCTGCGCTACGGATACGACGCGGCGAGCCCGTGATGCCGCACGGCGGCACACCGGCCCGGGAGGGGCCGGCCGGTGTGCGGCCGTTCAGTTCGCGGGCAGTTGGGCCGCGACCTCGATCAGCAGGGCCTGCCCCGGGTTGAGCGTCGGCATCCGCAGCCCGGCACCGGTCAGCACGGCGCCCGGCATCGGGACCCAGCCGTCGAGTGCCGCCGTGCACCACACGGGTCCCGTGACCTGGTGGAGGGACGGCAGCCCCGCCTCCGTCCGGATCCGGACCCGGTAGGACCGGCCGGGGGCGAGGCCCGGCAGGCGGACCCGGCCGGACTGGCCCGGTGCGGAGGTCTCCGTACGCGCCCAGCAGTACAGCGCGGACCCGGCGTCCGGAGCGACCACGCCGTGCAGTTGGGTGGCCTCGTCGTCGAGGTCCGCCCTGACGACCTGTCCACCGTGCAGCAGTCCGCGCAGTTCCTTGTACAGCGCCGCCCACCGGCCCAGCGCCGCGCGTTGCGCGGGGGTACGCGCGGTCAGGTCGTCCTCGATGCCCGCGTGGCCGAACAACGCGGTGATCAGCCGGAACGAGTCGTCGGCGACCCGCCCCGTCGTATGGCTGCGCGGTCCTCCGACATGGGCGCCGACGAGCTCGGGCGGCAGCAGCTGCGCGGTCCAGCGCTGGATCGACTGGCGCTCCAGCCGGTCGTTGCAGTCCGATGCCCAGACCCGGTCCGTGCGGGCGAGGACGCCGAGGTCGACACGTCCGCCACCACTGGAGCACGACTCGATCTCCAGCGCGGGGTGGCGCGACCTGAGCGCGTCCATCAGCCGGTAGAGGGCCGCCGTCTGGGCGTGCACACCGGGCCGGTCGGCGCCGTGCGCACCGCGCTGCACCGCTTCGTGCAGGTCCCGGTTGTGATCCCACTTGAGGTAGTCGATGCCGTACTCGGTGACGAGGGCGTCAAGTCGCTCCAGCAGATGGGCGAACGCCTGCGCGGCGGCGACGTTCACCACGCACTGGTGGCGGGAGCTCGGCCCCGCGCCCGCCGACGGGCCGAGAATCCACTCGGGATGCTCCCGGGCCATCCGCGAGTCGAGGTTCACCATCTCCGGTTCCACCCACAGCCCGAACTGCATCCCGTGGGCGTGCACCCGGTCCGCCAGCGGGGTCAGCCCCTCGGGCCACACCCGCGGGGTGGCGGCGTACGACCTGTTCTCCGACGAGATCCGCCGGACCTTCGCCGACCAGGCCTTCGGCGCAGCCGCCCGGTCCGAACTCGTGCTGCGGCCACTGCCGTTCGAGACGTGGGCGCGCGGCGGTGCGGCGATGGCGGCCCACCGCGTCTTCGCCCCGCTTCCCCCCCGGTCCGGGGCGGCGGGGCACTGACCGGCGCCCGCCGCCCCGTCCCCGTCAGGCGTTGGGGTCGAAGGGGATGCCCGCGGGCATCGCCTTCTCCAGGTGGGCGGCGAAGTTTCCGTCCTTCAGGCCGAAGACGGCACTGCCGAAGTCGGCCTGCACCAGCTTGTCCCGGATGCCTTCGGGGTAGCCGTTCCAGCCGACGAGGTCGGGGAACTGCCACTGGTGGTAGTGGTTCTCGGGCGGCTCGTCGCCGGTGGTCGCGGGGCGGAAGCAGTGCGTACCGATCCCGTCCTTGTGATAGACGGCCTTGGGATGGGTCCCGTCCCACTGGATCCGGTCGCGGCCGTAGACGCTGAAGCCGCCGTGGGCCGAGGTGGAGACGTACTTCGCCTCGTTGTCCTGCACCCAGACCACCACGTGCTCCCAGTCGTGGCGATGCCCGCCGAGACCGCTCCCGGCCACGGCCTGGTCCTTCTCGAAGTAGAGGCCGTAGATGATGGCGCACCAGCCGTTGTTGCACTTGGAGCGTGCGTAGCCGTTGGTGTTGTCCAGGTCCCAGGAGTCGTGGCAGCTCCCGTTGACGGCGCCGGTGGTCTTCAGTCCGGGGGCGACGGTGCCGTCGGGACCGATGGCGGGGGTCGGATAGCAGCCGTCACCGTCGTAGTCGTAGGCCGGCTGGAAGGTCTGTTCCAGTCCGTCCGCGTTCGCGGGCAGAGCACCCGGCACGTCCGCGAAGGCGCTGCCCGGTGAGGCCAGGACCAACATCCCGGCCGCGGCCAGCACGAGTGACACCTTGCGGATCCGTCGTCTGTTCTTCACTGCTTCCTCCTGGTCGAAGCGTGTCGGGCCATGCCATGCGATGACATGCCCATGTCCACACTCGGGGAACCCCGAAGCCCTGCCGGGTACGACGGACCACGCAGCGGTGAAGGCTCGGCCAACAGCCGGGCGGCGCGCCGGGAGAGGCCCGCCCGGCGTACCGGGGCATGGTCGAGCACCCGCTCAACACGGTTCTCCGCGCGCCCGCTCCAGCGGTTCCGAGCCGCCCGTACGACGTCTCGTCGGGGTTGACTTTTTTCTTGACAGAGGAAATTAACTTTCTACGTTTCCGGCCATGTCATCGACCAACCTCGTCGAGACGTTCCCGGCGCCAACGCCGGCTGCCTCTCTGGTGTTCACCACGGCCCTGCCCAAGGGCCGCTCTCCCGGGTGGAGATCGCCCGCAGGACCGGGCTTTCCTCGGCCGCCGTGACCAAGGCCGTGCGCCCGCTCATGGAGACGGGTTACTTCGTCGAGGACGCCGACGGCAGCACGCCTCCTGCGGTCGGCCGGCCGGCCAACCCGGGCCGGGTCAACGGGGGGCGTGCCCTGTTCATCGGCGTCAAGGTGACCGCGGACGAGGTCATCGCCGTTCTCGCGGACCTCTGCTGCCGGGTCAGGGTGGCCCGTCATGTGCCGCTGTCCAAGCTGCGGCCCTCGGTCAGCAGCGGCAACGCCTCCGCGGTGAACCTGTTCGGCATCTACCAGACCGAGCCGGGCCGCGGCATCTTCCAGATCGACGCCGACTTCGGCACCCCGACGGCCATGATCGAAATGCTGCTCTGCTCCCGGCCCGGCCACATCGAGCTCCTGCCCGCCCTGCCGGCGGCCTGGGCCGGCTCGGGGTCCGTCACCGGGATGGGCGCGCGCGGCGGCTTCCTGGTGGATCTGAGCTGGCACGACGGAAAGGTGCGCGACGCACGGATCCGCAGCGTCGGCGGCCGCATCACCGAGGTGAGCCGGCAGGGCGCGACGCGGCGGATCGAGCTGCGGCCCGGCGGCTCGGTCACCCTGCGGAAGCTCTGAACCCGGGCCGCACGGGGCCGGTACGGACGGTGGGCGGCGTGGCCGGTACGGGTCACGCCGCCGCCCGGGAGCGGGACCCGCCCTCCTGCCGTCCGTCGGCGTCGTGGTGGATGGGCGCACCCGAACCGGTCAGCGGTGCCCCCGATCCGCCCCGGCGCGACGCGACGATCTCCGCCGCGATGGACAGCGCGGTCTCCTCCGGGGTGCGGGCGCCGAGGTCGAGGCCGATCGGGGAGCGCAGCCGGGCCAACTCGCCCTCGGTGAGCCCGGCTTCGCGCAGGCGTCGGTCGCGGTCCTCATGGGTGCGGCGCGAGCCCATCGCGCCGACGTACGCGGCCGGCAGCCGCAGGGCCGTCTCCAGCAGCGGAATATCGAACTTCGCGTCGTGGGTGAGCACGCACAGCACCGTTCGGCCGTCGGTCGCGGTGCCGCGCAGGTACCGGTGCGGCCAGTCGACCACGAGGTCGTCGGCCTCCGGGAAGCGGGCGCGGGTGGCGAAGACCGGCCGGGCGTCGCACACGGTCACGTGGTAGCCGAGGAACTTGCCCGCCCGCACGAGTGCCGTGGCGAAGTCCACGGCACCGAAGACGATCATCCGGGGCGGCGGCACGCTCGTCTCCACGAACAGCGTGACGCCGCCGGGGCAGCGCGAGCCGTCCTCCGCGATCTCGACGGTACCGGTGCGGCCGGTGTCCAGGAGCGCGCGGGCCTCCGCCACCGCCGTCCGTTCCAGCTCCGGATGCCCGCCGAGGCCGCCCTCGTACGAGCCGTCCGCGTGCACGAGCAGTGCCCTGCCGAGCAGTTCGCCCGGTCCGCGGGCCACCCGGGCGAGCGCGGCGGTCGCGCCCCGGTCCGCGGCCGACACCGCGGCCCGGAACACCGGCGCCGCCGAGCGCACCGGTGTGACCAGGACGTCGATGACGCCGCCGCAGGTGAGCCCCACCGCGAAGGCGTCCTCGTCGCTGTACCCGAACCGCTCCCGCGCCGTCCGCCCGTCCTGGAGCGCCTGGACGCACAGCTCGTACACCGCCCCTTCCACGCAGCCGCCGGAGACGGAGCCGATGACGGTGCCGTCGCTGTCGACGGCGAGGGCGGCGCCGGGACCGCGCGGTGCGCTGCCGCCGACGGCCACGACGGTGGCGACCGCGAAGTCCCGGCCCTCCTCGAACCAGCGGCTCAGGGCGTCCGCTATGTCAAGCACGCGGGGCTTCCCCCGCCGCCGCACGCAGGACACGGTCGGGACGGATCGGCAGCTCACGGTGGCGGACGCCGGTCGCGTGCCACACCGCGTTGGCGATCGCGGCGGCCACGCCGACGACGCCGATCTCACCGATGCCCTTGATCCCGACGGGGTCGCCGGGCACCTGGTCGTCCACCCAGTCCGCCTCGATGACCGGCACGTCGGCATGCGAGGCGAAGTGGTAGCCGGCGAGGTCGGCGCCGACATGGCCGCCGGAGGCCAGGTCCCTGATCGCTTCCTCGTGCAGGGCCATGGACAGCCCCCAGGTCATTCCGCCGATGAACTGGCTCCGTGCGGTCAGCGGGTTGACGATGGCGCCCGCGGCGTAGATACCGAGCAGCCTGCGCACCCGCACCTCGCCGGTGCCGACGTCCACCGCCGCCTCGGCGAACTGCGCCCCGAAGGAGTGCCGTTCCATCTTCGGCAGGGCGTCGATGGCTTCCGCGGTGTTCGACCTGGCCGTGATCCCCTCCGGCGCAATGGCTCCGCCCAGGGCCAGCCGCTCCCGCAGCTCACCCGCCGCGAGCCTTACCGCCCAGGCCCAGGAGCGGGTGCCCATCGAGCCCCCGGCGATCATCGCCGGGCCCAGATCGCTGTCCCCGATACGCACCAGGACGCGGTCCGGCTCCACTTCGAGGGCGTCCGCGGCGACCAGGGTCATCGCGGTCCTGGCGCCGGTCCCGATGTCCGCCGCGTTGATCCGTACGGTGAAGCTTCCGTCGGGCTCAGCGGTCACGGCCGCGGTGGACGGGCCGACCCCTGAGGGGTAGGTGGCCGCGGCCGTCCCGGTCCCGATCAGCCAGCGCCCCTCCCGGCGCAGGCCGGGGCGCGGGTCCCGGTCGGCCCAGCCGAACCTGCGGGCGCCCTCCTCGAAACAGGCGAGCACATTGCGGCTGCTGAACGGCAGCCCCGACACCGGCCCCACCGCGGGTTCATTGCGTGTGCGCAGCACGATCGGGTCCACGCCGCACTTCTCGGCCAGTTCGTCGAGCGCCGATTCGACGGCGAAGGATCCCGGTGCCTCGCCCGGTGCGCGCATCCAGGTCGGGGACGGCACGTCGAGCCGTACCAGGGTGTGAAGGGTGTGATGCGCGTCGGCGTCGTACAGGACGCGTCCCAGCGCGGCGCTCGTCTCGACGAACTCGTGCACGGTCGACGTCAGGCTCTGCGCCTGGTGGTCGAACGCGCGCAGCCGACCGTCCGCGTCGGCGGCGAGCCTGATCCGCTGTGCCGTGGGGCTGCGGTACCCGACGAGCGAGAACATCTGACGCCGGGTCAGCACCACGCGTACGGGGCGGTGGAGGAGGGTCGTCGCCATGATGGCCGCCACCTGATGGGGGCTCACGCCCTTGGAGCCGAAGGCCCCTCCGACGTGCTCGGCCCGCACCCGTACGGAGGCCGGGTCGAGGGAGAAGAGCTGGGCGAGCTCGGTGGCCACCCAGGTGCTGCCCTGGTTGGAGTCGACGATGTCGAGCCGGCCGCCGTCCCAGCGAGCCGTCGCCGCGTGCGGCTCCATCGAGCTGTGGTGTTCCTCCGGAGTGGTGTACTCCTCGTCCACGACGAAGGCGGCCGCCGCGAGCTCGGCCTCCACGTCGCCCTTCGCCGTCTCGGCGTCGGCCATCGTGCTGGTCCCCGGCGTGTACGCGCCGGGGTGCCCGGCGAAGAACGACACGTCGTGCGGTTCCTCGTCGTAGCGCACGACCAGCGCCTCGGCCGCTTCCCTGGCCTGCTCGGACGTCTCGGCCACGACCAGCGCCACCGGCCAGCCCACGCAGGGCACCCGGTCGTGCTGGAAGAGCCCGACGACCGGGTTGGGCCGTCCCAGCATGCCGACGTAGTCGGTGTCGACGCGTGGCGCGTTCCCGTGGTGCAGCACGGCGAGGACTCCGGGCATGGCCAGCACGGTCGCGTCGTCCACCGGGCGGATCCGGCCGCGTGCCACGGTCGAGAGCACCAGCCAGCCGTGGGCGAGTTCCGCGAAGGGGATCTCGCCGGCGTAGCGGGCCGCTCCGGTGACCTTGTCGCGGCCCTCCACCCGGGTGCGGCCGGAGCCGGCGGTGCCGGTGAATGCCGCGCTGTCGGTCGTCGTGGTCATCGGGCGGCCTCCTCGGCGAGTTCGGTGAGCACGGCCACGACCAGGTTGCGCATCAACGTCACCTTGTATCCGTTGTCCGGGAGGGTCTCGGCGGCTGCCAGTTCGGCGTCCGCGGCGGCGGCGTACGCCTCGGCGCCGGCCGGCCGGCCGGTCAGCGCCCGCTCGGCGGCACGGGCCCGCCACGGCCCGGACGCGACCGCCCCGAACGCGAGGCGGACTTCGTGTACGACGCCGTCCCGGACGTCGAGCGCGGCGGCGATGGATCCGACCGCGAAGGCGTACGAGGCGCGCTCGCGGACCTTCCGGTAGCGGGAGTGCGCGGCGACCGCGACCGGTGGGAGTGTGACGCCGGTGATCAGTGCGCCGGGCGGCAGGGCGGTCTCGATGTGCGGGGTGTCGCCCACCGGCAGATAGAAGTCGGCGATCGGCAACTCATTTGGCCCGTCGTCCGTTTCGTACGAGACGACGGCGTCGAAGGCCGCGAGCGCGACCGCCATGTCCGAGGGGTGGGTCGCCACGCAGTGCTCGGAGGCGCCGAGGATCGCGTGGTTGTGGTGCTCGCCCGCGATGGCCGGGCAACCGCTGCCGGGGGCGCGTTTGTTGCACGGCTTGGCGAGATCGCTGAAGTAGCCGCAGCGGGTCCGCTGGAGCAGATTCCCGCCGACCGTGGCCATGTTGCGGAGCTGTCCGGAGGCCCCGGCCAGGAGCGCCTGCGCCAGCGCCGGGTAGTGGCGCCGCACCTCGGGGTGGGCGGCGAGATCGCTGTTGGTGACGGTCGCGCCGATGCGCAGGCCACCGTCCGGCGTGAACTCGACGGTGTCCAGCGGAAGTTCCTGGACGTCGATGAGAAGTGCGGGCCGCTCGACGCCGGCCTTCATCAGGTCGACGAGGTTGGTGCCGCCGCCGAGGAAGCGGGCATCCGGGTCCGTGCCGAGCAGTGCGACCGCTCCGGGAACGTCGAAGACGCGCTCGTAGCCGAATTCCCTCATGCCACCGGCTCCTTGTCCTGGAACGTGTCGGCACGGGACGTGGAGGCATCGGACGCGGAGGCCTCCGCCGCCCGCGCGACCGCCCGCACGATCGACACATAGGCGCCGCAGCGGCACAGGTTGCCGCTCATCCGCTCACGAATCTCCTCGGCGGTGAGTGCGGGCACCCCCGCCTCCGGCCTGACATCGCCGGTCACGGCGCTCGGCCAGCCCGCCGCGTGTTCCTCGATCACCGCGAGAGCCGAACAGATCTGGCCCGGGGTGCAGTAGCCGCACTGATAGCCGTCGAGGTCGAGAAAGGCCTGCTGGACCGGGTGCAGCCGATCGCCGTCGGCCACTCCTTCGATGGTGGTGATCGCGCGCCCCTCGGCCGCGACCGCGAGCTGCAGGCAGGCCACGGCCCTGCGCCCGTCGAGCAGTACCGTGCAGGCGCCGCACTGGCCCTGGTCACAGCCCTTCTTGGTGCCGGTCAGATCGAGATGCTCACGCAGGGCGTCGAGCAGGGTGGTGCGATGGTCGACGGGCAGCGTGTACTTTTCGCCATTGATGTTCAGGGTGATGGCACTGGACGTCGATGGGGCCATGATCAGCCTTCTTTCGCATTACTGATGCGCGTCGAACGAGACGATCCCGGCAGTCGACCCGGGGGAGGCGATTCAGATGAATTGCGCAGGTGAGGATGGGGTACCGGTCGGCCGAACTGGCTGGTTCTACCGGTAAGGTGAGACTAAGCGGACAACTGTCCACCAGTGATCAAACCTAGTGGACAGTTGTCCGGTTATCAAGAGCGGCCGTGGCCGTGGGCTCGGAAGGAGGACCTGTGCAGGAAGAGAAGGGCGCTCCTCTGCGTCCGGACGCACAGCGCAATCGCGAGCGCATCCTGGACGTCGCGCTGGCCGAGCTGACGCGCGCCGCGGACGCCCCGGTGAGCGTGATCGCGAAGAAGGCCCGCGTCGGGCAGGGGACGTTCTACCGCAACTTCCCCAACCGCGAGGCGCTCGTCCTGGAGGTCTACCGCCACGAGATGCAGCAGGTCGCCGACGCCGCGGCCCAGTTGCTCCTGACCCGTGATCCGGACCGGGCGCTGCGGGAGTGGATGGACCGGCTCGCGCAGTTCGCCATGGCCAAGGCCGGTCTGGCCGAAGCGCTGCGCACGACGGTCAGCCGGCACGGCGGTCTGGCCCAGCTGGGCCACGGCCCGGTGACCCGGGCCGTCACGCTCCTGCTGGAGTCCAACGAGAAGGCCGGCACCATCCGTCCGGGGCTGACCGCGGAGGACTTCCTCCTCGCGATCGCCGGGCTCTGGCAGATCGACCCGCACAGCGACTGGCAGCCGCGCGCCGCCCGGCTGCTGGATCTCGTGATGGACGGGCTGCGAGCGGGGGCCCCCGCCCGGGACCGGCCGACGCCGCGGGACGGACAGGCCTGAGCCCGGCGGACGCCGCGGCACAACCCCGTACAGGCCCTAGAGTACGCGGGTGCCTTCGTACAGTATTGGCCAGGCCGCTGAGCTGCTGGCCGTGAGTCCCGAGACCGTCCGCCGCTGGGCCGACGGCGGTCACCTCGTGATGGACCGCGGCGGCTCGGGAAACCGGGTGATCGACGGTGTCAGCCTCGCGGGCTTCGCCACGGAGCGTGCCGCGGGGCTGCATCCGGTACCCGGGGAGGTCCTGACGTCGGTTCGGAACTCGTTCGCCGGGATCGTCGTCGCGGTACGGGCAGACGACGTCGTGGCGCAGGTGGAGATCCAGTCGGGGCCGCACCGGCTGGTGTCACTGATCAGCCGCGAGTCCGTCGACGAACTCGGCCTGGAGGTCGGGGTCATGGCCACGGCGCGGGTGAAGTCGACGAACGTGCACATCGACCGGCCTGACGGCCGCGGCTGAACCCTGGCGCTGCGGGTCGGTACACCCAGTGGTCAGCGGCACATCAGAGCGGCCTGCAGATCGAGCTTGTGACCGAGGCGCGACAGGTCGCAGACGTCAGCCGGGACGCCGCGGGTTCCGTGGTGCGGGATGCCGTCAGGGCGTAGCGCGCCTGCACGAGACTGCCGTGCAGGCCCTCGGGACCGGTGGCCGGCGCCCCCACCCCGCCGTGGAGCAGCCCTCCAGAACGGGCCAGAGGGCGTGCAGCCGGCCTTGGCTGTCGCCCGGTTCGCCCTGGACGACGGCCACGGCCGTGCCTCCCGTGAGCCTGCCGACGGTGAAGGGGCGGTCGGGGTCGTGGTGCAGGGCCTCGGTCAGGGCGTCCGCCGCCGCGCCGGCGTCGTCCTCGTGGGCCGGCCGCGCCGTGATGACCTGGTAGGGGCCCTGGTCGGAGAGGCCGAAGCTGTGGAGTGCGAGGCGCAGCGACGTCCCGTCCGCGTGGGGGGCGTCGATCAGCGAGACGAGTTCGTCGCCCTTGCGGCGTGCCGCGTTCTCCCGGGGGGCGGTGCGGTACCGGTGCTGGGCCAGGACATCGGCTGTCTCGTGCAGCACGACACCGGGGCCTTCGGCTCCGCCGGAACCGTGGGGGGCCGGCAAGGCGACACTCCGTGCCTCCCAGGCCCTCGCCGAGACCCTGCTCACCTTCGCGGCCGCGCACCTCGGGGTGCAGGCCGAGGTGGTGTTCGACTGCGCCACCAACGGCCCGCAGCACCACAGCTTCGAGGGGCCCCTGCTCCGCGACGTGGTCCTCGACGCCCATCCGGTGTTCGGCGCCCGCGGGCGCAAGGACCGCTCCCGCTACCTCGTGGCGGTCACCGGCGGCGACGGGCACCACACGGTACTGTCGCGGGCGGAGGTCGACGCCGATTTCGGCAATGTCCCCGCGCTCCTGGCCACCGGGATGGACGGCCGGGGCCTGGACGCGGCGGGAAGCCGGCTGGTCATGCCCGCCGACCGGTGCGGCGCGCGCTACATCAGTGCCATCACCCACGTGTGGGCCGGAGTGCTGCCGGTCTCCGTACAGCCGGCCCGGTGCGTATAGGCGGGACGGTGCACGGGGTTCGTGGCGCCGGGACGGTCCGCGCGGTGCGGGTGACCGGGGCGATGCGCCTGGTCCGCGGCTCAGGCCGCGGCGAGGGAGACCTCGGTCGACTTGATCAGTGCGGTGACGGACGCACCCGGCGCGAGTCGCAGGTCGGTCACGGCGTCCTTGGTGATGGCCGCGGTCAGCTCTCCGCCCTCGACGGAGACCTTGACGCTCGCCATGGCACCGCCGGTGGCGACCTCGGTGACGGTGCCGGAGATCCGGTTGCGGATGCTCAGGCCCTCGACGGCGCCGGTCGCCAGGGACACCTCGGTGGACTTGACCAGTGTGCGGACCGGGCTCCCGTCGGTGAGTCCGAGTTCCTTGACGGCTTCGAGCGTGATCGCGGCCGTGATCTCCTGGCCGCCCACCAGGCGGACCTTGACGGTGGCCATCACCTTGCCCGCGGTGACGGCGGTGACGGTGCCGGGGATCTGGTTACGGATGCTCAGGCTCATGGAGAAGCGCCTCGAATTCAGGGTGAAATGCCGGGTATTTCCCGGTCTGCATTTCTCACTGTAAACATTTCCCGCACAGCCGGCCGATCGCCTGCCGCAGGCGCGAGGAGGATGCGGCACCTCGCCCGGCAAAGCGGAGGCAGCGCGTTCGCGGACCGCCTCTCACCTCGACGTATCCGCGCGACACCCCCTTCGGAGTTTCCTCCGAACGAAAACGCATCTGCTATGGAGCTTCGCATTAAGCGTTGTAAATGCAAACTCAGAACACCTATTGTGTGGCACATGCAGTCCCATGCCATAGGCGATGTCGCGGCCCCGGTGACCACCACTCTCGTCACACCGACCGGCGTACGCATCGACCGCACCTGAGCCACCGCCCCACAAGCCCCACAGCTCCACAGCTCCACCAAGCGGCGTCGCCCGTCCCCGGCGCGGCTCACCACCATCCGCTCGGGCGGCACCAGCCGACCGCGTTCCCAAGGAGTTCCCACCCTCATGTCCCTCGCCTTCACCAGACGCCGTACCGCAGCCGCGATCCTCACGGCGGCTCTCCTCGTCCCGCTGGCAGCCTGTGGCAGCGACAACGACAAGAAGGACTCGGGCGCCGACGCCACCGCCTCCGCGTCCGGGGCGCCGAAGGCAGACCTGACGGTGCTGGCCGCCGCCTCGCTCACCGATGTCTTCAAGACGGCCGGCGCCGCGTACGAGAAGGAGCACCCCGGCACGAAGGTGACGTTCTCCTTCGCCGGATCGCAGCAGCTCGCCGCCCAGGTCAAGCAGGGTGCGCCCGCCGACGCTCTGGTCACCGCGGACACCAAGACCATGGACGGGCTGAAGTCCGACACCGGGACGCCGACCGTCATCGCGAAGAACCGTCTGGTGATCGCCACGGGCAAGGGCAACCCGGAGGAGATCGAGAACCTGAAGGACCTCTCCGACACCAAGCTGAAGGTGGTGCTCGCCGCCCCCGAGGTCCCGGTGGGCCGCTACAGCAAGCAGATCCTGGACGCCCAGAAGATCGAGGTGAAGCCGGTCTCCCAGGAGCTCGACGTCCGATCCGTCCTCAGCAAGGTCGAACTCGGTGAGGCCGACGCCGGTCTCGTCTACAAGACGGACGCCGCCACCGCCACCGCCACGGTGGACGCCGTCGACATCCCCGACGCCCAGAACGCCGTGGCCTCCTACCCGGCCGCGACCCTGAAGGCCACCAAGAACAGCGAGGCCGCGGACGCGTTCGTGAAGTGGCTCTCCACCCCGGAGGCCCAGAAGATCCTCGCCGCCGCCGGCTTCCAGCAGCCGTAACCCGTGACCACCCCGTGCGGGCGGGCCCGGCCTCGGTCCCGGCCGCCCGCACGGCACTTCCAGCTTCAGGGATTTCGATGAGACGCCTTCGCAGCCGCGCCACCGGCCCCCGCGCACCGATCGCCCTGGCGATCCCCGCGCTGCTGGCCATCGCCTTCCTGTTGCTGCCGCTGGCCGGGATCCTCGCCCGCACGTCCTGGGGCGAGCTGGGCGACCATCTGACCAGCCCCGGGACAACCGAGGCGCTGAGGCTGTCGCTGCTCGTCTCCTTCTGGGCGCTCGGGCTCTCGCTCGTCCTCGGGGTGCCGCTGGCCTGGCTGCTGGCCCGTACCGACTTCCCCGGCAAGACCTTCGTCCGCTCCCTGGTGCTCCTGCCGATGGTGCTGCCGCCCACGGTGGGCGGTGTCGCCCTCCTGCTCGCCTTCGGGCGCCGCGGTCTGCTCGGGCCGTGGCTGGAGGACACGTTCGGCATCACCCTGCCCTTCCACACCTCCGGTGCCGTCCTCGCGGCCACTTTCGTCGCGATGCCGTTCCTGGTCATCAGCCTCGAAGGAGCGCTGGGCGGACTGCGCCCCCGTTACGAGGAGGCGGCGTCCTCCCTCGGGGCCTCGCCGGTACGGGTGTTCTTCACCGTCACCCTGCCCATGGTCGCCCCCGGTCTCGCCGCCGGAGCCGCACTCACCTGGGCGCGGGCACTCGGTGAGTTCGGCGCGACCATCACCTTCGCCGGGAACCTCCCCGGCACCACCCAGACTCTGCCCCTCCAGGTCTACCTGCTCCTCCAGGACAACCCGGAGGCCGCCACCTCGGTCTCCCTGCTCCTGCTCGCGATCGCCATGCTCGTCCTCCTCGGGCTGCGCGGACGATGGACCGGGACCCCGACCGCGGCGACCGCGGGGCCGCGCGCCTCCGCCGACGAACCGGCCTCCCTCCCCCCGGAGGGCCTCAGAACGACCCTGCCGCACGACGCCGGGCCAGACACCGGACGGGGCAACTGGCCGCTGCACGCCGAGGTCACCGGTTTCAACCAGCTCACGCTGGACGCCGAGGCAGGGACCACCATCGCTGTCGTCGGCCCCAACGGCGCGGGCAAGACGACGCTCCTGCGCGCCCTGCTCGGACTCACCCCGCGGGCCCACGCCGCGCTGCGGCTCGGGGAGCTGGACGTCAGCGCCCTGCCCACGCACCGCCGCGGCGTCGCCTGGGTGCCGCAGGACGGCGCGTTGTTCCCGCACCTCAGCGCGCTCGCGAACACCGCCTACGGGCTGCGCGCCCAGGGAGTACCGCGCGCCGAGGCCCGCCGCAGGGCCCAGGAATGGCTCGACCGCCTCGGCGTGGGACAGCTGACCGCCCGCAAGCCGTCCCAGGTCTCCGGCGGACAGGCCCAGCGCATCGCCCTGGCCAGGGCGCTCGCCACCCGGCCCCGGCTGCTGCTGCTCGACGAGCCGCTGGCCGCGCTCGACCAGACCACCCGCGCGCATGTGCGGCACACGCTGCGCACCCACCTCGACGGCTTCGGCGGCGTCTGCCTGATCGTCACCCACGACCCGGTGGAGGCCGTCTCCCTCGCCGACCGCGTCCTCGTCCTGGAGGACGGGCGCGTCCTCCAGGACGCCCCGCCGGGCGAGGTCACCCGGCACCCCCACTCCCCCTGGGTCGCGCGCATGCTCGGCCGCAACGCCTGGCCCGGCACCGCGACCGCCGACGGACTCCAACTGCACGGCGGCGGCCGACTCGTCATCGCGGAACCGCTGCCGGCGGGCACCGCCGCACTCGCGGTCATCGCCCCCGAGGCCGTCTCCGTGCACCGCACGGAGCCGGGCGGCAGTCCGCGCAACATCTGGGCGGGCACCGTCCGGGAGATCACCACCAGCGGCAGCCGGCTGCGCGTCCTCATCACGTCACCGCAGGCACCGGATCTCGTCGCCGAGATCACCCCCCACGCCGCCGCCGAACTCGGCCTCGCCGACGGGGTCGCGGTGTGGACCAGCGTCAAGGCGACCGAGGCGACGATCGTGACGCTGTGAGCAGCCCCGGCCGCCGGGCTCGCCTCTCACCCCTGCGGGCTGACTCCCGCCACGGTCAGGCCCGGCAGCCGGTCCGCCTCGGCTGCCGGGTCCTTGTGGTGTTCCGTCGCCAGGGCGATACCGGCGATCAGCGCGAGCGGGTCGGCAACGCTCACACCGGGCGTCACCGCACTGTCCCCGCCCGCTTGCCAAGTGGCGGGGCCCTCCGTATCGTACCGAACCTGAAACGGCGGGGTCCACCGTTTAGCCTCCGCACACCATTCGAGGAGCGTCATGTCCACGGAATCCGCATCCGCGCCCGTACTCGTCACCGGCTCCACCGGCCGGCAGGGGGCGCCACGGCGCGCGCCCTGCTCGCGGCGGGCGTTCCTGTCCGGGCGCTGGTCCGCGACCCGGCCACCGAGCGGGCGAGGGCCGTCGAAGCGCTCGGGGCCGAACTGGTCACGGGCGACCTGCTCGACCGCGACTCCGTCACCCGGGCCACCGAGGGAGCCCGCGCCGTCTTCTCGGTACAGATGCCCGACATGAACGGACGCGGCTTCGAGGGCGAGTCGGCCCAGGCGGTCAACCTGATCGAGGCCGCGACGGCCGCAGGCGTAGCGCAGTTCGTGCACACGTCCGTCTCCGGTGCCGGGCAGCACACGGCGGCGCCCGGCTGGGCCGAGGGCCGCTGGGCCGCGATGGAGCCGTACTTCGGCACGAAGGCCGGGATCCAGGACCGGGTCCGTGAAGCGGGCTTCGCGCACTGGACGCTCCTCAAGCCGGGCTTCTTCATGGAGAACTTCCTCCCCTCCATGGCCTTCCTGTTCCCGCGCGGCGTCGAGGGCGGCCTGGTGAGCGTACTGAAGCCCGGGACCCGGCTGTCCCTCGCCGCGGTGGACGACATCGGCGCGGCCGCCGCGGCGGCCTTCGCCGCACCGGAGAGGTTCGACGGGGTGGAGCTGGAGCTGGCGAGCGACTATCTGTCCATGACGGATATCGCCGAGATCCTCTCCCGCGCCCTGAGCGCCGAGCTGACCGCGCCCGACATGACCGAACAGGAGGCGACCGCCGCCGGAATGCCGGGAATGGGTGCCTCGCACGAGCGGATCAACGTGGTCGGCCAGCCCGCCCGCCCGGAGTACGCACGCGCTCTCGGCATCCCGCTCACCACGTTCGAGGAATGGGCACAGCGGCATCTGCGGGCCACGGCCTGACACCGGGCGCGACGGTGGCCGGTTCCACCGGACTCCTGTCGGAGAAGCCGCCGCCGGTGCCGGCCCGGCCTCGGCGCCAAAGGGAGCAGGACCGCTTCCGGCCGCCGGTGAAGGCCTGTCCATGAAGGCCGCCGGGAGCGAGCGGGCCGCCCCGGCAGGGGGAGACGAAGCATGGTGTCCACGACAAAGCGGACCGACAGCGGCGCTCGTAGCGATCGAAACGATCAATTACGCCGGTCCTATTGAGCGGTTGAGCGCATGCGTGTGAGAAACCGGCTGACTTCAGCGCGCTCTTTCTTCCCTCTCCCGGCCCCCGGAGCACCCATGACGCACCCTCCCCCGTCCCCCTGGTCCCGCCGCACCTTCCTCGCGGCCACCGGCGGCACCGCACTCGCGGCCGGCCTGGCCGAGACCGGCACCGCCTCGGCCGCCCCCGTCACCCGGGCATCGGCCGACACCGAGGCCGCCGACGCGTTCGCCGCGCTGCGTGCCAAGTGGCGCACGCTGATCCTCGGCGAGGGCTTCAGCCCGACCGCTGAACCCTTCCGATCGAAGCTGGCCACGCTCGGCACCGGGACACCATGGCTCCGGCGGCGGGCTCGCTCTGGCCGGGCCTGAGCTACGCGGATCCGTCCCGGGACACCGACCAGGAGTCGTACGGTTACTCGGCCCGGATGAACGACAGCTTCACGCGGCTGAGCACCATGGCCCAGGCGTGCGCCCAGCCGGGCACCGGGGTCACCGGGGACACGGCCCTGCGCGACGCCGTCATCACCGGACTGGACCACCTCTGCTCGGACGTCTACAGCGCGGACGCCGCGCCGTTCGGCAACTGGTGGAACTTCCAGATCGGCTCGCCGCAGGCGCTCCTCGACACCGCCGTACTGCTCCACGAGCACCTGTCGGCCGAGCAACTGGCCACCTACCGCCGGTCCGTGGACAGGTTCCTGCCGGACTCGGCCATGGCGAAGTACACCCGCGCGCACAGCGTGATGGCCTCGGTCGTCCTCGTCGGCCGGGGCGCGAGCGCCGAGGAGCGGTCCCGCTGGAACTCCATGGTCAAGGGCTGGCCGCAACGAGACTCGTACGGCCCCGCCCTCAGGAATCCGAAGCTGAGGCTGGCCAACACGGCCCTGTTGCAGAAGCTGTTCGGCGACGACACGGTCAAGGCCTCAACGGCATCCCGCAACCGGGCGCCCAGGGCTGGCGCACCACGCGGACGCGCACCAGGTGGGCGCACATCCAGGGGCACGCCGGCTACGTGTTCCCGCAGTCGGGCGGCAGCCGGATCAGCGCACTGCGCGAGGAGCGCACCGGCGCGTGGAAGGACATCGACGCCGGCAGTTCGCCCACCCCGTTCACCCGGCGCTACCTGACCCTGTGGCAGGACCACGGAACGGACCCTCGGGACGCCTCGTACGCGTAGATCCTCATGCCCGGCGCCGGTGAGCTCCGCACCGCCGCCCGCGCCCTCGACCCGCTGTGGCTGCGGATCCTCGCCAACACCTCACGGCAGCACGGCATCCGCGTGCCCTCGCTCGGCTTCACCGGGATCAACTTCTGGGCTGCCAGCACGGTTGGCACAGTCACGGCCGACGCGCCGGTGAGTGTGCAGATCCGGGAACGGCGGGACGGTACGGCGACGATCTCGGTGGCCGACCCGTCCCGCAGCGTCAAGAGCCTGACCCTCACCTGGAAGCGGCCGGTCGCGTCCGTCCTCTCGAAGGCCCCCGCGGTCACCGGCGCCCGGACCGGCTCCTCGCTCACCCTCACGTTCGGCGACCTCAGCGGCAGCTACGGAGCGACCCACCGGGTCAAGGTCCGCACGGCCTGACGTTCCCCGGCGTCACCGGCCACCTCCGCAGGCCGCCCCTCTCCGGGCAGCGGGGGTACCCGCCGCGGCGCCGGATCGCGTCGCGGCGTCAGCCCGCCTCGGAACGCGCCGGCTACTTCCTCGGCGGGGACGGTGTTGTTCCGACGGCACCGCAGGATGCCCGCACCCGCAGTTCCGGCAGCAGTTCGAGGTGCTGGCGCGGTGTCGGCGTACTGCCCGACGCGCGCTCGGCCAGGCGCTGCAGAATCAGCTTCGCCGCCAGCTCGCCCACCCCGCGCTTCGGCGGTGCGACGGCCGTCAGCGGTACGTCGGACAGCCCGGCCACCTCGTCGTCGTAGGCGATGAGGGCCAGGTCGGCGGGGACGTTGACGCCGCGCGACTGGAGCCGGGGCACCAGCACGATCGCGTCCTCGTCGCTGTGGACGAGGACGGCGGTGACCCCCCGGTTCCTGACCGCGTCGACCAGGTACTCCGCCATCTCGTCGTAGGCGCCGTGCCCCCTGATGGCCGGTGATCCCGGCACGGGTGTCAGTCCGAGCGACTCCACCGCGGCCAGGTACCCCGCGGTGATCTGCGCGGCGTGCGGCCCTTCCTGCAGCACCGCGGCGACGGCACTGTGCCCGAGTTCGGCGAAGTGGCCCACCGCTTCCGCGGCGCCGTGAGCCCGGTCGGTACGGACCCGGTCGAGTCCCGCGGCGGGGTTGCCGGCCGGCGCGGAGCGCTCGACCAGCACGGCCGGGACGGGGCACTCCAGCAGCCACTTCTCCTGGCCGTCGGCGGGCACCCCGCCGAACCAGCTGGGTGCGATGAGCAGGCCCTCGGCGCCGCCGGCCAGGAGATGGTCCGCCTGCACCGGGTCCTCGGTGTCCACGTATCCCGACATCCCGAGCACCAGCCGGCCGCCCTGGGCCTCCACGGCCTCCCGGGCACCCCGCACGATGTCGGCGAAGATGAAGGTGGTGGTCGGTACGATCATTCCGATCACCGCGCCCTCGGCACCCGGGGTCCGTGCCGCCTCAGAGGGCTGATCCGTCGGCCACACCACGGCCCCGTGCAGCCGTCGCAGGCTGCCCCGGGCTGCCAGCGTCTCCACGTCGCGCCTCAAGGTCACGGCGGAGACGCCGAGTTCGGAGGCCAGCTCGGCGACCCGGAGGCTGCCGCGCTGCCGGACGAGATCGAGTACCCGCTCATGGCGCTGGCCGACATGCAGACGCATGGGATCCCCCCTGTGGCAAGGCCGGACGGCCGCGGAGAGCGGCTCCCCGCAGGTCACGGTATCGCCGGATAGCGTATCGAACGCTTGCGTTCAATACGATCGTTCGCCTGGCGGGATTCGGCCGGACGTCCCGCACCACCGGCACCGAGAGGCGCTCCGGCCGTCCCCGGCACAGAGGGGTTGACCATTCCGGGAAGCGGCCCTAGGTTTCTCGCAGCCCACTGGTACATCGATTAACCACATGGTTAACGTCCTGGTTGGAGACATCCCGCTGTGCGCTCATCCCTGAGTCGGCGCGGTTTCCTCGCTGCCGGTTCCGGCGTCGCCGCCGCTGCCGCAGTCCCCGCTCTGTCCGGCTGTTCCACGCTCGCCTCGGCCGATTCCGACCCCGGCACCCTGCTCGTGCACACCCAGCTCGGCACCACCGCGCCGGGTTCTCCCACCTACAAAGCCGTCGTGAAGGAGTTCCACGAGGAGAACCCGGGACTCCGGGTCAAGAACCTCGTCAACGGCGACGACCTTCCACAGGTGTACGAAACGTCCCGGCTGGCCCGCAAGGAGCCGGACGTGGTCATGGTCAATCTCTACGACAAGACGCTGGCCTGGACCGATGTCGGCGCCACCGTCGACGTGTCGGGCTACCTCGACGACTGGGGGCTGCGCGAACGCGTGCTGCCCGCGGCACTGGAGGAGTGGACCGACGGCAAGGGCAGGCTGCGCGCCTTCCCCTACTTCGCCACCAACTGGCCCGTCGCCTACAACACCGCCCTGCTGGAGCGGGCCGGCGTGGACGCCGTGCCGACCACCGGGGACCAGCTCATCGGCGCCGCCCGCAAACTGCGGGCCAAGGGCATCGCACCCGTCACCGTGGGCGGCAACGACTGGACGGGACAGAAGCTGCTGGCCCAGATCATCCAGACCTTCCTCACGCCCGACGATGCCCGCAAGGTGTACACGAGCGGCGACTTCAGCGGCAGCAGGGGTGCCCGCGAGGGCATCGACTACTTCGTCCAGCTGCGCGACGCCGGTGTCTTCGCCGACAAGGCGCAGGGGCTGACCTCGGACACGATGACCACGCAGTACAACACCGAATCGGCGGCCATCCAGTCCGCGATGTCCTCGGCGCTCGCGAAGGTCGCCCCGAAGGCCGCCGCGCACACCGATGTCGGCGGCTGGCCGCTGGCCCCCGGCGCCTCGCACAGCAAGCCGACGATCCTGCGCTCGTACACCCTCATCGGTTTCTGGATCAGCCCCAACGGCGTCAAGAAGCTGTCCTCGGTCGAGAAGTTCCTGCGCTTCATGTACCGGCCCGAGGTGGTCTCGCGCTTCATCACCGAGAGCGGGCGGGACATGGCTCTGGTCACGGACACGGTCAGCAAGCAGTTCCCCCTGGTGGCCAAGGCCCAGCAGCTCGGCGACCGGGTCGGCCAGGTCCTCCTGCCCGACCTGTACGTACCGCCGACGGCCACCCAGCCGCTGATCACGGCGACCAGCACCGCCTTCACCCGGGGGACGAGTGCCGCCGCCGTGCGCTCCGCCCTCGAATCCGCCTACCGCACGGCCTGATCCGCGCGCCCGAGCCCTCTGCGAGTCCCTCATGACGTTGCTCTCGTCCGCCCCGGACGGCGCGTCGGTCCGCCGGCCGGCCCCGCCGTCGCCACCCCTCGCCGCTCCCCCGCGCCGCAAGCAGGGCGGGGTCGTCCTCGCCGTGCCGGCGCTGGTCTGGTACCTCGTCTTCATGGTCGGCCCGCTGGTCGCCATCTTCGTCATCGCCGCGCTGCACTGGCCCGGGATGCTCCAGCCGGTCTCCTTCGCCGGTCTCGGCAACGTCCGTACCGTCTTCGACGACCCGGTCTTCTGGGACTCGGTCGCCAACACCGCCACCCAACTCGTCGTCGCACTGCCCGTGATGATCGTGTGCGCGTACATGCTGGGGTACTACGTCGCGCAGAAGCCGCCGGGTCACCGCGTCCTGCGGTACCTGCTCTTCATCCCCGGTCTGATCTCCACGCCGGCCAAGGCGATGGTGTTCTACGCGGTCCTCTCACCGGACGGACTGTTCAACGGCGCTCTGGAGAAGCTCGGCCTGGGCTCCCTCACCGACGCCTGGCTGGCCTCGCCGTCCACCGCCCTGTACTGCCTGATCGTCCTCGACGTGTGGAGCGGCATCGGGTTCACCGCCGTGCTGTTCGCCGCCCGGCTGGGCAGTGTGCCGGACGAGATCGGTGAGGCCGCGCAGCTCGACGGCGCCGGGCACTGGCGCGCCATGTGGCGCATCCACTTCCCCGTCATCCGCGACTTCGTCGGTGTCGTGACGATGCTTCAGTTCCTGTGGACACTGTTCGGCTCCGCGCAGAACGTCCTGCTGCTCACCCAGGGCGGTCCGGGAAGCTCCTCGACAACGTTGTCCTTCCTCGTCTACCAGAAGGCGTTCATCGCGGCCGACCTGGGCTACAGCCAGACCGTCGGTGTGGTCCTGTTCCTGGTCGGTCTGGCCGGACTGCTGACCATCCGTCGCGTCTTCCGCCAGAACTACTGATCGGAGCGGTTCCATGAAGTTCGGAAGGTCCTGGCTGGCGGCCCACGTCCTCGCCTGGCTGTACGCGGCACTGCTGGTGGTCCCCCTCTACTACCTGCTGGTCTCGGCGTTCAAGACGAACGACCAGATCTTCGGGAGTCCGTTCTCCCTGCCGACGTCGTTCTCCCTGCACAACTTCGGCGAGGCCTTCTCCTCCGCCGATCTGGGGCCGGCCATCGTCAACTCGGTGCTCGTCACGGTGCTGGCGCTGGCACTCACCCTGGCGCTCGCCATCCCTGCGGCCTTCGCGATCGCCCGTACCGAGGGACGTCTCGGCGCGTTCGTGGAGCGGGTGTTCTCACTGGGGTTCCTGGTGCCGACGTTCGCCGCGCTCTTCCCGACGTTCCTGCTCGCCGCCGCGACCGGGCTGTTCCACACCCGTACGTTCATGGTGCTGTTCCTGCCGGCCACGGCGATGCCGCTCTCGGTCGTGATCCTGGTCCAGTTCATGCAGACCATCCCGCACGAGATGGAGGAGGCGGCGCGGCTGGACGGCGCGTCCACCTTCGCCGTGCTGCGGCACATCTACACCCCGATGTGCATGCCGGGCATCGCGACCATCCTGCTGCTGAACTTCCTGACGTTCTGGAACGAGTACCTGTACTCGCTCGTCATCATCGGCCCCGATCCCGACCAGCGCACCGTCCAGGTCGCCCTGCCCACCCTCAAGTCCCTGACCGGCACCGACTACGGCATTCTGACCGCAGGCACCGTGCTGACACTGGTCCCGGTCTGGGTCGTGTACACCGTGCTCCAGAAGCGCATGCAGCAGGCTCTCGTGAACGGGGCGGTGAAGATGTGAGGGAACATCTCGGGGAAGGCGTCGTGGGTACGCCGTCGGGGTCCGGGCTCCCGGATCCGCCTTCGGGCCGCGGCCCCGGCGCTCCGACCGGCAGGCGGGGCGCCCGCGCGGGCTCCGACGGAGCCGTCCGGCCCACGATCAAGGCCGTGGCCGCCGCGGCGGGGGTCTCCACCGCCGCGGTCTCCCAGGCGGTCAACGGCCGGGGCCGGATCTCGGAGGCCACCCGCCGGCGGGTCCTGGAGGCGGCGGCCGAACTCGGCTGGTCGCCCAGCGCGTCCGCGACGGCCCTGCGCCGGGCCAGGACCCGGACGATCGCCCTCGTCGTCCGGCGCCCCACCGACGTACTCGGCGCCGACCCGCACTTCAGCGAGCTGATCACCGGCCTGGAGGGCGAACTGGCCCCCCGGGGCTACGGACTGCTCCTCCACCTGGTCGCCGACATCGCCCAGGAGAGCGCACTGTACGAACGGCTGGTCGCCGAGGGCCGGATCGACGGCGCGGTGCTGACCGACGCACGCGCGGACGACCCGCGCCCGCAACTGCTGCACGGCCTCGGGCTGCCCGCGGTGCTGCTGGGCTCACCGGACGCCGCGGCGCCGGTGCCCGGCGTCGGCCTCGGGCAGCAGGGCGCCGGTGTCCGCGAGGCCGTCGCGCACCTGCTGGAGCTCGGCCACCGGCGGATCGCGTACGTCGCGGGCCCGGCCGAACTGGTGCACACCAGGCTGCGCCGGGCCGCGTTCGAGGAGGCCCTCACCGAGGCGGGACTGCGGCCCGTCGCCGTGCGGCACACCGACTTCACGGAGGAGGCGGCCGTCGCCGTCACGGAGGAACTGCTCGCCCTGCCCGACCGGCCGACCGCGCTGGTCTTCTCCAATGACTCCATGGCCGTCTGCGGGATCGGGACGGCCCAGCGCGCCGGGCTCCTGGTGCCCGGGGACGTGTCGGTGGTGGGCTACGACAACCTGCCGCTCGGCCGCTGGCTGCACCCCCGGCTCACCACCGTGGACCAGCAGGTGCAACGGGTCGGCGCGGCCGCCGCCCGCGCGCTGCTCGTCCAGTGCGGCGAGGACGTCCCCCCGCCGGTGCTCGACGGACGTCCGCGCCTGGTCGTCCGGGAGTCGACCGGCCCACTGCCCACCTCGCCCTGAAGGCCCCAAGGCCCCAAGGCCTCAAGGCCTCAAGGCACCGATCCACCCCCGTACTTCGAACAGGTCAGGACACGACCATGCGACGCCACAGCGCCCAGCTCACCCATGACTCCGCCGTCCTCCCCTGGCTCGGCGCCAACTTCTGGTCCCGCACCGGTGGTCCGCTGATGTGGCGGAACTACGAGCCGAAGACGGTCCGCGAGGAGCTGGCCGTCCTGCGGGAGCACGGGCTGAACATGACCCGGTCATTCTTCTACTGGCCCGACTTCCACCCCGAGCCCGGCCGGATCGACGAGGAACTGTGCGACCGCTTCCGGGACTTCCTGGACGCCCACAGCGAGGCGGGCATGGGGACGGTCCCCACCTTCATCGTCGGCCACATGTCGGGCGAGAACTGGGACCCGGCCTGGCGCGGGGACCGTGATCTGTACGAGGACGTGTGGCTCGTCGGGCGGCAGGCCTGGTTCGTCTCCCAGATGACCCGGCGCTTCAAGGACCACCCCGCGGTCACCGGCTGGCTGATCACCAACGAGATGCCGGGCTACGGCCGGATCTACCAGGTCGACCCGCCCTCCAGTGATGTCGTCACCGCCTGGGCGCAGTTCATGTGCGACGCGGTGCGCGCGGCGGGCGGCACCCAGCCCGTGTCGCTCGGCGACGGCGCGTGGGGCATCGAGGTGACGGGCCGCGACAACGGCTTCTCGCTGCGGGACACCGCCGAGTACGTGGACTTCGTGGGGCCGCACGTCTACCGCTCGGACACCGACCGGCCGCGCCAGCACTACCGCGCCGCGTTCGAGTGCGAACTCGCCGCCGTCACCGGACAGCCGGTCGTGCTGGAGGAGTTCGGGCTCTCGACCGACACGGTCTCGGCGGCGAACGCGGGTGTGTTCTACCGGCAGACCCTGCACAACTCGCTGCTCGGTGGCGCCACCGGCTGGATGGCCTGGAACAACACGGACTACGACGACCTCTGGGAACAGTCCCCCTACGACCACCACCCCTTCGAGATGCACTTCGGGATCACCGACAGCACCGGCCGGCCGAAGGAGCCGCTGCGGGAACTGGCCGACTTCGCCGAGGTATTGAAGCGGGTCGACTTCGCGCGGTGCCGCCGCTCGGACGCCGACACCGCCCTGGTCGTGCCCGCCTTCCTGGAACGCGGCTACCCCTACAGCCGGCCCTCCGACCGGCCGCTGATCTTCACCTCGCTGCACCAGGGGTACGTGGCCGCCCGCGGCGCGGACCTGCCCGTGGCCCTCGCCCGTGAGGCGGACGGGCTGCCGGCCGACGCCGCGCTGTATCTGCTGCCGTCGACACGGCAGTTGACCACCCGTACCCGGCGGGTGCTGGAGGAACGGGCCCGCGCCGGTGCCACGGTCTACCTGTCGTTCTGCTCGGGTGAGTACCCGACGACGCGCGGTCCGTGGTTCCACGACCTGGACGGCCTGTTCGGCGTCGAACTCCAGCTCTCCTACGGGGTCGCGGAGCCGATCGAGGACGACGTCCTGGAGATGACGTTCACCGAGGACTTCGGCTCCATCGCCGCGGGCGAGACCCTGACCTTCCCGGTCGCCGGCAACGAGGACAGCCGCGCCTACCTGCCGGTCGTCCCGGTGGACGCACGGGTCGTCGCCACCGACGCGCACGGCCGCCCGGCGCTGCTCCGCCACGAGACGGGCGAGGGCCGTACGGTCCTGGCGACCTACCCGCTGGAGCACATGGCCGCCCGCACGGCCCGCGCCAACCCGGAGCAGACGCACCGGCTGTACGCGGCGCTCGCCGAACTGGCCGGTGTCGCAAGGCCGGTGACGGTCGGCACGCCGTACGTGGCCGCCGACACACTGGTCCGCGAGGACGGCGCCCGCTTCGTGTGGCTGGTGAGCCAGTCGGCCGAGGAGCTGACCGTCCGTCCGTCGGCCGACGGTGAACTGCACGAGCTGACCGGCGGCGATTCCGTGCGGGACGTGGTGATCGCCCCGTACGGGGTGCGCGTCCTCGAACTGCGCTGACCGACTGAGCGCCACAACCCGCGCACCCGGCACCCGTCCCGCCCGCACCGTGAAAGTGAGCCACCCATGACCGAGCCGCTCTTCCGCGACCCCGCGACGCCCGTCGCCGACCGGGTGCGCGATCTGCTGGCGCGGATGACGCTCACCGAGAAGGTGGGTCAGGTCAACCAGCGGATGTACGGGTGGGACGCGTACGAACGCACCTCGTCGGGCCACCGGCTGACCGAGGCGTTCCGTTCCGAGGTGGCCGCGTACGACGGGATGGGCGCGCTCTACGGGTTGCAGCGTGCCGATCCCTGGTCGGGCGTGACGGCGGCCACCGGTATCGGTGCGGCGGACGGCGCGCGGGTCTCCGACGCCGTGCAGCGGCATGTCGTGGAGAACACCCGGCTCGGTGTCCCGGTCCTGCTGGTCGAGGAGATGCCGCACGGCCTCCAGGCACTGGACGGGACCCTGCTGCCGGTCAACCTGTCGGTCGGTGCCACCTGGAACCCGGAGCTGTACGAGGAGGCCGCCGCCCTCGCCGCGGCGCAACTGCGCTCGCGCGGCGGCCATGTGGCGCTGGTG
The DNA here is from genome assembly GCF_044756945.1 of Streptomyces sp. NPDC091387. Taxonomy (NCBI): domain Bacteria; kingdom Bacillati; phylum Actinomycetota; class Actinomycetes; order Kitasatosporales; family Streptomycetaceae; genus Streptomyces; species Streptomyces sp. NPDC091387. The sequence continues at coordinate 37,295 of NZ_JBIVTZ010000006.1, read as the reverse complement.
TCCGCGCTCGACCTGGTGCGCGATCCGCGCTGGGGCCGCGCGGAGGAGTGCTTCGGTGAGGATCCGTACCTGGCGGCACGGTTCACCGAAGCCCTGGTGCGCGGCGTCCAGGGGCCCCCGGACCGGCAGTTCGGCCCGGAGCGGGCGGCTGTCGTGCTCAAGCACTTCGCCGCGCAGGGGGCGACGGCCGGCGGCCGCAACAGCGCCGCGACCGAGCTGGGCGCCCGCGAGCTGCACGAGATCCATCTGGAAGCCGCGCTGGCAGGGGTCCGGGCCGGGGCGGCGGGTGTGATGGCGGCGTACAACGAGTTCGACGGCATCCCGTGTGCGGCGAACCGGGAGCTGCTGACCGGGATCCTGCGCGAGCGGTGGGGGTTCACCGGTCTGGTGATGGCCGACGGGCTGGCGCTCGACCGGCTGGTGCGGCTGGCCGGGGACCCGGTGGCGGCCGGCGCGCTGGCACTGGAGGCGGGGACCGACCTGAGCCTGTGGGACGGCTGCTTCCCGCGCCTGGAGGAGGCCGTAGGACGCGGCCTGGTCGACGAGGGCACGCTGGACACCGCCGTCGGGCGGGTCCTCGCGCTGAAGTTCCGGCTCGGTCTCTTCGAGCGGCCGTACACCGGCGAGCGTGCGCCGGCTCCGGGGCCGGAGCTGCTGAGCGAGCGGATCGCCCGGGAGTCCGTCACGCTCCTCGCACACGACGGGGGCACGCTCCCGCTCGGCCGCGAGGTCCGGCGGATCGCGGTCATCGGCCCGAACGCCGACTCCGTACCGCAGCAGATCGGCGACTACACCGCACCCCAGCGGCCCGGCACCGGCATCAGCGTCCTCGACGGCCTCATGGCCACGGCTCCGCCCGGCACGGAGGTCATGTACGCCCGGGGCTGCGAACTCGTCGGCGGCGACCTGTCGGCCGTGCCCGCGGCGGTCGCCCTTGCCGCCCGCGCCGATGTCGCGGTGGTGGTGCTCGGCGGTTCGAGCGCACGGGAGTCGGGGACGCGCTTCGATGCCAACGGGGCCGCGGTCGTCACCTCGGGCAACCCCGTGGAGATGACCTGCGGCGAGGGCGTCGACCTGGCCGAACTGGGCCTCCCCGAAGGGCAGTCGGCCCTGCTGGACGCGGTCTCCGCGACCGGGACCGCTGTCGTCGTGGTGCTGGTCCAGGGCCGTCCGCACGCGTTGCCGGATCTCACCGGCCGGGCGGGCGCGGTGCTGAGCGCCTGGTATCCCGGCCCGTGGGGCGGGCGCGCGCTGGCGGACGTGCTGTTCGGCACGGCGGAACCCATGGGCCGGCTGCCCGTCTCGGTCCCCCGGTCGGCGGCGCAGTTGCCGGTCTTCTACAACGGCAAGGACCACGGCTACCGCGGCTATGCCGACCAGCCCGCCACGGCGCGCCACGCGTTCGGCCACGGTCTGAGCTATACGTCGGTCGAGTACGGCGTCCCTCGGCTGTCCCGCGCGTCCGCCGCGGCGGAGGAGTTCGGTACGGACGCGCCTCACGGTCCGGCGGAGCCGCTCGTGTGCACGGTGGAGGTGCACAACACGGGCGGCCGGCCCGTGCGGGAGACGGTGCAGCTCTACGTGCGCCGGGTACTCGGCGGGACGTCGTGGCCGCGGGTACGGGAGCTGCGTGGCTTCGCCCGTGTCGATCTGGCGCCCGGAGCGCGGGCCGAGGTCTCCTTCCCGCTCGGGGCACGGACCCTGGCCTCCGTCACCCGTGCGCTGGAGCGGGCGGTGGAGCCGGGAGAGTTCGCGATCGGGACGGGCCCGTCCTCGGACCGGACTCGCGAGGCCCCGCTGACCGTGACGGCTCGGACCGGCGGCAGCCGACGGTGAACCCCTCCTCTTCCGGCACCGCCCGTGCGCGCCCCGCAATGGACGGGTCGCCGGGAGGCTCGTTGCCGTACGGCGCCGTTGGGAGGTATCAGTCCATCAGGCCGCTCGCGAGCGTCGCCCCCAGCTCCCAGCAGGCCTCGGTGTCGGCCTTGCCCGGCTCGCCCGTCACCGTCACGGCGTCCGCCGCACGGCGCCATCCCAGACCCGTGGTGATCGACTCGACGGCCCGCACGGCCCCGGTGACGTCGTTGCCACCGTGCACGTAGTACCCGAAGGGCCGGCCGCGCGTCGCATCCAGGCAGGGGTAGTAGACCTGGTCGAAGAAGTGCTTGAGGGCGCCCGACATATAGCCGAGGTTGGCCGGGGTGCCGAGCAGAACGCCGTCGGCGGCGAGCACGTCGGACGCCGTAGCGGCGAGTGCCGCGCGCCGCACGACCCGGACACCCTCGATCCCCTCCGCCGCCGCGCCGGAGACGACGGCTTCGAACAATGCCTGGCAGTTCGGCGAGGGCGTGTGATGCACGATCAGTAGAGTGGCCACACCCCCGAACCCTGCCGCCCCTGCCTCCCGGCCGCAAGCGAGGCACGCGTCACACGGCGACGGCACCACGGGCGCTCAACCGCCCGGCACGTGTACTGCCTCCGGCCGGCCGGGCACGTTCACGCCGGGCGGCCGGCGGTGACGAGCCAAGCGGTACTGCGAAGCCGGACGGCGCCCCGTTCCTCGTGGTCGCGCAGGCGGTTCACCAGCGCCTCGCGAGCGCGGCCCCGGGTCTCCTGGTCCACCTGGCCCGTGAGATGGCGTCCGGGGCCGCTGTCCAGCAGGAAGTCCGCCGCGTCCTCGGCGTCCCGCCCCCAGTGCCCGTACGCCTCCACCCCCACCGGGCTGACGTCCACGAACCCCGCGGAGGAGAGCACCGTGCGGATGCGGTCCGGATCCGCCAGGGAGAACATCCCCGGGCCGCCCGGCGCCCCGAACTCCCCGAGGGGCAGGTGGTCCCGCAGCACGGACATGGCCTGGATCCACTCGTTGTCCCCGGCTTCCGCGGCGCAGACGAACGCCAGGCGGCCTCCGGGGCGCAGGGCGCGGCCGATATTGGTGAAGGCCTCGACGGGGTCGCCGAAGAACATCACCCCGAAGCGGCTGACCGCCACGTCGAAGGCGGCGGGTTCGAAGGGGTGGACCTGGGCGTCCGTGTGATCGAACGTCACATTGCCGATGCCCTCCCGCGCCGCCGTCACCCGGGCGCGCTCCAGCATGGGGGCCGACAGGTCGACCCCCAGCACCCGCCCGCGGGAGGCTCGTTGTGCGGCCAGCCGTGCCGTCTTGCCGGCCCCGCAGCCGACATCGAGCACCCGGTCCCGCTCGCCTATCGCGGCGGCGGCGAGCAGCGGTTCGTCGAAGCCCCCGTTCACCGCGTCCCAGCGGTCCTGATTGCGCGCCCAGTACGTGCCTTCGTAGCCGTTCCATGCCTGCGCCTGCTCGGTGTTGACGATGCCGGGCATCGGGTGCCTCCTGCTGGGTACGGGAACGCCGGACCTATGATGGGCGCGTGCCCATACAGTATGGGCGCTCGCCCATACTGGCCAACCCCTGTTGCCCTGCCGGGCCGCGACATCACCTCGGGAGGGCCCTCGTGTCACCGCGTGGAGTAGCGATGCCGGACATTCGGGAGCGGCTGTTCGCCGCGGCGGAGCGTGTGCTGGCCCGCGAGGGGCCGGGCGCCCTGACCAGCAGGGCGATCACCGGCGAGGCGGGCTGCGCCAAGGGAGTACTGCACGCCCATTTCGCCGGCCTGGACGAGTTCGTCGCCGATCTGGTGCTCGACAGGTTCGCGTACACCGCACGGCAGGCCGAGGCGCTGCCCGGACGGGCGGGCGAGGGCACGGTGGCCGGGAACCTCCGCGATGTCGCGCTCGCGCTGCTGGACTCCGGCGGCCCGACGATCGCGGGCCTGGCCATGACGCGCCCTGCCGCCTCCCTGCGGCTGCGCCGGGCGCTGGAGGCCGGGGAGCCGGGCTTCGCTTCGATCCAGGAGTCGATCACGCGGTACCTGGACGCCGAACAGCGCCTGGGCCGCCTCGCGGCAGGTACAGACACGGCCGCGGTCTCGCTCGCCGTGGTCGGAACCACCCATCACCTCCTGATGACGGGCTGGTCCGGTGCCCCGGACCCCCGGGAGCAGGTACGGGGGCTGATCGCCATGCTCGCGGGGGCTGCCGGGGCCGCCTCCGACGACACGGCGGCCGGGGGGTAGACGCGGGTACGTCGGCCACCTCCGCGGCCCCGCTCCCGTTCGCGGGGTGTCAGGACGTGGCGCGGCCGAAGCAGCGCTTCAGCTCGTCGGCGTCGTAGAAGTAGCTGCCCTTGGCCACCGGCTCGCAGCCCCGCTTGAACGCGGTCTGCTTCTCGTTGTAGAGCATCCGTACCAGGTACTTGTTCCCCTTCCGGTACAGGTCCCACTGGATGTTCGCGGCCATGGGCGCGACCGACGCACCTCGCCAGGCGTTGTTGGCGTACGTGTACGGCCTGGCCGGTGACGCCGCCTTCGTGCTGCCGGGCAGACCCATGAGCGCGGCCAGCGGGGTGATCTCCTCGGCGTGTGTGAAGCGCAGCTCGGCGCCCACGTTCCCGGTCCCGGCCCTCTTGGCGTCGATCTTCGCGAAGAAGTCGTCGAGCAGGACGTTGGCCATCCTGTACGTGATGTCGCTGTCGGAGAAGCCGGGACCCTTCTCGTAGAAGTCCTCGGCATCGCTGAGGTAGGCGAACCACCGGGCGTCTCGCGGTGCGATGTAGCGCCCCATGTTCCAGCTGCCCTCGTCGGCCATGGTCGGGGCGATGCTGTAGAGGGCGTAGACCGCCTGCGCGGCCTCCGTCGCGGTACCGATCGAGGAGAACTCCCCGGCCGTGACCCGCTGGACGAAGGCCGGCTTGAAGATCTTCTTGAGGACGTTGCGGGCGGCGGTGCGGGTGGCCCGCTGGTCGGTGATCCCCTTGAGCGTGGCGGCGAGCCGCTTGTCGTTGTCGACGTAGTCCCGGTACTCCGCGCCGCCGGCCGACTTGTGGAAGTAGAGCAGGTCGGCGTCGGTCCTGGCCGGTGTGATGAGCGGCTTCAGGGCGGGGTCTTTGTCGGCGAGGGCCGCCGCGAACAGGTTGCCGCTGTCGACGGCGCGGTCCTTGCCGGAGTTGACGACGTTGATCCGCTCGGAGTCCTTGGCGATCTTCTTGAAGAGCGTGGGAAGCCGCTTCTCCAGCCGCGCGGCCGTGTCCGCGAGCTCACGCTCGCCCCGGCCGCTGAGCTGTCCGTACCCGACCTTGTCCATGGCCGCGAGCAGCGACTTCGTCTCGCCGCCGAATCGCTCACCGGCGCGGGTGAGCTGCCCCTCGCTCGCCGCCTTCGTCCACAGCGCCAGGATCAGGTCGCCGTCCTCGCTGTCGGACGCCGCGCGGGAGCCGTGGCGGGAGACGTTCTCGGTGAACACCGGGACGAACCCCTTGGGGGCCTGCTGGTACGCCCGTATGTTCTGCTGCGGGGCGTACGGGGTCTTGGTGGCGTAGGAGCCGGAGGAGCTCGCCTGGGCCGGCACTGCTGTCGACAGCAGTGCCGAGGCGGTAAGTGTCAGAGCGACGGCGACGGTTCGTTTCTGCATGAATTCACCGGTTCGGGTCGGGATGTATCGGTCGGGCGCTCGCATCATGATCGTTCCGGGTGAACCCGACGCGTCCGGAACATGGCCCGCACATGTGCTGCTGCCCGCCGACGGGGAACATTCGCCGACAGTTCACCAGTCAGGCGGGCTGTCGCCATCAGGGCTGCCGACCGGCATGACGATGCACTGCTCCGTCCCTCGCCCACGCCCGCGCCCGCGCCCGGCAGAATGAGTCCGTGCCGACGAACCCCCGCAATCGACGCAGCACGACCCGCGCAGGCGCCCGCCACCCGGGCACTCCCCCGCCTGCCGTCCACGTGCCGGCCGGACTCGTCGTCCTCGTCGGCCCCCCGGCCTCGGGGAAGACCAGCTTCGTCCGGGCACTGATCGCGCAAGGCCGGATCGACGCGGAAGCCGTGGTGTCCAGCGACGAGATCCGGGCGGAACTCTCCGGTCCCTTTCCCGCGCAGGTGGACTCCGACGCGGTGGACGCACGGATCTTCGAGGAACGTGACCACAGGATCGCTGCCAGGCTCGCCGCCGGGCACAGCGCGGTCGCCGAGTCGACGAACGTCACGCCACAGGCGCGCGAACGGCTCATCGCCCTCGCCGGACGCTTCCGTGCCCCGGTGACCATGCTGCGGTTCGCTCCGGACGTCGCCGGCCTCCTGCAGCAGTACACGGAGCGGGGCCGCACCGACCTCACCGCTGAAGACGTCCGCGCCTACGCCGTGGTCATGAGCCGGGACGCCGGCGCCGACCGGCTCCGCTCCGAGGGCGCCACCCGCGTCCACGACGTCCCCGGACGGCGGCAGGCGACCACAGCCGCCGAGGCCGCCGCGCGTTTCTCCTTCGGCTGACACACCCGACGCGACCAGACCCGCCCTCCGGCGCCCCTCCGCTCCACGAGCCCTGGGCGGAGCAGCTCCGGGCAAGCCCGGCTAGACGGCGCCTGTGCCGGTCGCCGGGCCTTCGGCAGTGCCTGCGCCCGTGTCTGTTCCTGGGGCTGTGGGGGCCCCTTCCCCGATCCTGACCGGCTGGTCCTTGACCGGCCGGGTGTGCGCCTTGGCCAGACACGCGGGCATCGCCAGCACGGCGCTGTGGTCTCCGGCCCGGTACGCGCTCGGTGTCATCCCCACGAGTTCGGTGAACCGTGAGCTGAACGAGCCGAGGGAGGTACAGCCGACCGCCATGCAGGCGTCGGTCACGTTCATGCCCGCGCGCAGCAGCGCCATCGCCCGCTCGACCCGCCGGGTCATGAGGTAGCTGTACGGCGTCTCGCCGTAGGCGGCCCGGAACGCACGGGAGAAGTGACCCGGCGACATCAGCGCGCGACTCGCCATCGCCTGCACGTCGAGCGGCCGCGCGTACTCCCGGTCGACGAGATCCCGCGCCCGGCGCAGGTGCGCGAGGTTGGCAAGATGCTGATCGTCCATGCGCCGAGAGTACCTCCCGCCACGGCGGCTGCCCGCGCCGTGGCGAGCTCGGCCAGCCGGGTGCACTGACCGGCGGACGCCACTTCGGTGAGCGCGGTCATCGGGCGGTCGAGGTCGACCGGTCCCGCCCCGCCGGGCGCGCGGGATGCCGAGCAGCCTGATCTGGTCGAATCTAGTACGTGCCGCACACTCCATGCCGCAATCCACAGGGTGGCGGCAGCCCGATCGGAACGGGAGAACCCCATGCACGCCGCAGTCGTACGGTCCTTCGGAGCCCCGCCCCGGTTCGAGAGCTTCCCGACCCCCAGCGCCTCCGGGGAGCACGAGGTCCTTGTCGACGTCCTCGCCGCCGGTCTGCACCCCCGGGTGCGCTCGGCCGCGAAGGGCAGCCACTACACGTCCGACGGCACGCTGCCGCTGATCCCCGGTTTCGACGCGGTCGGCCGCACCGAGGAGGGCGAACTGCTCTACTTCGTCGCCACGGACACGGCCCTGGGCACCATGGCGGAGCAGGCGGTGGTCGACCGCCGCCGGGCCATCTCCCTGCCGCCCGGAACGGACCCGGCCGACGTGGCCGCGGCCATGAACCCCGGCATGTCCTCCTGGGTGGCGCTACGCTCCCGTATCTCCTTCGAGCCCGGCAGCTCCGTCCTGGTCCTGGGTGCCACGGGCAACGCCGGACAGCTGGCCGTCCAGATCGCCCGGCACCTCGGGGCCGGCCGGGTGATCGGCGCGGGCCGCGACCCGGAACGCCTCCGCCTGCTGGAGGGCATCGGAGCCGACGAGACGGTGAGCCTGACCGGCGACGACAAGACGGTGGCCGACCGGCTCGGGCAGGCGGCCGCGGACGTGGATGTCGTCATCGACTACCTGTGGGGCCAGGTCACCCAGCAGACCATGCCCGCACTGCTGACAGCCCGCGCCGACCGTGCGAAGGCGCTGACCTGGATCCAGATCGGGTCCATGGCCGGCCAGAACATCACACTGCCCTCGTCCCTGCTGCGCGCGGCGAACCTGAACATCATGGGCAGCGGCCAGGGTTCCGTGACGACCGCGGGCATCGTCGCCGAACTGCCGTCCCTCGCCGAGCAGATCGTCGCCGGAACACTGACCGTGGACCCGCTGCTCATCCCGCTGAGCCAGGTCGAGCAGGCGTGGAACACCACGACCGCCCCCGGTCAGCGGATCGTCCTGACCCCCTGACATCCGATCCCCGGTCCTCGCTCCGGCACCGGGGGCGATTGACGAACCGCCCGTGTCGCGGCACGAGGGACGAACCGGCACAGGCGTTACATAATGCAGCATCAAGAACTCACGACACCCCCACGAAGGAGTTCCCCCGTGGCTTTGACCCGTGACGAGCGCGAGCAGTTTCTGACGGAGCCGCACATCGCCGCGCTGGCCGTGAACGCCGCCGAGCAGGGCCGGTCACCGCTGACGGTCCCGATCTGGTACCAGTACCGGCCGGGCGGCGATGTCTGGATCATGACGGGGCTCAACTCCCGCAAGGGGAAAGCGATCGCCGCGGCGGGCCGGTTCTGTCTGATGGTCGACCGTGTCTCCCCGACCATCCGCTACGTCTCGGTCGAGGGCCCCGTCATCTCGACGGTCGCGGCCACGCGCGAACGCCTGGTGGAGATGTCGTCGCGCTATCTCGCCGCCGAGAAGGTCGACGGCTATGTCGACTTCGCCTGGAAGGAGCACGGCGAGCAGGTGGTCATCCACATGCGGCCGCAGCGCTGGCTCAGCTCGGACCTCGGCGAGGTCTGAGGAGAGCGGGGCGCACCGGGACGTCCACCGCGGCGGTCACGCCGCTGTGCTCACGAGGTTCCTCCGGGAGCCACGCCGAGCTGTCGCATCTGCGCGAGGACGTCGACGACTCCCCAGGTCTCAACGATCCGGTCGCCGACGAAGCGGAAGATGAAGATCTCGTTGTAGGTGACCGGTCTTCCGGTGGGCCGGAGGCCCATGTACTCGCCCAGGTGGGTCCCGGTGACCGTGTTCCTGGAGACCATTCTGTCGCCCTCGGCGATCATGTCCTCGACCTCGATGTGGAGGTCGGGGAAGGCCCGGCAGAGTGTCGTGAACACCTCCTTCAGTGCCTGCGCCCCCGTCGCTTCGACCGGCAGAGGCGTGCGGATCAGCACGTCCGGGTCGAACAGCTCGTCGATCGTCTTCTCGATGAGCTCCGCGTCGCCGCGGTTGACGGCCTCGTGCAGTCGGCCGAGCGTCGCTCTGTTGTCGGTTGACCGGGCTGTGGACATCTGGTTTCACCTCGGGTCGGGACGAGCATTCGGGTGGTTGCCGCCGATCGCGGCGAGGGTGTGGCCGCCGGTGTGCGGCAGCGCGTCCGGGTCGGATCACTTCTGGAGGACGGCCTCGACGTCGAGGGTGATCGACACCTTGTCGCCGACCACGCCGCCGATGCCGTCCATCGGGATGCGGAGGCCGAAGTGACGCCGGCTGATCTGCGCGGTCGCGGAGAAGCGGGCCCGCCGCGCACCGGACTCGGCCGGACCGAACCCGTTCGCCCCGACGGCCAGCGGCACCTTCCGGGTGACACCGCGAAACGTCAGTTCACCGTCGACGGCCCAGCCGTCACCGCTTCGGCGGATGCCGGTGGAGCGGTAGCTCATCGTCGGGTACTTCGCGACGTCGAAGTAGTCGGCGGAGCGGAGGTGGTCGTCACGCCGCTCTTTGCCTGTGCCGAGGGACGCGGTGTCGATCGTCGCGGTGACCGACGAACCGAGTGGGTCCTCGCTCGTGACGATCGTGATGTCGGAGCAGGTGAACAGGCCGCACACCTTGCTGACCGTGAGTTGCCGGACGGTGAAGGCGATCTCGGAGTGCGCCGGGTCGGCCTTCCAGGTGCCGGCCGTATAGCCGGGGACCGTGCCGGTCGCTGGTGCGGAGCTCATGGCTTCCTCCAAGGTGGTGGTGCCGCTGTCTGGCGGCGCGGGCGGGGCACCCACGGCGGGGCCCGCCCGTACGCGGGCCCCGGCGCGCGGCCGCCACGAACCGCCGTGGGCCTGACCGCTGGTATGTCCTCCTACCGAAGCGACGAACGAGCACCCGCCCAGGGGACAGCCCGGGTCAGAATTCTTTGATCCGTCTGGTCAGGAACCGTCGCTCGGGGGTCGAGGTGGCCAGTTCGAGCGCCCGCCGGTACGCGTCCCGGGCCTCGGCGTCACGCCCGAGACGCCGCAACAACTCGCCGCGGGTCGAGTGGAAGTAGAGGTACCCGTCCAGGTCGAGACCGTCGACGGTGCGCAGCGCCGCGGCGGGGTCGCCGGCCTGGCAGACCGCCACCGCGTGGTTGAGCTCGACCACCGGGGAGCCGGTGAGTTCGACCAGCCGCCGGTACAACGCGGCGACCCGGGGCCAGTCGATCCGCTCCCGCGTCTGCATGGACGCGATCAGGGCCTGGACGACGTAGGCGCCGCGCCCGCCCAGCGCGAGTGCCTGGTCGAGCACCACCCGTCCCTCGGCAATCCGCCGGGTGTCCCACAGCGACCGGTCCTGATCGCCCAGCAGCACGAGGTCCTCGCCGGAGAACCTGGCCCGCCGCCGGGCGCCGTGGATCATCATCAGTGCGAGCAGCCCGTGCGCCTCCGGCTCGTGCGGCATGAGCGCCACGAGCACCCGTCCCAGACGGACGGCCTCGGCGCCGAGGTCGACCCGGTCGCGGTAGCCCTCGTTGCAGATCAGGTAGATGACCGCGAGTACCGCGTCGATGCGTTCCGGCAGCAGTTGCACGCCGGGAACCGCGAACGGGATCCCGGTCGCCCTGATCTTGTTCTTGGCGCGTGTCAGGCGCCGCTTCATGGTCTCCTCTGAGACGAGGAAGGCCCGTGCGATCTCAGCGGTCTCCAGGCCGCCGAGGGCGCGCAGGGTCAGTGCCACCTGTCCCTCCAGCGGCAGGGCGGGGTGGCAGCAGGTGAAGATCAGCTCAAGTCGTTCGTCCTTGATCACGGTGTCGTCGAACTCGTCCATGACGGCCTCGGGTGCGGGCAGCAGGTGGATCTTCTCGGCAAGGGTGTGTTCCCGGCGGATCCGGTCGATCGCCCGGTGGCGCGCCGTCGTCACCAGCCACGCGCCCGGGTTGGCGGGTACGCCCGAGGCGGGCCAGTTCCGTGCCGCGACGGCGAACGCCTCCTGCGCGGCGTCCTCCGCCCTGTCGAAGTCGCCGAGGTACCCGACGAGTGACGCCAGCACCCGGCCCCACTCGTCCCGGAAGACCTCCTCCAGCACGTTCAGCGCCGTACCACCGGCCTGATCTCGACGGCGCCGCCGAGCCGGGCGGCCGGGACGCGCGACGCCAGCTCGATCGCTTCGTCCAGATCAGCCGCCTCGATCAGGCAGAAGCCCCCGAGTACCTCCTTGGTGTCCGCGAACGGGCCGTCGGTCATCAGCGTCCGGCCGCCGACCACGCGCACGCTCGTCGCCGTCTCGGCGGACTGCAGCTGCCCGGCGCCGACGCACCGCGGATCGTCGGCCAGCGCCAGATACTCGGCGTACGCCGTCTCGCGTTCCTCCTCCGACAGCGTCTCCTCCCGGCCGGGCTCGGTGTAGATCATCAGGGCGTACTGCATCACGGCCTCCGGAATCAGCGGGCTCTCACCCTCACGACGAACGAGCAGCGGCGCAGGGGACACCGACGGGGTCACCGATACCGAAACAGCGGCAGGCGGGCGGCGGCAGCGGGTTCAGTCCGCGGACAGGAAGAAACGCCGCTTCTCCTTGGCGCGGGCGCCCAGCCGGTCGTAGAACCTGATCGCGTCCGCGTTCCACGAAGGGGTCTGCCACTGGATCTGGCTGAGCCCCAGGACGCGCGCCTCGCCCCGGACGGCTTCCACCAGCAACGGGCCGACCCGCTGACCGCGGTGGCCGTCCCGCAGGAAGAGGCAGTCCATGGAGAGGTATTCCGCGCCGTCCCAGGTGGACAGTTCGGGGGCGCAGGTGGCGTAACCGATGATCCCTGCGTCGTCCCGTTCCGCGACGAAACAACGCAGTCGCGGAGCCGCGGTGCCGAAGAGCAGTGACTCCAGACGCCCGGCCAGGTCCGCGGGCGGCGGCTCGGCCTGCTCGTACCGGGCGTGCTCGGCCACCAGCCGGGCGATGTGCGGGAGATCGGCGGGACGTGCGTGGCGCACCCTCACCGCACCGGTACTCATCAGCGGGCCTCGCCTTCCATGACGTCGTCGCACCATGCTCCCCGGCCCGGCCGAACCGGGCCGGGGAGGACAGCGACGGGGCGCTCCCCACGCGGGTCATACGCCTATGATCCACGCCCGCGGCCTCCGCCGTCGGCACAAGGGTGAAGAGCGCTTTCGTCCGGCGCGTGCCTTCGGGGAGCCGGGTCAGCCGGACGGTTCGTCGGGCACGGGGTGGTCGGCATGGCGAGGGGCTGCGGGCGGAGCGCCGCGCCGGCCGGTACCTGCCTCGTCCGTATCGGGAATCTCCAGGTCCGGGTGCTCGTCGGCCGTCGGCCGCATCGAGCCGCCGACCACGTCCAAGGGGTCCTCGTCGGCCGTGGCCTGCTGATCGGGCGGGTCCCGCGGAATCGGGTCCCCACTCGTTCCGGGGTCTTTCGGGTGAAGGTCGTTCACGGTGTTCTCGCTTCCTCCCATAGGCGTCGTGCCCGGTGCGGGTACCCGGGTGACCGGCGCTGATGCATGGCCGGCGCGGTAACGGATGGTTACCGCGGTGAACGGTCGCGCGCTCCTGGCCGGTTACCCCGGCCGGTCCGTCCCCGTCCGTACCCGTCCGCCGCCCGGCCCCGACGGTGCACGGCCTGCTCCAGGTTGGGCAATACATTCGTCCCACAGGAGCGCGGATCACGCTCACCGAGAACGTGGGGCCGGGGTCCCGTTTCACGTTCCGGAATGTGAACAGCGGTGCCTGGGCAGTGGACGACCGTCTAGGCTGGCAGGTGCAGTTGGTTCGCCCTGTCCGCCAGGCAGGTGCGTCGTAAGAGGGAACCCGGTGGAATTCCGGGACTGCCCCGCAGCGGTGAGTGGGAACGACCGCCGTCATACGCACTGGATCCGGTCGGATCTGGGAAGCGACGGCCAGTAGGAGTCTGCCCCCGGCAGATGTGCCCGCGAGTCCGAAGACCTGCCCGTTGCCCGCACGCGACCCCTCGTGTGCGGATATCCCGGTGACCTCGTGGGCGGGTCGGCGTACATACCAGACGCAAGTCCGCGCCGAAGGCGTGCGCGAGGTCCGTCCGGTACGTCATCCCTTCGCGTCCGTGTCCCGTCCCGGGATGTTCAGGAGTCATCTCGCGAAGGAGATTTCCGTGACACCCAAGCCCGCAGCCGCGGCAGCACGAGCCACCGTGTACGGCTACCCCCGCCAGGGCCCGAACCGGGAACTGAAGAAGGCCATCGAGGGCTACTGGAAGGGCCGCGTCACCACCGACGCCCTCCGGGAGACGACGGCCGGCCTGCGCCGCTCCAACTGGGAACGGCTGGCGGACGCCGGCGTCCACGAAGTGCCCACCGGCGACTTCTCGTACTACGACCACGTCCTCGACGCCAGCGTCATGGTCGGTGCGGTCCCCCAGCGCCACCGTGCGGCCGTCGACGCCGACGCACTCGACGGCTACTTCGCGATGGCCCGCGGCACCCAGGACGTGGCGCCGCTGGAGATGACCAAGTGGTTCGACACCAACTACCACTACCTCGTCCCCGAACTCGGCCCGGACACCGTCTTCACCGCCGACTCCACCAAGCAGGTCACCGAGCTCAAGGAAGCCCTCGCGCTCGGGCACACCGCCCGGCCGGTACTCGTCGGCCCCCTCACCTACCTCCTGCTGGCCAAGCCCGCCCCCGGAGCAGCGGCCGGCTTCGAACCGCTCACCCTGCTGGACAGGCTGCTGCCGGTCTACGCCGAGGTGCTCGCCGACCTGCGTGCCGCGGGCGCGGAGTGGGTGCAGCTCGACGAACCCGCGCTCGTCCAGGACCGCTCCCCTGCCGAGCTGAACGCGGCGGCCCGCACCTACCGTGACCTCGGCGGCCTCACCGACCGCCCCAAGCTGCTCGTCGCCTCCTACTTCGACCGGCTCGGCGATGCCCTGCCCGTCCTGGCGAAGGCCCCGGTGGAGGGCCTCGCCCTGGACTTCACCGGCCCGGCCGCCGCCAACCTCGAAGACCTCGCCGCCGCCGGCGGACTGCCCGGCAAGCGGCTCGTCGCCGGTGTCGTCAACGGCCGCAACATCTGGATCAACGACTACGAGAAGTCCCTCGCCACCCTCGCCACCCTCCTGGGCCTCGCCGACAGCGTCGACGTGGCCGCTTCCTGTTCCCTCCTGCACGTCCCCCTCGACACGGCACCCGAGCGGGACATCGACCCCCAGATCCTGCGCTGGCTCGCCTTCGCCGAGCAGAAGTGCGCCGAGGTCGTCACCCTGGCCAAGGGACTCACCCGGGGCACCGGCGCCGTCGCCGCCGAGATCTCCGCCAACCGCGCCGACCTCGCCTCCCGCGCCGACTCCCCGATCACCACCGACCCTGCCGTACGGGCCAGGACTACCGCCGTAGCCGGCGCCGACTGCCGCCGCTCCCAGCCCTACGCCGAGCGGGCCGCCGCCCAACGGGCCCACCTCGGGCTGCCGTTGCTGCCGACGACGACCATCGGCTCTTTCCCGCAGACCGACGAGCTGCGCACGGCCCGCGCCGACCTGCGCAAGGGCCGTATCGACACGGCCGGATACGAGGAACGGGTCAGGGCCGAGATCGGCGAGGTCATCTCCTTCCAGGAGAAGACCGGCATCGACGTCCTGGTACACGGCGAACCCGAACGCAACGACATGGTGCAGTACTTCGCCGAACAGCTCACCGGCTACCTCGCCACCCAGCACGGCTGGGTCCAGTCCTACGGCACCCGCTACGTCCGCCCGCCGGTCCTCGCCGGCGACATCTCCCGCCCCGAACCGATGACGGTGCGCTGGACCGCGTACGCCCAGTCACTCACCGGCCGCCCCGTCAAGGGGATGCTGACCGGGCCCGTCACCATGCTCGCCTGGTCCTTCGTCCGCGACGACCAGCCCCTCGGGGACACCGCGCGACAGGTCGCCCTCGCACTGCGCGACGAGGTCAACGACCTCGAGAGCGCAGGCACTTCGGTCATCCAGGTCGACGAGCCCGCACTGCGCGAGACGCTGCCCCTGCGGGCGGCGGACCGCGCCGCGTACCTGGAATGGGCCACCGAGTCCTTCCGGCTCACCACCAGCGGTGTACGTCCGGACACCCAGGTCCACACCCACATGTGCTACGCCGAGTTCGGGGACATCGTCCAGGCCATCGACGACCTCGACGCCGACGTCATCAGCCTGGAGGCCGCCCGCTCGCACATGCAGGTCGCCCGCGAACTGGCCGCACACGGCTACCCGCGCGAGGCGGGCCCCGGCGTGTACGACATCCACTCCCCTCGGGTGCCCGACGCCGCCGAGGCCGCCGCTCTGCTCCGCAAGGGGCTGGAGGCCATCCCCGCCGAACGGCTCTGGGTCAACCCCGACTGCGGTCTGAAGACCCGCGGCTGGCCCGAGACCAGGGCGTCCCTGGAGAACCTGGTCGCCGCGGCCCGTACCGTCCGCGGTGAGCTGCCCGCCTCCTGACCCGGGAAGGACCGGAGGGCCGGGGTGTCCGCGTGTGAGCGTGGCGCGCGAACCCCGCCCGTCCGGGCCCTCACTTCCCGTCGGGCGCCGCCGGTCCGGAGCGGGTGTAGCGCACCGGGGCCCGGAAGCGGGCGCGGCGGGCGGCCCGGCGGAACGTGGTGAGCACGGCGGGGCCCGCCGGCACGGTGCAGACGAAGTTGGTGACGGCCCGCCCGGTGTCCCAGCCGAGGGAGGTGGCGAGGTCGAAGGCGAGGCAGCGGTGCCACTGCTCGGTGAAGGGGAGCCCGGGGAGGTAGGCCGTGCGTCACGTCGTTGGGCCGAATCGTCGAGAAATTCTCCCGGTACACACCTGCGTCGTCAACTCAGCGCGCTTGAGACCTCGTTCGGGTGGCGTGCGGCATGTTGAGGGAATCGCGCGGAGGTCCGGGGCAGCCTCCGGGCGACGAATCGTGGAAGGGGAAGTCGTGGAAGTGCCACCCGAGTACGGGCGCGCCATCAGTGAGGGTCCGACCCCGGCGGACGCCGCTGGTGCACCCGCCCTGCCATACCCGAGCGGCTGGTCCGCGCTGGCCTTCTCGCACGAGCTACGGCCGGGCAGAGTGCTGACCCGGCCGCTGGCGGGGCAGGACGTGGTGCTGTACCGGCTCGGCAGTGGAGCGGTCCGGGCCATCCACCCGTACTGTCCGCACCTCGGTGCCCATCTCGGTCTGGCGGAGCTCGACGGGGACGAACTCACCTGCCCCTTCCACTTCTTCGCGTTCGGCCCCGACGGCACGTGCGTGCGTACGGGATACGGCACGCCGCCACCTCGTTCCGCTTTGACGCAGTTACCCGTGCACGAGGTCAACGGTGCCGTCTTCGTCTGGCGCCACCACGACGGCCGTGCTCCCGACTGGCTGATCCCCCGCTGGCACGAGATCGGCCACCGGCCGGCCCGCACGGCCGCCTGGGAGCTGGCCGGAAACGTCCAGGAGGTCATCGAGAACTCGGTGGACCTCGGGCACTTCGCCACCCTGCACGGCTGGGCGAAGGCCGAGATCGGCGGGCCGGTGGCGTACGACGACGCCGCGTTCCACGTATCCATGCGAGCCCATGAGTCGGCGCCGCTCCTGGGCGGCTTCACCGTCGATGTGGAGGTGGACGGATACGGGCTCGGCTGTCTCCACGCCGACGTGCACACGCCTCGCCTCGGGCTGCGCATGTGCACGACGGTGATGCCGACGGCGATCGCGCCCAACCGGATGCAGTTCCGGCAGTTGAACCGCATCGCCTTCACCGAGCCGGGGCGGCTGCCGCCCCCGCTGGCGCGGGCGGTCAGCCGCGTTGCCGCCCGGCTTCTGGACCGCGTCATCTTCCGGACCAGTTGCGAGTTCACAGCGGCGGACTTCCCGATCTGGCATCACAAGCAGTACCTGCAACCGCCCCGGCTGGCCTCCGGCGACGGCCCGATCGGCCCGTTCCGTCGCTGGGCCCGGCGGTTCTACCCGCAGCCGCCCGCCACGGACCCGCTGACGCGGGTCAACCACGGCGAGGGAGGTAACGGAGCGATGCTGCCCTGACCCACCCGGCCCGCCCTCGCCCTATCCGATCGACGGCCGAATGCTCATCCGCGGAGGAGGAGGTACGCCTCCAGCTCCGCGGCCCCGGTCAGCATCGCCCGCCCCCGGGCGGACAGCCGGCCGCGCCAGTCCACCAGCGCGGCCTCCAGCGGCTCCAGCCCGCCGGCCGCCCGAACCTGGGCGATCAGCGGGGCGATCTGCTCCAAGAGGTAGCCGCCCCGCCTCAGTTGGTGAGCCAGCCGGGCGTCCCGCACAGCGGCGGCGTCGTAGACGCGGTACCCGGTCAGCGGGTCGCGGCGCGGGCTCACCAGCCCGGCTCCCTCCCATTTGCGCAGCGTCGCGGGCCGGATCCCGAGCTTCCCCGCGAGCGGCCCGATGAACGTGCCGCCGGCCCCGGGGACCGAGCCCGGTTCGGCGCCCGCACCTGTTTCGGACGCCGTCATGGGTTCCAGGTCACGGAGGGCGCTCTCCACCGCCTGGAGGGTCCGGCGGTCGTCGAGAAGCTGTGCGTGACTCTCGTCGATGAGGTGGAACGCCTCGTCGACCGCGCCCTCGTTCACCGCCCGCATGATCGACGTCGCCGTCCGGTGGCCGTGGCCGGGCACCAGGGCGAGAAATGCGCTCAGGGCGCCCGCGTGCAGCGGGGTGTAGGTGCGGTAGCCGTGGGGGGTGCGGCCGGCGGCCGGAAGGATGCCGGCCTCCTCGTAGTTCCTGACCGCCTGCGTGGACAGGCCGTGCCCGCGCGCCAGGTCAACCGGCCTGAGCCGCTCACCGTTTTGAAGGTTCTGCCTCATTGTCCTGCCGATATCGCGAGAAAGTATCAACCGAAGGTTCAACGATACCGTTGATGGCATGGCTACTGACATCAAGGACATCACCCATGCCGTCGAGGCCTCCGCCGTCATGAAGCTGCTCCCGGCCCGGCCTCGGCTGCTCGCTCTGGGCGAGCCCACCCATGGCGAGGACGCTCTGCTCGACGTGCGCAACAAGCTCTTCCGTCAGCTCGTCGAGCAGGAGGGCTACCGGACG
This sequence comes from Streptomyces sp. NPDC091387, assembly GCF_044756945.1. NCBI lineage: Bacteria > Bacillati > Actinomycetota > Actinomycetes > Kitasatosporales > Streptomycetaceae > Streptomyces > Streptomyces sp. NPDC091387. The sequence continues at coordinate 19,164 of NZ_JBIVTZ010000006.1, read as the reverse complement.
GTCGCGATCGAGAGCGACTGCCTGATGGGCCTGGTCGTGGACGGCTACGTCACCTCGGGCACGGGCACTCTCGACGAGGCCATGGAGCACGGATTCAGCCACGGCTGGGGCGCCTCGGCCGCCAACCGCGCACTCGTACGCTGGATGCGCGCCCACAACGAAGGCCTGCCCGCGGCCGAGCGGATCCGCTTCGCCGGTTTCGACAGCCCGCTGGAGATCACCGGCGCCGCGAGCCCCCGGGCAGCACTCAGCGCGCTCCACGGCTGCCTCTCGGCCCACGTGGACGCGGGCCTGCTCCCCTGCACCGCGGAGACGCTCGACCGACTGCTCGGCGCCGACGCCCGGTGGACCAACCCCGCTGCGATGAGGGACCCGGCCCAGTCCTTCGGGCAGTCGGACGAGGCCAGGGAGCTGCGGCTGCTCGCCGACGATCTGGTGGCGCTGCTCGACACACAGACACCCCACCTGATCACGGCGACCTCGCGGCACGGCTGGGACCGGGCGCGCCTGTACGGGCGCACCGCCGCCGGGCTTCTGCGGTACCACTTCTGGATGGCCGACACGTCACCGAGCCGCATGACGTGGCTGGTGAGCCTGCGGGATTCGATGATGGCGGCCAACCTGCTCGCCATCGCCGAACGGGGCCCGGCACTGGTCCACGCCCACAACGGTCATCTCCAGCGGGCCAGGAGCACGATGCGGATGGGTGGCCTGCCGCTGGAGTGGTGGAGCGCCGGCGCGCTCGTGAGCGCCCGCCTCGGTGAGGAGTACGCCTTCCTGGCCACGGCGCTCGGCACGATCCGGCACCAGGGAGTGGGCACCCCGCCGCCGGACACCGTCGAAGGGCTCCTGTACGCGCTCCCGGACGACCCCTGCGTCGTCGACGCTCCCCGGCTGGCCACCGCTCTCGGCGACACACGTCCCGGCCCTCGGGTGTCCCCCTACTTCGGCTACGCCCCACTTGACCCGGCCTACCTGGCAGGAGTCGACGGGATCGTCTTCGTCAAGGACGTCCCGCGGAGCTGAGAGGAACGGATCGCCCTCGCCGTTCCCCTGTCCCCGAGCCGACGAACTGGTGCGGGCGTTGTTCCCCCCGTCCGGACAGGTGCCAGTAAAGGCCGTTCGACAACGACGTCCGATTGCCGCTGGCACGACCGGACCGCGGTGATCATGCTGGCGGCATGACGATGTCATCAGCTACCGACTCCGTGACCGTTCTCACCGGCATGTACGCGGCCGAGGCCGAGTACCTGGCGGCCGGCGGTCCCGGCGAGGCCTCCTTCGGCCTGCTCGCCCCCTTCTTAGCACCGGACGTCACACTGCACCAGGCAGCGGCTCTGCCCTACGGGGGCACGTGGCGCGGGCACGACGGCATGACGGAGTTCTTCCTCCGGATGGCCCAGGTGTGGGAGTCGTTCGACATGGTCGAGCAGGAGTTCCTCGCCACCGGTGAAACCGCGGTCGTACTGATCCAGGTCCGTGCGCGCGCCCGTGCGACCGGCCGTGAACTCGGCTTCCCGATCCTGCGAACGGTCACGGTCCAGGACGGGCGGATCACCGAGGTCCGTCCGTTCTGCTGGGACACGGGGGCGGTCGCCGACGCCTGCACCTCTCCGGCACCGGCGCGCTGAGCCCGCCCGGACACCCGCCGTCGGAGAAGTCCGATGAGGCGCAGACCGCGTAACAGCCCCTCACGGTGCCGGAGTCAGGCGGGGAGCCGCTCCAGCAGCCCGGCGAAGTCCGTGCCCGGCGCGAGGGTGCCGAACGCCAGACCCCGGTCCCCGTCCAGCCGGGACGCGCAGAACGCGTCGGCGACGGCGGCCGGCGCGTGCCGGACGAGGAGGGAGGCCTGGAGCACGAGCGCCGCGCGCTCGATGAGACGGCGGGCGCGCAGCGGTGCGTCCTCGGTGAGGACGAGTTCGCCGCGCAACTCCTGCCAGGCCGCGTCCAGTCGCCGGTCGGCGCCCGAGGCCGCCTCGATCTCGGCGCGGAAGGCGTCGAAGGACTCGGGCTCGCGCGCCAGCGCCCGCAGCAGGTCGAGCGCGTTCACGTTGCCCGAGCCCTCCCAGATTCCGTTGAGCGGCGCCTCCCGGTAGAGGCGGGGCATTCCTGACGCTTCGTCATAGCCGTTTCCGCCCAGGCACTCCAGCGCCTCGGCCACCGCGGCGGGCTGGCGCTTGCACACCCAGTACTTGCCGACGGCCGTGGCGAGCCGCAGGAACGCACGCTCCCCGGCGTCGCCCCGCTGGGCCCGGTCGGCGGCCCCGGCCAGGCGCAGCGCGAGCGTGGTGGCGGCCTCGGACTCCACGGAGAGGTCGCCGATCACGTTGCGCATCAGGGGCTGGTCGATCAGTTTGGTGCCGAACACCGCTCGGTGGCGTACGTGGTGGGCGGCCTGGGCGAGTGCGGCGCGGGTACCGGCCGCGGAGCCGAGGACGCAGTCCAGGCGGGTCATGGTCACCATGTCGATGATGGTGCGTACGCCCTTGCCCTCGGTGCCGACGAGCCAGGCCACCGTGTCGTCGAACTCGGGTTCGCTGCTGGCGTTGGCGCGGTTGCCGAGCTTGTCCTTGAGCCGCTGGATGCGGAAGGTGTTGCGGCTGCCGTCCGGCAGTACACGCGGTACGAGGAAGCAGGAGAGTCCGCCGGGTGCCTGGGCGAGCACGAGGAAGAGGTCGTTCATCGGTGCGCTGGTGAACCACTTGTGTCCGCGCAGCCGCCAGGTTCCGTCCGCCGCCTCGGTGGCCGTGGTGGTGTTGGCGCGTACGTCGGTGCCGCCCTGCTTCTCGGTCATGCCCATTCCGGCGAGCAGGCCGCGCTTGTCGGCGGGGGTGCGCAGCCCGGCCTCGTAGACGCGGCTCGCGAGCAGGGGTTCGTACGTCTTGGCGAGGTCGGGTGAGTGGCGCAGCGCCGGGACGACCGCGTACGTCATGGAGACGGGGCACAGGTGTCCTGGCTCCAGCGTCGTCATCAGCATGAAGCCCGCGGCTCGGGCCACGTGGGCGCCCGGCCGTTCGTCGGCCCACGCCGCGCCTGCCAGGCCCGCGCCCACTGAGGTGTCCATGAGGTGGTGGTAGGCGGGGTGGAAGTCGACCTCGTCGACACGGTGTCCGTAGCGGTCGTGCGTGCGCAGCACGGGTTCGTGGTGGTTGGCCTGGTCGGCCCACTCCTGGGCCTCCTCGCCGCCGACGAGACGGCCGAGGCGGTGGAGGTCCTCGGTGTGCCACTGCGCACCCTCGCGGTGCACGCCCTCCAGCAGGACCGCGTCCTCGGCGACGTCATGACCGGTCAAGGGCGGCGGCTGGTTGGTCACTTCGTGTGTCAGGGCGGTGGGGTGGCTGCGGGGCGATTCGGTCGCGGGCACGGGATTCCTCCGGGTGGAAGGGAACGGGCTTCGGGGAAGTGGCCGGGAACGGAGGTCGGGGACGAGTGACGGGGAACGGAAGTACGGGACGAGTGGCCGGCACGCACGGACCGGGTCAGGGCTGCCGGGCGGCAGGCGGGGCGCCCGCGCAGCGCAGTGCCATGGCGACGAGTTCGGCGAGGAGTTCCTCCGCGGCCCTCTCGTCGCCGGTGCCGAGCGGTTCGACGAGCACCTCGCCGATCGCCCCGGTGAGCGCGGCGGCGGTGATCTCGCCGTTCTGGGCGGGCAGCAGGCCGTCCTCGATGCCCTCGTGCACGACCTGGGCGAACAGGGCCCGGTAGCGGCGGCGGAAGTCGAGGCGTTCGGCGCCGACCGCCGGCTCGGCCGGGGCGGCGAGCAGTGCGTGGGCCAGCCCGCGGTTCTCCAGGGCGCGGCGGGCGAAGACCTCGACGCCGCGGCCGATCCGCTCGACGGGGTTTCCCGGTCCTTGGAGCACTTCACCCAGTACGTCGACCTCGCGTCCGGCGGCGCGCCGGAACACCTCGACGGCCAGTGCCGTCTTCGACGCGAAGTGCTGGTAGACGGAACCGGCGGCGATGCCCGCCGAGTCGGCGACGGCCGTTACGGACGTCTGCGCCCAGCCCACTTCGGTGACCACCGAGGTGGCACAGGCGACGAGGTGCTCCCTGGCGGCTTGGAGCCGGCTGATCTCAGCCGGGGTCTTGCGGTAGGCCATACAAGAAGTGAACCACCATTCAGAGTTTTGTGCCACGGTCGCCACGGTCGCCACGTCCGGTACCACCGGCGCGGCTCGACAAGAGAACCCGATACACCTCAGAAGGCCACTCGGCAGCGCGGTCCGCTCGGCCGGCGGCAAGGAAGTGGTGGCCCTGCGCGAGCAGCGTTGGACCTACCGCGGGTTCGCCGCCACGGCGCGGCGCACCCTGCTGCGGCACTACGGAGCCCGGCCCGGGATCGTGGCCGCGGAGATCGCGGAGCGCGACTCGGCGGACGGGACCGATGGCCGGGCGGTCACGCGGTCACGCGGTCACGCGGTCAGTGAATCGCCGGGCCGCAGTCGGGATCAACCCGCCTCGCAGCCCTTCGACGACAAGGGCGCCCAGGTGTAGCGGACGTGCACACCCTGGTCCTGGAGCCAAGCGGCCTCGCGGTGCCGGAGTTCGCGTGCGGACTCCGGGGCGATGGCGCTGGGCCAGCGGACAAGCACCGCGGTGACGTCGCCCGTCTTCGCCAGCTGTCTCACACGCCGCCACCCTCTGCGCTGGGCCGGGTCGGGCTCACCGAACGTGTCGGTCACGACCTCGGCGATCGTCAGTCCGCGCTCCCGGGCGAACGCGCGGCCTTCCTCCTGCGCGCGCTCCGTGGCTCCCCCGGTCGCGCCCCGGGCTCGGTCCGCGCATACGTACAGCACGACGGGAGAAGCGGTTTCACCGTGGGGAGTCATATGCGCCTCTGCAGACGGATCGAGGAGGAGGGGGAGCCCGCCCCGCGAAGGGACGCAGTGGGGGCTGTGCGGTCACTGCCGCCGACCGGCGCGACGGGCCCGGCGCTCAGCCGGCCGGCCCTGGCCGCGCTCCATCCGGACTGTCGCTGCCGGGACCGAAACCGGGACCGGCGCCGTGTTCGGCATCGTCCGGTTTCATCGGCTTCTTCGGCTCAGGAGTGGGCCGTCAACTCTGCCCAGACGACCTTGCCTTCGGCCCGCGTCGAGCGTGCGGAGCCCCAGCTGTCCGCGAGTTGCTGGACGAGGAACAGCCCTCGCCCGCTCTCCTCCCCGGGGCCGGCGCGATGCTCGGGCGGGCGGACCGGGGTGCTGCCCTCGTCGTGAAGTTCGATGCGCAGGCGCCGCTCGTCAGCGGACAGCATGAGGCCGCACAGGACGCGACTGCTGGCGGTGTGCAGTACAGCGTTCGTGGTCAGCTCGGAGACCAGCAGCACCGCGTCACAGCATGTGTCGCCGGGCAGTTTCCAAGCACAGAGCCGGTCGCGCACGGTGTCGCGGGCCGCTCTCGCGCTGGTACGCAGAGCGGGCAGGCCGAACCAGTACTCCCGGCGCGGCACGGTCCTGACTAAGGCGGGGGGCGAGGACGAGGCCGAGGGGGTGGACAGAGTCACGGATGTCGCCTTCCAGCGCCGTCCGGGGGGCGGGGCGCGGTGAGGGGATGCGGGGCTGCAACTCGAGCGGTGAGAGGCGTACGCCGAAGCAAACGCCCGGCGGCGGGGTGCCGACGACGTCCATCGACATCACGCGCCTTCCCCGGACCGGATCCTGCGTCATTGCTGCGACTTGACCTCTCACACGTCCACTATGCGGGTGATCGAGGTCACGCTGCAACCGACTCCCTGATAATTTCAGCAGCGCGGTTATCACGCTGGCGTCAACATCAAATCACTGTAACAATGCTGATGTTGACGGTTCCTCAGGAGGTTGGGCGTGAGCGAAGCCCGTTCCAGCACCAGCGCGCCGACAGTCCTGCGCATGATCCTCGGCCGTCGGCTGCAGGACATGCGGCTGGGCGCCGGTGCCTCGCTGGAGGACGCGGCGAAGGCTCTGCGCGTGCAGACACTGACGGTCCGCCGGCTGGAGAAGGCCGAGGTCGCACTGAAGCCTCTCTACGTGGAGAAGCTCCTGGAGACCTTCGGCGCGGACCGCCAGGAGATCGACGAGTTCGTCGATCTGGCCGAACAGGCCAACAAGCCCGGCTGGTGGCACTCCTACCGCGATGCAGTCCCCAGCTGGTTCACGGCCTACGTCAGCCTGGAGTCCGACGCCAAGACCCTTCGCACGTATGAACCCCAGTACGTCACCGGGCTCCTGCAGACCCCCGAGTACGCGCACGCCGTGCTGCGCGGCGGGATACCGAACGGCACCGAGGAGGAGGTCGCTCGCCGGGTGGAGCTGCGGCTGCGCCGCCAGAGCCTGCTGGAGCGGGAGGACGCCCCCACGTTGTGGGTGGTCATGGAGGAAGCCGTACTGCACCGGGTGGTGGGCGGCCCTCATGTGATGCGAGAGCAGCTCGAACGGCTCCTGGACGTCTCCGAACTCGCCCACGTCAGCGTCGACATCCTGCCCTTCGACGCCGGCGCGCACGTCGGAGCGTGCGCCCCGTTCACATATTTCCGGTTCGAGGAACCCGAACTACCCGACATCGTGTACAGCGAGCTCCTGTCCGCCTCGGTCTATCTGGACCAGCGCGCGGACGTCGTCTCCCATCTTGAGGCACATTCCCGCATGGCGCTGCTGACGTCGTCCGAAGACAGCAGGGCGCTCTTGAACCGCATGCGCAAGGAGTACTCATGACGATCATCGACGAGGGCGTCTACAACGGCATGCCGGCCTGCAATCTCGGGGAACAGGGCTGGGAACGCCCCTGGAGCGGGCCGAACGGCGGTCAGTGCGTCGAGGCGAAGCAACTCGCCGACGGACGCGTGGCCGTACGCCAGTCCACGGACCCGGCCGGGCCGGCGCTGATCTACACGCCGGAGGAGATCGCGGCGTTCGTCCGCGGGGTCAAAGAGGGCCTGGCCGATCACTTGGCCGCCGGATGATGCGGCGGCGAGCGGAAGGGACGACGGCACCGGTCCCGTCCCTGGCCTGCGGGCCGACAGACGCGTGTACGAAGGGGAGCACATGACCACCAGGCAGGCCGGCCGCGGTCTCGACACGAGCAAGGCGCACTCGGCCCGGATGTACGACTACTTCCTCGGCGGCAAGGACCACTTCGAGATCGACAAGAAAGCGGCCCTGGTCGCCGCCCAGGCCCACCCCGGCATCTACGTGACCGCGCGCGAGAACCGGGCGTTCATGCACCGGGCCACCCGGGTCCTGGCGCAGGAGCACGGCATCCGCCAGTGGCTCGACATCGGCACGGGCATACCGACCGAGCCCAACCTGCACCAGGTGGCCCAGTCCGTCGCGCGCGACGCCCGCGTCGTGTACGCGGACAACGACCCGCTCGTCCTCAAGTACGCCGAACGCCTCATGCGCAGCACGGCCCAGGGACGCACTGCCTACGTCGAGGGCGACATCACCGACCCCGATGCGCTGATGAACTCCGTGGAGGACTCGGGGGTCCTGGACTTCGACCAGCCCATCGCCCTCTCCCTCAACGCGCTGATGCACTTCATCACCGACCCGCACGACCCGTACGCCATCGTCCACCGGCTGCTCGACCCACTCCCGGCGGGCAGCGCCCTCGCCATGAACCACTGCACGCCCGACTTCGATCCCCCCACCTGGAACAAGGTCGCGGAGGTCTACACGAAGTCCGGCTCTCCGGTGCAGTTCCGTTCACACAGCGATGTCGGTCGCTTCTTCGAGGGAGTCGACCTGGTCGACCCCGGCATCTGCTGCTGCCACCGCTGGCGGTCCACCGAATCCGCCGCGCACGGGGCGGAGATCCCGGACGCACAGATCAGCCTGCTGGCGGGCGTGGGCATCAAACGCTGAGGCCACTCGTTCCGTTCATGCCGGGCTCGCCCGTCCGGCACCGCACCTCGCGATGCTCGGTGGACGGGCGCTCACGGGGCCGGTTTGACAGGCCATGACTTCACGTTCCCTGCCGGTGAGGACAGCCGGGGCTCGGGTGCGGACAGGAACCCGCTGATCAGGGACCTGGTGGCGACCGGAGAGAAGTGAGCCGCCCGCTGCGACGGTCCGGATGCCCACGGGGAGCGCTTCGGCGGTGACGTCCTTGCCGGCATCACGAACCGCGCCCAGCGAGCCGCCGTCGTTCTCCTCGTTCTGCTTCCGCAGAGCCTTGGCCCGGCGCTTGCGGACGCCACGTGAGAGCACCGTGTCCGGCCACATGCCCAGGAGGGCGGGCACGAGAGTGAGTGCTACCAGCACTCCCACGGCGACGGCACCCGCGGCGCACAGTCCCATCTCGGTGAGCAACGGCACGCCGATGACGGCAGACCACCCAGGGCGATGATTCCTGCCGTGGATATGCCGACCCCGATGACGGCGGTGAGCAACGGCAGGCCCGCGGCGGCCAGAGAGCCGAAGGTGATCAGCAGAACGACTGCGGCGATGCCCGTGCCGGTCATCTCCGCGGGTCCGCCCGCAACTGCTCGCCTCCGGCCCCCTCCGCGTCGTCGTACGCCCGCCGTGACCGAGCGCTGATGCTCTCGGTGCAGAGCGCGGGTCCCCTACCTGCATCTGCAGGAGAGGGAGTACTGCGCTGGTAGGAGGCCAGGGACCGGCTGGACAGACCCCGCCGGACGGGAACGGCTACGGCCCGCATCGAAGGTTGAGAACCAACTCCGCAGCAATGTCCGACGAGTTGCACGACGCTGCGCGCCGAAACATTGCACAGACTTCTGTGCACAGACTTCTATGCACAGAGTCCTGTGTGGTCTAGCTTGAACCTCATGGAACTACCGCAGCAGCCCTCCCAGGTACATCTGACCGCCCGTAATCTGCGCGGGATCGCGCATCCGTTGCGGGTTCAGATCCTCACCAGCCTGCGGACAGAAGGCCCGGCCACGGCCACCACGGTGGCTCGCCGGCTGAATCTGAACACCGGAGCGACCAGCTACCACCTCCGCCAGCTCGCGGAGTACGGCTTCATCACGGAGGCACCCTCGCGGGGCGGCCGACGTGATCGGTGGTGGCAGGCGTCGCACGCGAACACCGTCGCCCCCGACAGCGAGGCGCTGGACGGCAACGAGGGGCTCGGCATCGCCTACCTCCAGGCCCTCGGCCGGGTCTGGTCGGACGCCCTGACGGCCGCGATCGAGACGACCCCTTCGCTCACGCCCGAGTGGCGCGACGCGCAGGACTTCGGGGACTACGCGCTCACCCTCACCCCCGCCGAAGCCGCGGAGTTGACGGCAGAGATCCACGCCCTGCTCCGCAGGCGTACGTCCGCCGCGGCGGCCGCCGACGCGCAGACGCCGCAGGACGCGGCACGGGTCTCCTTCCAGTTCCAGTTGTTCCCGACCAGCGAGGACCGGCACGTCACCCAGCCCACCGACATGGAGTAGACCGATGGCCACTCAGCACACAGCCGCCGAGACGGCGGCGGACAACGACGCACCGACAACGGTGCCGGACGCGGGCCCCAGGGTCCTGCGCGGTCTGGTCGGCATGCTGTCGGCCAACGCGGCGGCCCTGTCGGCCAACCGGGTGTTGTCCATCGCCCTGCCCTGGTTCGTCCTGACGACCACGGGCAGCGTCGGCAAGACCGGCCTGGTGGCCTTCTGCCAGATCGTCCCGTACGTGGTCTCGCAGGCACTGGCAGGCCCGCTCATCGACCGTATCGGCCCCAAGCGGATCAGTGTGGCGGGCGACCTCCTGTCCACCGCCGCGATGGCCACCGCCCCGCTGCTCTACCTGACGGGCAGCCTGCCCTTCGGCCTGCTGCTGGGCCTGCTCGCGGTCGTCGGCGCGGCCGACGGGCCGGCCAACGGCGCCAAGGGGCTCTTCGTGCCGTCGGCCACCCGCGCCGCCCGCGTACCCATCGAGCGGGGCACCGGTCTTTCGGCCGCTGTCGAACGGACCGCGACCACCGTCGGGCCGGCCCTCGCGGGTGTGGTCGTCACCGCGTTCGGCAGCCTGTCCGCTCTGTGGATCACCGCCGCACTGTTCGCGCTGTCGGCGCTGATCGTCTCGACCACCCTCACCGACCCGGTGCCCGAGCCGCACGAAATCCCGATCGAGGAGAGCGGCGGCTACTTCTCTCAGCTGCGCCAGGGTGCCGCCTTCCTGCGGGACGCGAAGCTGCTGCGGTCCATCGTGGGCATGCTGGCGATAACGAACCTCCTGGACCAGGCGTTCATGTCAGTGCTGCTGCCGGTGTGGGCGAAGGAGTCGGGGAACGGCGCGGAGGCCATCGGCCTGGTGGTGAGTGTCTTCGCCGCGACGTCGATCATCGCCGCGCTGGTGGCCGCCGGGGTGGCCGAGCGGCTGCCACGGCGCACCGTCTACCTGATCGGCTTCTCCCTGGGCGGTCTGCCCCGGTTCGCCGCGATGGCGATGGGGGCGCCGCTGTGGCTGGTGCTGACGGTGCTCGCGGTGGGTGGCCTGGGGTCCGGGTTCGTCAACCCGATCGTGGGCGCGGTGACGTACGAGCTGATCCCGACACCGCTGCTGGGCCGGGTCAAGACACTGGCGCAGGCGGTGACCTGGGCGGGCATCCCGTTCGGCGGACTGCTGGGGGCGGGCCTGGTGACCCTGACCGGCACGTCGACGGCGCTGTGGATCGTCGGCGGGATGTACCTGGTCGCCATCGGCGTGCCCGGCATGAGCCGGGAATGGGCCGGGATGCGCAAGCGGACGGTGTCCGAACGCGCCTCCGCCGACGCCGCCGACGACGCGAGCGGGGCGGGTCCCTCGAACGCGACGGCGCAGGCCGTGCCGCAGGAGGAGACCTCGGTCCCGGCCGGGGCCTGAACCGGCGCGGGAACGGCGCGGCACGAGCGCGGCGGCCGGGGCACCCTGCCTCGGCTGCTGCGCGTGCGGGCAGAAGTGTCCACGTTCCGCGGGCAGAAGTAACCAGTTATCTCGTCAAGATCGCTCTGCCAGCATCGAGTTCGGCTGAGCATCCGAGGGCCTTCCGTTACGGGTCGACGACGAGGAACTGGTGGACGCATGACTACGAATCCGATGGTGCCACCGGCGCCGGCACCCGGCCGGGAAGCGGGACGTGAGCCGTTCTCGCCGGCCGAGGCCCGCATAGCCGACGTGTGGCGGTCCGTTCTCGGCACCGAGGTGACGACGGCCGATTGCGACTTCTACCGGCTGGGCGGCACCGGGGAACAGTCGACGGAAATGGCCCGCCGGGTGGCGGTGGAGTTCGGCTCGGAATTCCAGGCCCCTTCGGCACCGGAACCTCTGACCGTACGGACCGTGGCGTCGTTCCTCGCCGACGAAGCCATGCGACGGGCCCGTCGGCTGTTCGAGTCCATCGACGAGGGCATGGATGAGGACGCGGTTGATCTGGCCTCACCGTCCACTCCCGACGACGCGGCCTCGATCCCCGTCGCCGCCAGGGACGGGCGGCCGTTGCCGCTGTCGTTCGCGCAGCGCCGCCTCTGGTTCCTGGACCAGCTGGAGCCGGGCCGTGCCGAATACCTCATCCCCATGGGGCTGCGCATCAGCGGTCAGCTGGACGTACCGGCGCTGGAGGCTTCGCTGTCGGAGCTGGTGGCGCGGCACGAGGTGCTGCGGACCCGCTTCGTCACCGACGGGGACGGCACTCCCGGCCAGATCGTCGACGAGCCCCGGCCGCTGCCGCTGGCCGTGCACGACCTGCGGTCCGTCACGGACGCCGGTGCCCGGGAGGAGGCCGCCATCGCGTTCGTGGACACCGAGGGCTTCCGGCCGGTGGATCTCGCCACCGGTCCGATGGTCCGCGCCCTGCTGGTCCGGCTGGATGAGGAGGATCACCTCCTTTCCTTGACGATCCATCACATCGCCTTCGACGGCTGGTCGGCGGGAGTGCTCTCGCGGGAGCTCACCACCCTGTACACGGAACGGGTCACGGGCGTCGCCGCCGGTCTGCCCGAACCTCCTCTGCAGTACGCCGACTTCGCGGTATGGCAGCGAACGTGGCTCACCGGCGATGTGCTGTCCGATCAACTGGGCTATTGGCGTTCACTGCTGGCGGGCACGGCACCGCTGGAGCTGCCCACCGACCGCAGACGCCCGGCGCGGCGCAGCGGCAACGGGGCGATGCTCACCTTCGGTATCCCCGCCGCGACCGCCGACGGGGCCCGCAGGCTGGCGCACGACTCGGGCGCGAGTCTGTTCATGACGCTGCTCGCCGTGTTCCAGGTCGTGCTGTCGCGCTACAGCGGCCAGGAGGACATCGCGGTGGGCACCCCGATCGCGGGCCGCAACCGGGCCGAGATCGAGGACATGGTCGGCTTCTTCGTCAATACGCTGGTCATGCGTACCGACCTGTCGGGGGACCCGACGTTCACCGAACTCATCGACCGCGTCAAGGACACCGCACTCGGCGCCTACGACCACCAGGACCTGCCCTTCGAGCGGCTGGTGGAGGAACTGGCGCCGCAGCGGGACCTCTCGCGGAATCCGTTGTTCCAGACCATGTTCGTCCTCCAGAACACGCCTGAGAACGACTCCTGGGAGCTGCCCGGCCTCCGTGTCCGTCAGCTGGACGTGGCCGCACAGGAGTCGAAGTTCGACTTCACGTTCTACGCGACGGAGGCCGCCGACGGCGGTCTGGACGGCACCATCGTCTACTCCACCGACCTCTTCGACGAAGCCACGATGGCACGGCTCGCCGGGCACTTCGAGACCCTGCTCGGCGCCGCTGCTCACGCTCCCGACGCCCGGCTGTCCGCCCTGGAGATGCTGACGGCCCAGGAGCGGCGGGACATCCTCACCACGTGGAACGGGGCGGACACCGACGCCCCCGACGCCGTCACCGTGCACCGGCTCTTCGAGGACCGGGCCGCCGAGCGCCCCGACTCCCCCGCGGTCACCTGCGGCTCGGATCATCTGACCTACCGCGAGCTGGACGAGCGGGCCGAGTGGATCGCCGCCCAGCTGCGCGAGCGCGGAGCCGGTCCGGGGACACTGGTCGCCATCTGCCTCGACCGGGGCACCGACATGGTGAGCGCGCTGCTCGGCATCCTCAAGTCAGGCGCCGCGTATGTGCCGTTGGACCCGACGTATCCGACCGAACGGCTCGCCTACATGGTCGAGGACAGCGGGGCCCCTCTGATCGTCACCCGGTCCTCGCACGCCGAGCGGCTGCCCGCCGCTGCGCCGCTCCTGCTGCTGGAGGACTCCTGGCCGTCGGATCCGCCCGCCCGCCCCGGTGACGGCTCCGCGCCCGAGGCGGGGCCGGACGATCTGGCGTACGTGATCTACACGAGCGGTTCGACGGGCCGACCGAAGGGCGTCCAGATCACCCACGGCGCCCTGCGCGCGCGGATGCGGGAGACCCGGCGGCAGCTCGACCTCACCTGCGAGGACCGGGTACTGCAGTTCGCGTCGATCTCCTTCGACTCCTCGGTGGGGCAGTTGTTCGCGCCGCTCGTCTCGGGCGCTTCCCTGGTGCTGCGCGACGACGCGTGGGACCCGGGGATGCTGGGGCAGGCGCTGCGCACCAACGAGGTGACGGTGGCCTGGCTGACTCCGTCGGCGTTCGGCGCGCTCGCCGCCCAGCTGGACGGGCCGGATTCCCTCGGCCCGGAACTGCGGCTGGTGCGTCTCGGCGGCGAGGCTCTCCCGCGGGAGCAGGTACGCCAGTGGTTCCGCCACACCTCGGTGCCACTCGTCAACGGTTACGGGCCGACGGAGGCGGCACAGGAGGCGGCGACAGCGCGGATCACCGGGCCCGGCGACCATGTGCCGATCGGGCGCCCGGTCGCCAACGCGAAGGTGTTCGTGGTGGACCGCCACGGCCGGCCGGTCCCGGTGGGTGTCCCGGGCGAGATGTGGATCAGTTGCCCCGGCCTGGCCCGAGGGTATCTGGGCAGGCCGGAGCTGACCGCCGAGAAGTTCACGGTCGTCACCGTGGACGGCACGCCACGGCGCGTGTACCGCACCGGTGACCTCGCGAAGTGGCACCCGGACGGGCACCTGGAGTTCACCGGCCGGGGCGACGGCCAGGTCAAGCTGCGCGGCTACCGCATCGAGCCCGGTGAGATCGAGGCGGCGCTGCTCACCCACCCCTCGGTCACGCTCGCCACCGTCCTGCTGCGCGAGGACGTACCGGGCGACCCACGGCTGGTGGCGTACGTCGTCGCGGATTCGCCCGTCGAGGCGGGCACGCTGCGCGCCTACCTCCAGCGCGATCTGCCGGACTACATGATTCCCGCCGCGTTCGTGCCCCTGGACCGCATCCCGCTCACCCCGAACGGCAAGACGGACCGCCGCGCACTGCCCGCGCCCGCCTCGGACCGGTCCGGGCTGGGCGCCGCGTACACAGCCCCGCGTACCGGGACGGAACGGACGGTGACCGAGGTCTGGGCACAGGTGCTCGGCATCGACACGGTCGGCGTCGACGACGACTTCTTCGCGCTGGGCGGCCACTCGCTGCTGGCCACGCAGGTCGTGTCGCGGCTGCGCCGGCGGCTGGGCGTCGACATCCCCGTACGGACCCTGTTCAGCGCGCCGACCCCAGCGCTGCTGGCCGCGGCGGTGGCGGACCTCGATGACGTCGGGATCTCCCGCATCCCCGCCGTACCGCGCGACGGCAACCCCCTGCCGCTGAGCTTCGCCCAGCAACGCCTCTGGTTCCTCGACCAGTTGGAGCCGGGCAGGGCCGAATACCTGCTTCCCTTCGCCTTCCGCGTCCACGGCCTGATCGATGGGGACGCCCTCGACACCGCCTTCACCGCGCTGGTCTCCCGCCACGAGATCCTGCGCACCCGGTTCGGCACGGACGACGCGGGCTCCCCGGTCCAGTCGATCTCGCCGGAGGAGCCGGTGACGGTGCTGGTCCGGGATCTGCGTGCCGTCGCCGACGCCCAGGACCGGGACGACGCCTGTGCGGAGATCCTGGCCGAGGACGCACTGCGCCCGGTGGACCTCACCGTCGGCCCTGTGCTGCGCGTGGTGCTGGTGCGGCTGACCGACGAGGAAGCGGTCCTGGCGGTCACCGTGCATCACATCGCCTTCGACGGCTGGTCGGTCGGCGTGCTGGTACGTGAGCTGTCCGCGCTGTACGCGACGGCCTTGGAGAAGGGACCGGTCCCGGCTCCGCTGCCGGTGCAGTACGCCGACTACGCGCTGTGGCAGCGCGGCTGGCTGACCGGCGAACCGCTGGAGCGCCAACTCGACTACTGGCGGACGCGTTTGGCGGGACTGGAGCCGCTGGAGCTGCCGACGGACCAGGTGCGCCCCGCGGAGCGCACCGGCAAGGGCGAGGTCGTCCGGTTCTCGGTGCCCGCCGATGTCGCCGCACGTGCCAAGGCGGTGGCCGCCGAGGGCGGCGCGAGCCTGTTCATGACGCTGCTGTCGGTGTTCCAGCTGCTGCTGGCCCGCCACAGCGGACAACGGGACGTCACGGTGGGCACCCCGATCGCCGGCCGCAACCGGGCCGAGACCGAGGACCTGATCGGCTTCTTCGTCAACACGCTCGTCCTGCGCACCGACCTGTCCGGCGACCCGGCGTTCACCGAGCTCCTGGCCCGCGTCAAGGACACGGCGCTGGGCGCGTACGACCATCAGGACCTGCCCTTCGAGCGCCTCGTCGAAGAGCTGGCACCCGACCGCGACCTGTCCCGCAATCCACTGTTCCAGACTCTGTTCGCGCTCCAGAACACGCCCGGCGCGGACGCGTGGAGCCTGCCGGGGCTAACGGCGGAGCCCATCGAGTCCCCTGTCCGCGAAGCGAAGTTCGACCTGTCGATGTACCTCGCAGAGGCGGACGACGGCACCCTGGACGGCGCGATCGTCTACGCCGGCGACCTGTTCACCGAGGCCACCGCGCGACGCCTCGTGGACCACTTCGGCAACCTGCTGGACGCGGCCACCGCGCGCCCGGGTGCCGCGCTGTCCGAGCTGGAGATGCTGGGCCCGGACGAGCGCCACCGGATCGTGACCGAGTGGAACGCCACCTCGGCGCCGGTCCCGGCCGCGGCCACCCTGCACCAGTTGTTCGAGGAACGTGCGGCGCTCACCCCGGACGCCGTCGCCGTCGTCTGCGGCACGGACGAGCTGACGTACCGTGAACTTGACGAAAGGGCCAATCAGTTGGCCCATCGGCTGCGCGCCGAGCCGGGGATCGGGCCGGACGTCCCGGTGGGCGTCTGCCTGGAGCGCTCCCCCGCCCTGGTGTGGACGCTGCTCGGCATCTTGAAGGCCGGTGCGGCCTACGTACCGCTCGACCCGGAACATCCGGCGGAGCGGCTCGCGTACCTGGTGGAGGACTCCGGTGCACCCCTGGTCGTGACCGACACCGCGCACGCCGGCCTGCTGGCCGAGGGGCTGCGCCTGCTGGCCGTCGACCGCGCGTCGGACCTGCCGGACACCCTCCCGGTCACCGCCCCCGAGCCCGTCGCCGGACCCGGGGACCTTTCCTACCTGATCTACACCAGCGGCTCGACCGGACGGCCGAAGGGCGTCCGCATCGAGCACCGGGGCGTGGTGAACTACCTGGCCGGGATGCAGCACGCGTTCCCGATCGCCCCGGGCGAGGGTTTCCTCCAGGCGACGCCACTGTCCTTCGACGTGTCGGCCTACGAGATCTTCTGGCCGTTGTGGCAGGGGGCGAAGGTCGTGCTCGTACCCGGCTCCGACCGGCTGGACATGGCCGAGGTGTCACGCCTGATGCGGACCCACCGGGTGGTCGGCCTGCACTTCGTCCCGAGCCTGCTGGACCTGTTCGTCTCGGAGGTGAGGCCCGAGGACTGCGTGGGCCTTCGCTACGCCTTCGCGAGCGGCGAACCCCTTCAGCCGACCCTGGTGGCGCGCTTCCTCGACCGCTTTCCCGGAGACCTGGTCAACCTGTACGGGGCGACGGAGGTCTCGGTCGACACCACGTACTGGCGGGCGTCGCGCACCGACCCCCACGGGCCGGTCCTCGCGGGGCGGCCCATGGCGAACCAGACCGTGTACGTTCTCGACCCGGACCGCCGCCCCGTACCCGCGGGGGTGCTGGGCGAGGTGTATCTCGGCGGCGACAGCGTGGGGCGCGGCTACCACAAGCGACCCGAACTCACCGCGGAGCGCTTCGTACCGGACCCGTTCACCGGCGGCCGTATGTACCGCACCGGTGATGTCGGCCGCTTCACCCCCGACGGCGGGCTCGACCTGCTGGGACGTATCGACCGGCAGGTGAAACTGCGCGGCGTGCGGGTCGAACTGGCCGAGATCGAGGCAGTGTTGCTCAACCACGACGCGGTCGGGGTGTGTGCGGTGACCGTCCGCGAGGACGCCCCGGGCGACAAACGGCTCGTCGCCTACTACGTGCCCGGACCTGGCAGTACGGCGGACACGGGCGCGCTGCGGGGATGGGCGGCCGAGCGACTGCCCCGGGCCATGATGCCGTCCGCGTTCATGGAACTGCCGGAGCTCCCGCTCAACCGGAACGGCAAGGTCGACCACGCGGCGCTGCCGGCCCCCGACGACGCTGACATCACGGCGGGGTTCGTGGCGCCCCGGGACGACATCGAGGCGGAGATCGCCGACATCATGGCTGGAGTGCTCGGAATCGAAAGGGTCGGAATCCACGACCGTTTCTTCGATATCGGCGGGCATTCCCTCCTCGCCATCCAGCTCGTCAATCGCATAGAGGCGGCGACCGGGGTCCGTATCGGTCTGCGCCGGCTCTTCCAGGCGCCGACGGTCACCGGTGTCAGAGAACAGCTCATCGAATTGTTCGACGTGCAGGACCAGGCTTCCTGAATTCAGCGGCTTCTGCCCACACGCGGAGACCCGTTGCCCACACGAAGAGTAGAGGACAGGCATCATCATGGGCGAGAACTCGATCGAGGCGCGGCTGCTGTCCCGCATGCGGCGGCGTGCGGACGCGGACCGCATCGCACGGAGCGACAGGAACGCCACCGGACCGCTGCCGCTGTCGTTCGCACAGCAGCGGCTCTGGTTCCTGGACCGCCTGACCCCGGAGAGCCCCGACTACCTGGTACCGACGGCGCTGCGCATACGCGGTCCGCTGGACGTCGCAGCGCTGGAGACGGCGCTGTCCGGCCTGGTGGCACGGCACGAGGTGCTGCGGACGGCCTTCACCGCGGGCGACGACGGCACGCCGCGGCAGGAGATCAACTCGCCGTGGCGGGTGGGCGTTTCGGTCCACGACCTGCGGGGAGACGCGGACGCCGAGGTACGAGGGCGCGAGGTGCTGCGCACTGAGGCGAAGCGCCCCTTCGACCTCACGACGGGCCGGCCTCTGCGGGCGGACGTCGTACGTATCGCCGAGGACGACCAGTACATGCTGCTGACGCTGCATCACATCGTCTCTGACGGCTGGTCCTCCGGCATTCTGGCGCGCGAGCTGCGTGAGCTGTACGCCGCGGCGCTGGCCGAGCGCGAGGTGTCGCTGCCGGAACTTCCGGTGCAGTACGCGGACTTCGCTGTCTGGCAGCGTGACCGGCTCACGGGCCCCGCGCTGGAGCGGCAGCTCGGGTACTGGCGCGATCGCCTCGTCCACTCCACCCCGTTGGAGCTGCCCACGGATCACCAGCGTCCGCCGCACGCGAGCGGCGCCGGCGACGTGGTCACGTTCGAGGTGCCCAGCGAGGTGGCGGAGCGGTTGCGGGAGGCTGCGGGGCGGCAGGGAGGCAGTCTGTTCATGGCGCTGCTGTCGCTGTTCCAGATCGTGCTGGCCCGCTATTGCCGCCAGGACGACATCGCGGTGGGCACCCCGATCGCGGGCCGCAACCGGGCCGAGATCGAGGATGTCGTCGGCTTCTTCGTCAATACGCTGGTGATGCGGACGGACCTGTCCGGCGACCCGACCTTCGCCGAGCTGATCAACCGGGTCAAGGACACGGCACTGGGCGCCTACGACCACCAGGACCTGCCGTTCGAGCGGCTGGTGGAGGAGTTGGCGCCGGAGCGGGATCTGTCACGCAATCCGTTGTTCCAGACCATGTTCGTCCTCCAGGCTCCGGGGAGCGCGGACAGCGACGGGTGGGAGCTGGCGGACACGGCCGTCGAGCCGGTCGAAATCGAGCGGGGCGTGGCCAAGTTCGACCTGACGCTGACCGCGGTCGAGTCGTCGGACGGCCTGCGAGCTGTGTTGGAGTATCGGACGGATCTGTTCGATCGGGCGCGGATCGAGCGGATGGCCGGCCATCTCGCCACCCTCGCCGCTTCCGTGGCAGCCACTCCTGAC
>NZ_JBIVTZ010000005.1:478299-479386 GCF_044756945.1 Streptomyces sp. NPDC091387 | reverse complement strand
AAACGCCCGGTTACATTCCGAACCCGGAAGCTAAGCCTTTCAGCGCCGATGGTACTGCAGGGGGGACCCTGTGGGAGAGTAGGACGCCGCCGAACAATCTTTGAAGGACCCTTGGTCCCAGCGTTCAACGCTGGGACCAAGGGTCCTTTTTGTTTTGTCGAAGCGCGTCGGGTGTCCGGCTGCGCAAGAATGTCTGTAGTACCCGATGACAGGAGCACCACCGATGTCCACCAACTCTCCCGACGATCGTTCGGAGCGCGAGCCGCGTCGCCGGGACGGCGGTGACCGTGGCGGCGTCAGCGGTGGTCGTGACGACCGGTCGGGCGCCCCGCGTCGGGACAACGACCGCGGTGGAAGCCGGCGTGACGACAGCCGGCCCACCAACAGCGGCGGCCCCCGCCGTGACGACAGCCGACCCAGCAGCAGCGGTGGCGGCGGCGGTTTCCGTCGCGATGACAACCGGGGCGACCGGGATCGTGCGCCGCGGCGTGACGACAACCGGGGTGGTTCCGGTTCGTCCGGTGGTGGCTTCCGTCGCGACGACAACCGTGGTGGTTCCAGCGGTGGTGGGTTCCGCCGTGACGACCGGGGTGGTTCCGGCTCCTCCGGTGGTGGCTTCCGCCGTGACGACAACCGTGGTGGTTCCAGCGGTGGTGGTTTCCGTCGTGATGACAGCCGGCCCAGCAGTGGTGGTTCGTCCGGTGGCAGTTTCCGTCGTGATGACCGGGCTCCGCGTCGTGATGATGACCGTGGTGCGCGTTCCGGTGGTGGGTTCGAGCGGCGTGACGACCGTCCGCGCGGCCCCCGTCGTGACGACGACAACCGCGGAGGCAGCACCGGTGGTAGCTTCCGCCGTGACGACAACCGTGGCAGCTCCGGCTCCTCCGGTGGTAGCTTCCGCCGCGATGACAACCGTGGCAGCTCCGGCTCCTCCGGTGGTGGCTTCCGCCGTGACGACAACCGTGGTGGTTCCAGCGGTGGTGGGTTCCGCCGTGATGACAGCCGGCCCAGCAGTGGTGGTTCGTCCGGTGGCAGTTTCCGTCGTGATGACCGGGCTCCGCGTCGTGATGATGACCGTGGTGCGCGT